>CANJMS010000006.1 GCA_947475825.1 Nitrosomonadales bacterium
GCACAACAAAAAACCCGTTTTAGCTTGGCTGCTGAAAACGGGTTTTTCTCCGCTTTAGCTGGAATTTATGAATCGCCCCGCAAGCTGGTGAACAAATCGGCGATGAAGTGACTATACACGTTTTGACGTTATTATCAAGAACCAACTCGTCCTTCTAATATTGGCACATTGTACTCGGTCAGCTTCTCGATCTGCCTGGCCAGAAGCTGCCATTCAGTAACACGCACCAGAATCACCTCCAACCTGTCGGGCTGCGTGTGGTCGCGCTGCTCTGCTCCTTCCCAGCTCAATCTGCCACGCTTCCCATCCGCCAAGTGTGGCTCCCAAATTTCGCTACACCTCGAGATTGCGAAACAGATTCATGTCCTCGTCGATACCGCCCAGCCTCGCTCTAATCATCCGCAGGCTCTGCTGCATTATGTTCAGCGACATGTCACACATGCGCATCATGCCTGATGGTCAGCCGATGATAGGTGCGTGAAGGCATTCCCTTTGGCTTGATGCCATGTTGCAAACAGCGTCCAATACTTTCCACCTTTTAGAATTTCTACCCCCTTGTAAAAATTTAGTGAGTAGCGGGCGGTCGGGGGCTGAATTACCCGCAAGTGAAAGCCTCTATCCAGAACCTATATACGGGGTGTCATCTCATTTATTCTTCCCGCGCCACCCAATAGACAAGGGGTTTTCCGAATTTATTAAATCAAACAATCCAAACAGAAATTAATTGTCCGCATGGGCATAGGTGAGGTCTAGTCCTGCTGCTTTCCCAAAGATTTGAACCGCCCTGTGTCTTTGGCAACATAATGTCGCCCATGAAAATTAAGCTTCTCGAAAAAATGTATCAGGATCGTGGTGGGTAGCGCAGGTCATCCATATCGCTCAGCTCTGGAAATGCTTCAGCGCAGGCTGGGAAGTCATCTACGTCAAAATTTTCGCCATTGTTCAAACGGTGACTAGCTTTTGCCCTCAATGTGGTCTTCACTTTCTTGGCGTGAGCTACGCCAGCAGCATGAGCCGCTTTATTTATTTCTCTTTTCAAGTTTCGTGATATTTTTTTCATATTAAATTATTCCTCCGTGTGCGTGCTGGGTCTTTGTAATGAGCGGAAAATTTCGCTGATTCGATTATTCCTCTCGCGTGCGTGCAGGCACTGCGCGGGTGAGCCGTTTTTCCGTAAGTTTTAACAAGTAAATAATAGAGCTCGGTACTTGATCAAAAGAACCAGAGAATTTGGGTGGCCCCCTCCTGCCATTTGTTCCAGCGCGCTCAGTGTGTAACCTGCCCATGACGCATAAGTAATTCTAGTAATGCCCACATGCGCAGGAATAGTGGAGAACCACACCTGACAGCGTGGTCACACGCCTTATTTAACAAGAATCCTTGCAATCTGGGTTAGGGTACTGACTACACCTTGTTTTTGCGAAACAGATTCAAGTCTTCGTCGATACCACCTAAAGCCTTGTCGATCATCCCGAACCGTTTTGCCATCCCGGCCAGCGAGACCCCGACAAAAGTATTATGCCTGTAGGTCAATCGTTGGTAGGTGCGATAGTGCATCCCCTTCGGTTTGCCACCAGGTGGATTCAAGATGCCAACATCCCAGCCCAGCCGCCCCCTGATAGTGTCGGCACGTCGTGCTGCTCGATCATCTGAGGTTTCCCGCTGACAAGCGTAGGCCAATTTGTAGCAATGCCGACAAGCAAAGATGCCGCCACCATAGAGAATCGCTACACGACGCCCACATCCATTTGCCGGGCAGATAAACCATGCCCGCGCACCGCCATAGTGGCAGGGTGTCCATTCAACTCGTACCGGGTAATTCTGTTTCTTCCATTCGCTTCCACCGCTCCGGTGCCGGTAATCGAGGATCACTCGGTCGGCTTCAGTCTGCACTTGGATTGATGCCACGGTCTCAGCGTTGCGAAGCCAGTTCCAGCCGAATGATCGCCCCGCTGTCAGTAAGCCGTCTCGTTGCATCCGCCGTACATCCAGCGCCCAATAATCATTCGTCGTGTCCTTGCCGCCTTGGTTTCGCCGCCCGCTATTCATGCCGCCCATTTTTATTTCCCCCAGATTTTGCCTAAATCATTAGTCAGATTTAGCATATGGCTCATTGCCATTACCGTCTAAAATCCACCAAACACATATACCACCTGCGTTTCAGGCTGATTTGCATGATGTAATTTTTGCTCTAATTTAATGGAGTTACGCTCAACCGCGAAGCTGTTTCATCTTCAGAAGCATGGCTAAAGTGCGTTCAAATTTGCGGTCAAGATGAACTTCATAGCGATTCAGCTTCTCAAGACGATGCGCTTGCAACCCTTCACCCAAGGTTTGCGCCTTGATTGCCGGTTGATGCTGGGCTTCCCTTTCACGTTGATAGCAATACGGCATCAGCCATTCACGTATCCATGTCTCCATCCCTTCTGCATCCGCTGAGTAGGATTCATCCTCGACGCCTTCATCCCACGAATCTCGTGAGTCTTCGTGCAGCGCCCGACGGGCTTTCTCATAGGCATTCGCGCCGCCTTTGTAAAGAATCGCCCTTGCCCGCTCGGTCGCCTTCAGATCAAGATTGGCATATTGCAGGCTTTCCGCGTTCTCGCTCGGTGTGGCGGTCACAACATCTCTCAGATCTGTATCTTTACCCGATAGCCCGCCTTGAAACGGTGCCGCCGAAGGGATTACGCTCTCGGCATTCTTCACCGCACTCTTCAAGCCTTGATTGATCGTTGCGCCTTCAGCCATCAATACCCGCCGCTTGCGCCAGATAATCGCTGCCAGCTCTTCAATAAGGTGCATCTCGGTTGCGCCCGCCGGTTGGTGTTCCTCCACCAGTGCCGCCAGCAAGTCACCGAACTCGCCAGCATCTTCATGGGCCAGCACCGCCAGCCTGGACAGGATGCCGTGCTTCATGGCGTTGTAGCGCACTGGTTCGTAGTTGTTCTGCGGTGTTTCATCAGCAGGCGTTGCCGGAAATGGAACCACGGCAGAATCGTTTTCAATTGTTTGCATAATTTTCTCCAGAATGTTTTTCAATGAGTTCCAGCAGCGTCATGCTGTCGTAATATTTGTGAGGAATTTCCAGTTCGAAGGTGGCGATCTTCCGAATGCCGACTGCGACGACGACCGGATCGGTAGATGCGTCCGCAACAAGGACGGCATAGCGTGTGTCGGGTGCAGCTTCCAGTATGGCCACCACTTTCGCGCGCCTGCGTTCGCGCTGTAACTCGCACAGAATGCTTGGCTTGTTGTCGCGGATGAATGGCAGCCATCTATCCACTGCCGACTGTTCGCCGATCGCGGTGATGGTGCCAGCAGGGGTGAGCGTGAGAGTCACACCTTCCACGGTCGCCTGTTCGATGATTTCCACCGGGGTCATATCACCACCTCCACATTCGAGGATTGCGTGACAGTTTTTGCAACTGTCACGGTGAAAGGCGGTGAAGGCGTTAAAGGCGGTGGATTCGCAGCAACCACCCGCCATGCAGTGCGACCGTCCGCAGTCGATTGTTGAAACACAAAGCCACCGACGATCCGGTTCGCATTCTTTTTCAGCAACCAGCCCAGCTTCGAGCGATTGATTGAACCCTTTTCCTCAACCGGAAATTCCCGCATCGCATCGAGCAGGTCGGTGTGGCCCAGTTCAGCCCGCTCAACGGCCTTGCGTACCGTCGCTGGTGTCGAGCCGAATGTAGCACGCCATTCCGCCATCAGCCCAGCGAGTGCATCACCGTCTGGGTCATGCTTGACCTGTTCCAGCAGTGCCGTGGCCGGGTCAGGATGCCCAAGCCACATCAACGGATGCCTGCAATATTCCGACCATGCCCCACCGAAGGTGACAATGCTTTCAACGCCAGCGCGCGGCGAACCGGCCTTGCGCCATGCCAGGATGATAGTCAGCACAGCCGCCACATAAAGCCCGCGCTGCTTGCGTACCTTATCGACCGGGTAGTTTTTGTACGTCATCGTTGCCGGTGTCGCGCAGCGTGGATCAATGTGTATCGTCAGCACACGCCGCAGAAGATCGCGCACCGGGCCAACATTGTTACCCGAACCCAAAAACAAAGTCCGCGTACTGACCGTCGCCGTCTTGCTCACCCCCAGAATCCGGTCAGTAATCTGCTCGGCAGTCAGCATTCGCTTGATCGTTCCGTGCGGAATCCAGTCGGTGTCCATATCGTCAAACTCAATCACCGCAGGGCTGGTCAGCAGCAGAGAAAGAATCACCTTGGTTGCTTCTTCTGACGTGGTCGGATAACTCACCTTGGCATTGCCGGCAGGCCCGGCGAATGCGCCGATCAGCTCGCACAGATAAGTCTTGCCGCTACCGAAAACCGGCGCCTTTGCGTGAAAGCCGGGCGCATACGCCAGCGACGGGCGCACCACGGCGGTGAAGATGGCCGATAGTGCGGCGGCTTTATCGGTGGCTGCGACGAAGTGAAACTCGTTGAGCAGTTCTTCCAGCAGGGTCAGCGCCGCCCGTGCTGCCTCGGGTGTCGGGTCAGGCATAACAAATTGACGAGCATCGAAAACGCCGAAGCGCTGCGAGGTTTTGTCATAACCGGCATGGGTAATCAGCACGCCGTCCGATTCACGAAAATAGGGCTGTCTCACCACGCCTGCCAGTGGTGGCAAATGACGGAAGCGCTGCGAGTCGTAAAGAATTGCTGTGTGCTTCGTCGGTGGATCACAGCGCACCCAATCTTCCGCTCGACCGTCGTACTTCTCCCAACTCGCCGCGATTGACAACTCCCGTGTGAGTGCGGGGGCGCTAGTTGGCACGATGGAAGGGTCGCCAGATGTAGGATCAGTCGAGACCGACACTATCAAACCACCAGACTGATAATGCCTGCCGCGATTCGCCAACTCTTTTTCTGCCGCATCCACCACGCGATGCAGATCACCGGCGACCACACGGATTACCGGCTTGTGCCGCGCCTCGGCGTTGCGCACGCCCAAGAATTCGAGCAACTGCCGGATGTGAAACTTCTCGCGGTGCGAGTGCTGGCAACAGAATCCACCCAATGGATACAGTTCGTCCGGTTCAAAATAGGCAGCACCGGTATCCAGTCCATCGGTATGCTCCTGCGCCCACGGACAACTAACATCGTGCTTACCCGAACCCAACGGCGTTTTGTAGAGGCCGCGCGCCTTGAGCGCACTCACCACTGGATTCTCCGCAGCCTTTGGTGTCAGCACCTCGTCGGCCTCGTTGCCTATACTGCGCGGATTATCCGCAGCGGGTTTGGCTTCCTTCTTAGGTCGCCCAGCCGGTGCCAGTTCCAATTGCAGCCCATCCACAATCTCTTGCGGCGTGTAGCGTTTATCAGGTCGCCATTCGACCAGACGGCAGCGAAACGGTGCGCCAGCTTCATCCGCATGTTTGGGTTTGCCATTGATCGCCACCGGCAACCGCGCCCACTTGGTTAATGGCTGTGAGCTGCCAGGGTCGCACAGCCCGGCGTCAATCACCGCGTTCAGCAGCCGCACTGCCACATCGCCATCGGTAATCGGATCAGCGAGAATGATTCCGCCCTGATGATTGCCGGGGCTTGTCTCGATCAGCCAGGACAACTCAAAATCGGCCAGTCGTTCCAGAGGAACCTTGGTGCCCAGATCGTCGAGCATCAAGAAATGACAGGCGGCAAACTGCGCCTTGCGCGCCTTGAATGAACTGTCATCGCCGGGGTAGAAACTCGAACACCCGACGAAGTTGTTCTGCCCAGCGGAAAGATTTTCGATTGCTGAATCAGCGCGACTGGCCAACCAACCGCCCACGCCGGGGTCACCGGCCTTGGAACAAACCGCAGCAAACGCGCCCTCGGGCACAGACGGGAAAACCGCAGCGACAAATTCGGCATTCGTCACCATCAAAACACCGCCTTCGCCGCCTTTACCGGCTTCATCCGGCTCGATCTCGGAAACTGTCATATCAGTAGTGGTCATGGCAGCCTCCAATCAGGCTACAGTCTTGCGACTTTGCTCAATTCGTTGCGCTTGCCAACTCCTTATTGAATTTTCTGTCCATGCCACAGCTCTGGCACCAATGGAAATGGGAGCGGGGAAATCACCCCGACGGATTGCGTCATATATCCAACTACGCGAGAAACCCGTCAATAGTTTGACTTGCTTGATTCTGAGAAAGGATTGCAGTTGTGCGGCCATGATATTGTCCTAACGAACAAGACCGGGTGCTCCGCGTATGTTGCTGGTCTTGTTCGTACAGTTGAGGAATGCTGCGGAGCATTCGCACAACTATTTACATGCCGTATGGTTTCCGTATGTGGTTATACGGCAATAGGTCTAGCATTGGCGCTGGATTGGCCAAATTGATGTAATTCGGTTACGGCAATACACTACGGCAATTCGTGGCGGTCACTCGTCTTTCGGGAACAAATCCTCGGCAGTTTCTTCATATCCCGCAATCTTTTTGAGTGAGGCGCGTGCAGCATTTTTGCTCATGTTCCCTTCCAACTTTTTGTCTGTGCGATCCACCAACCAAACGGCAATCAGGTCTGGTCGCCACATTGAGCCGCCACGCCCCTTCTTGCCACCGCCAACCCTGCACTCTTTTAAGCCATTGTCCGATGCGTTGCGCATCATTTTCTTCCACCATTTTTCATTCGCATCCTCGGACTTGATCACAGTAAATTTCCATCGTATTTCCGAGGCTGAAACGGAAGGCATTGCGTTGGTCACTGGATACTTTTTGAATTCATCAATACCAAAATCGGATACTTCAATTTCTTTGAGATCCTCTGCTTCGGCATCGCCTGCCGGATTGTCCACCAAGCGGATCAGCGCAGCCTTGTCCAGCGCGAGGGCATTTTCCTCAATGGTCAACACCTCCGCGAGCGGGACAGCGCGACCGGCAAGCGAAAGCGTGAGGCCGTCACCAGCCAGCAGCTTGATTGAGCTATTATGCTTCACCCCCTTGAGCGTGCCGATATGCCATTGGTTGCTGCCTACCGCTTTGGGCAATTCACTGAACCCAAGCAAATTTGCCAGCGCGGTGGCAATCAATTCGCCCGTTGCTTGCCACTGCTCCAGCTTGGGAAAATCAACAGGTACATTGCTCGTGTCGTCCCGCTTGTCGCACGAAATGAAAGCGCGTACAGGCCGCTTACCTTCAGCGGGTAAGACATGCACCGGCATCACACAATCACGCTCGCAGCCCGGACATATCGCGCTGCTTGCCGGGCGCGCTTTCGTAAGCAGCCGCTGAGTTTTCATCGCCGCCACTGCCGCACTTGGCCACTGGCTCAGCTCGTCGTCATTGACCAACACCGCAGCACCTTGGCTGGCACCCACGCGCCCCAATAGCTCAATCAGTGTGGCTTGTGGTGTCATGCCTCAACTGCATCCACTTCTTCTGCTGGCATCTTGGGTTCGAGCTTGGAAGCCACCAGCATATCGCGCAGCTTCAAGTCCAGTTCGTCGTATTTGAGCGAACAAGAATTGGGGTGCGTGATGTGAAACTTCACCAGTTTTGCGGGCTTGTCCGCATCCACCACCACCGAAGCCACAAGCTCAACCTGAGTGATGTTGTACATATTCATCGGCAATGTTTTGCTGATCTGTTCGAGCAAGGCATAGACGGCATCGGGGTTCGCAGTCGTATCGGCTTCCAGTGTAATTTTGTCGCCTTTTTTCACCCGCGACGAAAGCCGCAGTTTTTTCACGACAACTTTTTCAATACCGCTGCCGACGTCGGGGACGAAATTAAAACTCTTCTGGAGTAGTGGTGCCAAATCGTAAATACGCGCGTCTTTTGGATCAGGCGGCAGTTCGTCGAGCTTGAGAATCGCCGTTGCAAACATCGACTGTAGCGGTTCAATGGCTTTAAATGACCCGCGAAAATGCAGATCGAGCGAGCCTTCTTTTTCCGAATAAACAAAAATGACTTCAAAGGCTGGATTGTGTGGGCGATGTGCAAATTCGCCGTTCACCCATTCGCTGCTTTGCTGCGAATAATCTTCCGGGTAAGCGAAGAAATACTCCAGCTCGCCACGGCGAAAAGGCTCCACCACGCAGTTGTTGCCGCGCCCTTCGGTGTGATGAAAATAAGTGCGAATTCGTCCGGCAAGCTCTTGAATGCTGGCATCGTCCGTTTCTGCTTTTTTGTGCGGCAGATTTTTGCGCTTGCGCCAATAGGACAACGTATCCGCATGATAGAAGCGGATCGCGCCTTTCCAGTAAGCGTTGTGATCCAAATAAACCAACATCGCCCGTTCGTAGTGGCCGGGTATTGCCGACAACTTTTCTACCCAAGCGGTGAACGCATCCTCATCCATCTGAAATTCAGCCTCGTCGATAATCGCCCGGAAACCTTTCTCGCAGCTCATGTCGAAGATGTCACGAAACTCCGCATCCATCGCGTTGCGCTGACCTTCCGGCAGGTGCAGCCACGCCGCGAACAGCTCATCCGGCTTGCCTTCCTTCATGGCGGGAAAGTCCAGATCATTGAAAAGCCCACGAGCCTGAAAATAGCGGGCAAGCAACGCATTCGGCATCTGCCGGAAAAAATCCTTGTTTGAATAGTGCCGTGCCATCTGTTCGCTCCTCGGGTAAGGTAGAATCAAGCATTCGGATTATGCCGGACATTACAGTACATTACCGGACTTGATTCCATAACAAAAATGCTGAAACTCGAACAACTCCATACCAATACCACCATACGCGGCATCGTTCCCGATGCACTGGCGACGGTTGTCAACGTCCAGTGGTTCGGGTCTGAGGCGCTGGAGCTTACCTACAAAACACCATCCGGTAAGGTGGCCAACGAGTTGCTTTACCGCCACGACGAGCCGCGTCTGGAATTGGTCGAGCAAGGCAGGCCGTGGAGCTTCGACGGTGACGGCGCGCTATTCCGCTTGGTATCCGAGGCGCAGCGTATTCGGCTTGCGCATCTGTTTGACCCAGTCTTGGCTGTGCATACATCCGTTGTTGATCCGCTGCCGCATCAGATCACGGCGGTCTATGAGCACATGCTGCCGCGCCAGCCTTTGCGCTTTCTGCTGGCGGACGACCCAGGTGCTGGGAAAACCATCATGGCGGGACTGCTCATCAAAGAACTCATCGCACGGGGCGATTTGCAACGCTGCCTGATCGTCTGCCCTGGCAGTCTGGCAGAGCAGTGGCAGGATGAACTTTACCGGCGCTTTCATTTGCCCTTCGAGATTCTCACCAACGATAAACTGGAAGCAGCGCGCACAGGCAACTGGTTCCTAGAAACTAATCTCGTCATCGCACGCCTCGACAAGCTCGCGCGCAACGAAGATGTGCAACTAAAGCTTGAAGCGCCGGATTGCCGCTGGGACTTGGTAGTCTGCGACGAAGCCCACAAAATGTCGGCCACTGTCTTTGGTGGTGAAACCAAATACACCAAGAGGTATCGTCTTGGTCAACTGCTGTCGAACATCACTCGACATTTCCTGCTGATGTCAGCAACGCCGCACAACGGTAAGGAAGCAGACTTTCAGTTATTCATGGCGCTGCTTGATGGTGACCGCTTCGAGGGGAAATTCCGCGATGGAGTTCACACCGCTGATGTCTCTGACCTCATGCGTCGGATGGTGAAAGAAAACCTGATGAAGTTCGATGGCACGCCATTGTTCCCACAGCGCATTGCCTACACCGTCCCCTACAAATTGTCGGATGCTGAAACAGCACTCTATCGAACTGTTACTGACTATGTGCGGGAAGAATTTAACCGCGCTGAAGCACTCGAAAATGACAAACGCGCTGGCACGGTTGGTTTTGCACTGACCATATTGCAGCGTCGCCTTGCCTCGTCACCCGAAGCTATCTATCAGTCGTTGCGTCGCCGCCACGAGCGTTTGGAAAGCAGATTGCGAGAGCTGGAAGTTCTGCATCGTGGTGGACAAACTGCTCCTATCATCCCCACCACAGTACCTACTCTTGACAGTGAAGATATTGAGGACTTGGACGAAGCACCAGAAAACGAAGTCGAAGCTGCTGAGGAAGAAATACTCGATCAAGCCACCGCAGCCCGTTCCATTTCCGAGTTGCGCATTGAAATTGAAACGCTCACGGGTTTGGAAGCGCAAGCCTTAACTGTCCGGCGCAGTAGGACAGATACCAAATGGACTGAACTCTCCAGTTTACTCGGGGAAATTTTCACCACAGCGTCAATAGCGCATCGCGTGGCAGAACCCGAGGTGCCCTATGGCGCAGGTGCTATTCCGCCGCCAGTGCCTTCACCACATCAAAAGATCGTCATCTTCACCGAACACCGCGACACACTGAACTATCTGGAGCAACGAATCACCACGCTGTTGGGGCGCAAAGAAGCTGTGGTCATTATCCACGGTGGCATCGGTCGCGAAGAGCGTCTGAAGGTGCAGGAATCTTTCAAGCACGACCCAGAGGTGCAAGTGCTGCTGGCGACAGATGCCGCTGGCGAAGGTATCAACCTTCAGCGCGCGCACTTAATGGTCAACTACGATCTGCCGTGGAACCCCAACCGGCTAGAGCAACGCTTTGGTCGTATCCATCGTATCGGCCAGACTGAAGTCTGCCACCTGTGGAATCTGGTTGCAGACGACACACGCGAAGGCGATGTCTATCGCAAACTGCTAGAAAAACTAGAGCTGGCACGCCAAGCACTTGGCGGCCAAGTGTTCGACGTGCTCGGCAAACTCCAGTTCGAGGGAAAGTCACTGCGAGAATTGCTGATCGAAGCCATCCGTCATGGTGAGAAACCAGAGGTCAAGGCGTTCCTCACCACCGTGCTCGACACAGCGCTCGACCGTGACCACCTGCAAACACTACTCGACGAGCGCGTGCTTGCCCACGACGCAATGGACTCCAGCCAAGTGCAACGCATACGCGCGGACATGGAACGAGCCGACGCTCGCCGCTTGCAACCACACTATATCGAATCGTTTTTCCACGAAGCCTTCAAACGACTTGGCGGCACCTCTAAGCAACGTGAAACCCGCCGCTACGAAGTTACCCACGTTCCCGCCCCGGTGCGCAACCGTGACAGGCTCATCGGCATCGGCGAACCCGTGCTGCCGCGCTACGAGCGCATCGCGTTTGAGAAATCCTTGATCGCACCACAGGGCCAGCTTCTCGCTGCCTTTGTCTGCCCCGGCCACCCGTTGCTCGATTCCGTTATTGACCTCACACTGGAGCGCAACCGCGACCTGCTGAAGCGTGGCACAGTACTGGTGGATGAGCGCGACTTGGGCACCACGCCGCGAGTGCTGTTCTATCTGGAGCACTCCATTCAAGATGCCAGCATCACCCGTTCTGGCGAGCGGCGTGTTGTCTCCAAGCGAATGCTCTACGTCGAACAGGACACCAGCGGAGCAATGCGCCACGTCCATTACGCGCCTTACCTCGATTATCGCCCATTAGCTAGTGGTGAACCCGGCGTAGAGGCTATTCTTGACCGCCCAGAATGTCAGTGGATCAACCGCGAGTTGGAACAAAAGGCGCAAGGGTATGCCATCGCCACCGTCGTGCCGGAACACTTGGCCGAAGTGCGCGAACCCAAGCTCGTGCTAATCGCCAAGACCGAGGCCGCAGTAAAGGATAGACTCACTAAGGAAATCACCTACTGGGATCACCGCGCCGAAGAACTCAAGCTACAGGAGCAGGCAGGTAGACCCAATGCAAAACTCAACTCGAATGAGGCACGCAAGCGTGCTGATCTACTGCAAGGCAGGCTGCAAAAACGGCTCGAAGAGTTGAAACTCGAAGCCCAGATTTCGCCATTACCGCCTGTGGTGCTCGGCGGAATGTTGGTTGTGCCGCTGGGTTTGATTAAAGAAATGGCTGGAGAAAAATCAACTACACCCACAGCACCAGTGGATACTCAAATCAGTGCTGCCCGTGCACGCGCCATCATCATGAACATCGAACGCAGTCTGGGATTCGATCCAACTGATCGTGAGTTTGAAAAACTAGGCTACGACATTGAGAGCCGCATTCCGGGTAGCGGCAAGTTGCGCTTTATAGAAGTAAAAGGTCGCATTTCTGGCGCGCCCACCATCACTGTCACGCGCAATGAGATTCTCTACTCGCTCAATAAACCAGACGACTTCATACTCGCCATCGTCGAATTTACCGGCAAAGACACGCACCGCACCCACTACCTGCGCCAGCCATTCCAGCGTGAGCCGGATTTCGGGGTGACGAGCGTCAACTATGATTTTGCCGAGCTGCTGGCGCGAGCATTGGAGCCTGCATAGATGAAGCACGAGCTTGACCTCCTTGATAACGCCATTGACAGCCTGAACGAAGCGCTGACGAAGTATCAGCAGGCCAAGGCGGGTGATGTCAAAGCTTATAAGTTCTGCGTCCTGCATCTCTCACACCTTCTGGAGTTGGTGCTCAAGCACTACGTTACCCTTGCTCACCCGCTGCTAATCTACAAAAACCCTTTTTCCAAGGACTTCAATGATGAGTCCCAGACCATTGGCCTGCAAGATGCAATCAACTTTCTGAAGAATGAGGGCAAAGAGCTATCTGATCAATTCCTGAAGGACATTGCTTGGCTAAAAAAATTACGCAACCGTATTGAGCACTACAAGTTCGACATGGAAGTGTCCGATGTAGAAGCCACGATTGGCAGGCTTGTACACGCGTTTGTCGAGTTTGACCAAGCCCACGCCAATATAGAACTGGACGACCTGATAGATACCGGCCAGTACGACCTGTTTCTGGAGCTGGCCGACAACTACGACATGAACCTGAAGAAGGCAGAGGGCGAAGTTGATAATGCTTGCCGAGTGAATCATGACGACCCCGACTTTAATGTTTACCACTGCGATCAATGCGATCATGACACCATGATTCCGAATGGTGATTCTAAAACTGGCTACCGCTGTACCTTTTGTGGGAGTGAAGAATCTGGGGGTATGGAAGTAAGGTGCGGGCTTTGCGATATGCCATGGCATATGTGGCAGATGAAGTATTTGGATTGGACAGACAACGACAATTGGATGTATGTCTGTCCTCGTTGTTTGGGTGATCCGAATTATGTGAAAGACGACTGAGTAATACAGCCATGACCTACAAGAAAAAACTAATCGAAGTTGCCCTGCCGCTGGTGGCAATCAATCTGGCTGCTAGAGATGAAAAGGCCGTACCCCGACCAGGGCATCCGCAGACCATGCATTACTGGTGGGCGCGGCGACCGTTGGCGGCAGCGCGGGCGGTGATCTTTGCGCAGATGGTGGACGATCCGTCGAGTCATCCCGACATCTTCAAAACAGAGAAGGCACAGGAGAAGGAGCGGCAGCGGCTGTTCCGCATTATCGAGGAACTGGTGAAGTGGGAGAACACCACCAACGAGACGGTGTTGCAGCAGGCGCGCGATGAAATCTGGCAGAGCTGGCGCTACACCTGTGCCGAGAACGCCGACCATCCGCGCGCCAAGGAATTGTTTGACCGCTACAAGCTGCCGGGCTTTCATGACCCCTTCGCCGGTGGCGGTGCGCTGCCGCTGGAAGCGCAGCGGCTGGGGCTGGAGAGCTACGCCAGTGACTTGAATCCGGTAGCGGTGCTGATCAACAAGGCGATGATCGAGATACCGCCGAAGTTCGCCAGCAAGCCGCCGGTGAACCCCGATGCACAGCACCAGAAAACTCAGATGGACAAAAGTTGGAAAGGTGCGCAGGGGCTGGCTGAGGATGTGCGCTATTACGGTCAGTGGATGAGAGACGAGGCCGAGAAGCGTATTGGACACCTCTATCCCAAGGTCGAGATCACGGCGGCAATGGCACAGGAGCGTCCAGACCTGAATAAATACGTAGGTCAAAAGCTTACTGTCATTGCATGGCTGTGGGCGCGAACAGTAAATAGCCCTAACCCGGCATTTGCCAAAGTGGATGTGCCGCTCGCTTCTACTTATATGCTTTCTATTAAGCCCGGAAAAGAAGCATTTGTTGAGCCAGTCATTGAAGGCAGCAGCTACCACTTTAAGGTCAAAGTGGGCAAGCCAAAAAACATAGATGCAGCGAATAACGGCACAAAATCGGGCAGTAGTGGGAGCAGCTTTATTTGTCTGATGTCAGGTACGCCAATGCCTTTTGATTATTTGCGTGGTCAGGCAAAAGAGGGGCGTTTAGGTGCACGATTAATGGCTATTGTTGCAGAGGGTGTCCGCGAACGCATCTATCTTTCCCCTACGCCAGAAATTGAAGCTGTTGCACTCGGAGCGGAACCTATAGACCCACCAGAAACTGACTTGCCATTGAAAGCACTTGGTTTTCGTGTGCAGGAATATGGCATGTCAAAATGGCGTGACTTATTCACCCCTCGTCAGCTCGTTGCTCTGACAACATTTTCCGACTTGGTGATTGATGCGCGTGACCATATTCACCGCTGTGCGGTCATAGCAGGTTTTCCAGACGATCTGACACCACTAAATACCGGCGGTAAAGGTGCCACAGCTTATGCAGAGGCTGTTAGCATCTATCTTGGTTTCGCATTGAGTCGCCTTGCAAGCTACAATAATACAATTTGCCACTGGAATATGAAAGGTGGTAGCGTTGCTCAGATTTTTGCTCGCCAAGCTGTCCCAATGTCCTGGGACTTTATTGAAGTTAGCCCGCTTCAGAAGATGAGTGGAAATTGGGCTGGTGGAGTGGAGTGGGTAAGTGACGTTTTTGAGAATTTAGAAGTTTCGTTGCATGCTGGACATGGCAGCCAAGTGGATGCGAGCAAACAAGGTTTGTCACTTAATTGTGTTGTCTCTACCGATCCCCCTTATTACGACAACATTGGTTACGCAGACCTATCGGATTTCTTTTACGTCTGGCTAAGACGCTCACTAAGACCGGTGTTACCCGATCTATTCGCCACGGTAGCTGTCCCAAAGGCTGAGGAGTTAATCGCCACACCCTACCGCCATGGTAGCAAGGAAAAGGCAGAGGCGTTCTTTCTAGCTGGCATGACGCAGGCGATGCATCGGCTCGCAGAACAGGCGCACCCAGCCTTTCCAGTCACCATCTACTATGCCTTCAAACAGGCTGAGAGCGATGGCGCTGAGGGCACGACGAATACCGGCTGGGATACCTTCCTCGCCGCCGTAATCGAAGCGGGCTTTGCCATTACAGGTACATGGCCAATGCGAACCGAAAAGCAAGGCCGGATGATTTCATCTGGAACCAATTCCCTTGCCTCCAGTATCGTCCTAGTTTGCCGACAGCGCGCAACCAACGCCCCCACCGCCACTCGTCGCGAATTCGTTGCAGCATTAAAGGCTGAATTACCGCAAGCATTGGCACATCTGCAAGCCGGCAATATCGCGCCGGTGGATTTGGCGCAAGCAGCCATAGGCCCCGGCATGGCAGTCTATACCCGCTACGCCAAGGTGCTTGATGCAGAAGGCAAACCACTCACCGTGCGTGCAGCGCTGGCACTCATCAATCAGACTCTCGACGAGGCTCTCGCCGAACAGGAAGGCGACTTCGATGCCGATACCCGTTGGGCGCTCACTTGGTTCGATCATACCGGCTTTGCCGAGGGTGATTACGGAGTCGCCGAACAGCTCTCCAAATCCAAGAACACCGCCGTGGCTGGGTTGGTCGAGGCTGGTATTCTAGTATCCAAGGCTGGCAAGGTACGCCTACTGAAACCCTCCGAACTACCTGCCGACTGGGACCCCACCACCGACACACGCCTCACCGTCTGGGAGATGGTTCACCATCTGATCCGAGTGCTCGAAGCCAGTGGCGAAGGTGCGGCGGCATTCATTGTCTCCAAGCTTGGCAGTCAAGCTGAAACCGCGCGCGAACTGTGCTACCGCCTCTACACCCTGTGTGAGCGCAAGAAGCGCGCAAACGAAGCCATGGCTTATAACGGACTGGTACAGAGCTGGCCGGAAATCACTCGGCTGGCACGAGAAAAACCGAGCACTACTTCAGGTACGCAAAATTCATTTGAACTGGAATAAAACCTATGGCCATCACTAACCACGAGCGCGTCGGCAAGTCACTGGAGTTACTCAAGGCAGGACTGACACCCTTTGTTGAACGGGAATTCAAGGCGAAGTTCGGCGATGGTTGGGCATTCGAGATGCGCGATGCTTTATCCGACACCCGCTTAGGTGCCAACAAAGACGAGGCGATCAGCGATGTTGCAGCTTTGCTGGTGGTGATGGATCGCAAGTGGGGCGATGTGTTCCGGCAGATTCTGGGCAAGTCAGAGCGCAGCTTAGTGAATGAATTGATTGCGGTGCGCAACCGCTGGGCGCATCAGGAAACTTTCTCCGGTGACGACACCTACCGCGCGCTTGATTCGGCGGGACGGTTACTGACTGCTATTTCTGCGCCCCAGTCCGAAGAAATTGAGAAAGTAAAAACAGAGCTTCTGCGTGTGCGCTTTGACGAGCAGGCACGAGGCGAAAAGCGCAAGTCAGCTGGCACTGCCATCGAAAGTAGTGTGACGGGAAACCTTAAACCTTGGCGCGAAGTGGTGATGCCGCATGAGGACGTTGCCAGCGGTCGCTACCAGCAGGCCGAGTTTGCTGCTGATTTGTGGCAGGTACATCTAGGCGAAGGCACGGATGAATACCGAGACCCGGTGGAGTTCTTTCGTCGCACTTATCTGACTGAAAGTTTGAAGGGTATGCTGATCGGCGCTGTGCGGCGTCTCACGGTGGGTGGTGGCGATCCGGTAGTGCAGTTGCAGACTAATTTCGGCGGAGGTAAGACGCACTCGATGCTGGCGCTGTATCACTTGTTTTCTGGCATTGCGCCAACCGATCTAGCTGGCATCGACGAGGTAATGCAGGAAGCAGAAGCAACAAAGATTCCGACGGTTCGGCGTGTTGTGCTGGTCGGTAACAAAATTTCTCCGGGCAACCCATCCACTAAATCCGATGGAACGGTGGTGCGTACATTATGGGGCGAACTTGCTTGGCAACTAGGCGGTAAAAAGGCTTTTGCCCGTGTGCAAGCCGATGATGAAAAAGCGACCAGCCCCGGCGATGTGCTGCGTGAGCTGTTCAACGAATACGGCCCTTGCCTGATTCTGGTGGATGAGTGGGTGGCCTATGCGCGCCAACTCCACGACCAGAGCGATCTGCCTGCGGGTGGCTTCGAGACGCAATTTACTTTTGCGCAGGTGCTTACAGAATCGGCCAAGCTGGCGAAGAATTGTTTGCTGGTTATTAGCTTACCGGCTTCTGATACGTCCGGCCATTCGCACTCCGATGATGTGGAAGTGGGTGGCACGCGCGGACGTGAGGCGTTAGATCGTCTGCGTAATGTCGTTGGTCGCGTCGAATCTTCATGGCGTCCCGCCAGTGCGGAAGAAGGGTTCGAGATCGTGCGCAGGCGTTTGTTTAAGCCACTGTCTGATCCGGCACAGTTCAAAGATCGCGATGTTGTGGCGCGCGCTTTTGCTGAGTTCTATCGTTCGCAGCAGGCAGAGTTTCCGCCGGAGTGCCGCGAATCCGAATACGAGCAGCGTATCAAGATGGCGTATCCGATTCACCCGGAAATCTTCGACCGTCTCTATACCGACTGGTCAACACTGGTGAAATTCCAACGCACGCGCGGTGTGCTGCGCTTGATGGCAGCAGTAATTCATAGCCTGTGGGAAAAGGGCGACCGCAATCCACTCATCTTGCCGGCGAATGTGGCAATTGATGACCAACGTGTGCAGTCCGAGTTGACTCGCTATCTGTCAGATAACTGGGTGCCGGTGATTGAGAAGGATGTGGACGGGCCAAACTCCTTGCCGATGAAGCTGGACAGTGAGTTGCCTAACCTTGGCAAGTTCTCTGCCTGTCGACGCGTAGCGCGTGCCATCTATATGGGTTCTGCGCCGACAACGGCAGCCGCGCACAAGGGCATTGAGGATCGAAGAGTGAAGCTGGGCTGCGTGATGCCGGGTGAATCTCCCGCAGTGTTTGGCGATGCGCTACGCCGCATGGCGGGTGCTGCGACGTATTTGTATCAGGACGGGCCACACTACTGGTATTCGACGCAACCCACAGTGACCAAGCTGGCGGAAGACCGTGCCGAGCAGTTCAAGCGTGACCCGGACAAAGTGGCACACGAACTGGAACAACGCTTGCGTAAAGACTTGGTGCGTACAGGCGACTTCAACCGCATTCACCCAATGCCGCAGTCTGGTGCGGATGTACCTGATGATCTTGACGCACGCCTAGTGGTGCTCGGCATCAATCATTCATATAGCAAAGAAGGCGGAAGCCCTGCGGATATTGCAGCAAAAGCGATTCTTGAAACGCGCGGCAATACGCCACGGATTTATCGCAACACATTGGTGTTCCTTGCCGGGGACAAGACGCGGCTGCAAGACTTGGACGAGGCGGCACGAAAGTATCTGGCATGGAAGTCGATACTTGACGAGAGGGAGCAGCTCAACCTGACGCCATATCAAGTGACTCAAGCCGAGACCCAGAAGACCGCTGCCGACAGTGCAGTGACCGCCAGACTGCCGGAGACTTATCAATGGTTGCTGGTGCCGGTGCAGGCAACGCCACAGGCCGCGACCACTTGGGAAGCACTGCGCCTATCCGGAACGGATGCGCTGGCGGTGCGCGCCAGCAAGAAGCTGCGTACCGATGAGCTTTACCTGACCAGCTTCGCCCCTACACGTTTGCGCATGGAGTTGGACAAGATCCCGCTGTGGCGCGGGGATCATGTAGCAGTGAAGCAACTGGTCGAAGATTTTGCAAAATATCTTTACTTGCCACGGCTAAAAGATTCCAGCGTGCTGCTAGGCGCGATCCGCGATGGCGTAAGCCTGTTCACTTGGGTGCAGGACAGTTTCGGTTTTGCAGATAGTTACGATGAGGCGGCTGGTCGTTATAAAGGGTTGCGCGGTGGGCAGATGGTGTCGCTGTCCGATGCGCATTCACCTGGGCTGGCTGTGAAGCCAGATGTTGCCGCGAAACAGATGGATGCCGAGCGTGCAGCCCAGCAGCCACCTGTGCCTGGGGATGGAACTAAAACAACGCCAACCCAACCCGGCGAAACCCAGCCTGATGAACCACAACCGGGGGCAGCAAAGCCAAAGCGTTTCCACGGCACGGCAGTCCTCGACACTACCCGAGTTGGCCGTGATGCCAGCCGAATTGCGGACGAGGTAATCGCGCATCTTGCCGGATTGGTGGGCGCAAATGTGACGGTGACCATTGAAATCGAAGCTGTGATTCCCGATGGCGCGCCGGACAATGTTGTGCGCACAGTGACCGAGAACAGCAGGACGCTGAAGTTTACGAGTCAGGGGTTTGAGAGGGAGTAGCAGTCTATCAGACCGACTGGTACGCGCCACATATCGTCAAGCCGCTTTTGTTTTTAGCGGGATAATCGTTGCCCCGCGCTGGGCAGCGGCAAGTTGCGCCGCTTATATGCTTATGCGCTTTTCAAACTGACAACATTGGATGCGCTGAGAATGGCTTCCAGTCTATCGCCCAGCTTGTTCCATGCTTCGCGTTTGTCGTCGGCGTAGTCGTCGAGCAAATACACCCGGTCAACTTTTGAGCCAATGACATGGTTCTGGCAAAGGTTGACCACCTCGCGACTGACTTTTAATTTTTGCATCAGCGTAGCGCCGGTTCTTCGCAAATCGTGCGGCGTCCATTCCTGATCACCGACAACTAGGTTGTTATTTTCAACTCGGTTTTGCAGCTTGCGGGTGCGGCTCTTGAATTTTACTTGTCTATCGCCCACCTGCTTGCTGACGGTCTTTTCGCAGACGTGTCCCTCTTTGTAGCGTGCCGGGAAAGCCCATTCGCTATCACCCGTCAGGACATGCAGTTGTTTGAATTGATCGAGCGTGAAGTCGGACAAATAAACAAGCTGGTCGCATTTTCTGCCGCGCTCACCTTTGGTATTCGCCGCCGGAATAAACCACGTCCGCTGTTCAAAATTGACATGCTTCCATTCCGTCATCAGCAATTCACCAATGCGGCAAATAGTCCCAAGGCACAACCACAAAGCGATTTGCGCTTCCATTTTCAGGGGGCGTTCAGTTCCAATCTTTTGTGCTGCGTCCGCGTAATTTTGTGCCGTTGTATCGAAGATCGTTTGCAGCTTGATGATTTCCTCAATGCTTAATTGCCGCTTGCGCTCTTTGGTGTAATCGTTCGGGACGAGTTGCTTGATGACCACCAGCTCGGCGGGATTGCCGTCGATCAGCAAGGCGCGCCAAGGCTTGCGCTTTTCCGCCCAGCGCAGCATCTGCCCGATGTCCTTCGATAGCTCGACCGCCGTGGCTGTCTTGCCTGCTGCGATGATTGCCCGGTAAACATCCCGCAAGTGATTCTCGGTTAAATGCCGCACCTCGATATTGCCCAGCACCGGTATGGCGTGCTTGCCGAATGACTGGGTGATGTATTTGTTGCCGTCGCTGCGATTCACGCCATCCTTGATCCATACCTTGTAGAGATCATTGAAGGAGAGGGCTTCGGTGCGCTTTTGTTCGTCGGCCTTGATGGTTGCATCAACACCGGCCTGCGCTTCGATTTTGGCCGCGACCTTTTTGGCGCGTGGATCAATGCCCGCTTTGACCAAGTCACGCGCCTTATCGCGCTCCTCACGAATTGCCGCCATGTCCCTAGTCGGGTATGTGCCGCAATAATGCCACGCCTTTTTTCCTTGCCATTTAAAGCCGTATCGGAATGCAATCGAGACATTGTCATTGCTGGCAACACGAACGTCACCAGAAAGGCCGTCGGTGTCGTTGAGTGTGTCCCCTTTCCAATCAGGCTTTGAGGCAGCCAGCTCTTTGATCGTCCACTTGTTACCTTTTCCAGCTTTCGGGTATCGAGTCATCGCATTCTCCATGGGTACACTGATGGGTACACCGGAAAGCGGCTGCTATAGAACCTAGCCGCACCGTAATGGACGAACTATACCCCCATTAAATATGTATAACAACTAGATTCAATTGATTATTTACTATCCGGCAATGTCCGAATCTGTCCAGTAGTGTTTTAGGGAGAAGAGTTAATTAACTTGCTACGAACCAAGGGGTAGGGCGTTCGAATCGCTCCGGGCGCACCAATAAATCAAGGAGTTAGGTTAATAGCCCGACTCCTTTTTCTTTGCTGGCTAGCGCCGGGCTAGCGGCTGAGTCGAATTTAACGACGTAAAAAACCGCCGGGCTATCTCTAGCATCAGCGGCTTGCACGTCACGTTAAATCAGCCCAAACATCACCACACCCCCCTAGCTAAATTCTGGTGAGTAGGAAATGCACACGGTGCGAATTGCCCGCCCTGCTTAAAGTGTGGTTAAAACATATGCCAGCCACCCCTATGACACCTGCAAGCCCCTGGTTCAGCGTCAGGCCACTTAGGTCATCCAAGCGCAAATAAATCGCTCTTATGCAATCCTGCGCGCACAGTGTATTGTTTAATTTTATCTGTAGCTGTCATCGTTGCACCTCTTTATCAAGCTCACGAAAAACGTCCCGGCAATCCCGCGCCATGTATGCCACACCACAAGCGCAGCGGATGCGCTTTTATTACTCTATACCGCGCGCGCGCATTGCGTGCGTGAGTGTAAAATTCCGTAAGTTTTAATAAATAGATATTAGAGCGCGGTACTTTATCAAAAGAACCAGAGAATTTACCCTGCCCCCTACCTGATATATTCGGCAGTGGGAAGCGGTAGGTATTTTATACCCCGTGTGGAGTTCAAGTTCCAATAAATGTTCGTACTATAAGCAGCGGCTTTACCTATAACCGTTATGGGAGTTTCCAGTAAATCAACGCCCAGCCCACGCACTAAAAGTAGGAAGTGAACCCCCATCAAAAAGTATCATGAGCAGCGAATTATCGAGGGTCGAATTACCCGCAAGTGAAAACCTCTATCCAGAACCTATATACGGGGTATCTTCTCATTAATTCTCCACGCGCCACCCAATAGCCAAGGGGTTTCCGCATTTATGATGATTAAATTTATTAAAATAATCCAAACAGGAATTAATTGCCTACATGGGCATAGGTGAGGTCTAGTCCTGTGTTTCCCCAAAGATATAACCCGCCCTATCCAGCAACATATCGTTATGGATATGTAGACAATTCTCTAATCTTGACTACCCCCCCCTTTTTTTCGTGCATAATCCGCATGAGTTGTTTCATGGTGAAACGGCCTGTTGCATAAACGACTGAACAAGGGGCATGCGATGAAAAAAATTAAATTGGGGTTGGTAGCAGCGATGTTATGGGCAAGTGTTGCAGGATCAGCACTGGCTACCGAGGTGGGGAAATTTTATGGCGCGATTGATCTGGGGAAAACAGAAGTTAAGGGCTGGTGCGTTGGCACTGCTGGCTTAAATTGTACTGATACAGATACCTTATTTCGCGGTGCGGTAGGCTATCAGGTAAACCCCAATGTGGCGGTGGAAGCCAGTTATGCAGATTATGGTACTGTAGAAGTCAGTGATAATTTTGGGGCATTGGCTGAAGGTTCAGCATCGGGCTTTCAGTTTTCCATTGTCGGGTCTGTGCCTGTTTCAGATGTATTTTCCTTGACGGGCAAACTCGGCTTAGCACTGACTGATGCTGAAGTAACAAACAACATCGGATTGCCCAATACTAAGGACAGCAACACAACGATGGCTTGGGGGTTGGGCGTACGTTTTCAACTCAACAAATCTGTTGCTCTACGGGCGCAGTATGAGAGTTTGGGGGAAATAAGCGCAGACAGTGCCGATCCAACTGCGGATGATGATATAAATTTAATGACGGCAGGTGTGATTTTCAATTTCTAATTTGCTGTTTGTGTTGCGTTGAAAAAAGCCCGCCCGGGATAATTTTTCTGGTAGCGGGCTTTTTTATTTCCCTATATATTTTCGGCTTGTAAGGTTGTCTAAAAACTCACACCAAATATTTGTTGGCGTTCAGCGTTATTGTGAATGGTAGCTTTTGAAAACCATATTGAAAAACCTCACTCCTAATTTTTTATTGGCTACTGTATTATTTGTCGCCAATACTTCTGTTGCTGACACACTAATAGGTCGCGTTATTGCCATTGCTGATGGCGATACAGTCACCGTCCTTGATGCCTCGAATACACAGTTCAAAATCCGCCTCTCGGGAATTGATGCACCTGAGAAGAAGATGCCTTTTGGTCAAAAGTCCAATGAACATTTGTCAGGCCTCGTGTTTGATAAGCGAGTAACGGTTGAGTACAGCAAGAAAGATAGATATGGACGAACGGTTGGGAAGATATTGTTTAATGGTGTTGATGTAAATCTTGAACAGGTTAAGGCAGGATTGGCTTGGCACTACAAGCAATACCAGAAAGAGCAAACTCCCGATGACCGCATTAAATATACTGAAGCTGAAGTGTTTGCAAGGAATAAGCATCTGGGTTTGTGGGCTGATGCAGAACCCACGCCACCTTGGGATTGGCGGCACACTCAAAAGGAAAAGCAATAACCATTATGTGCGGTCGTTTCGCTCTAAAAGAAACACCGAGAAAGCTCGCCGAGCATTTCAGGATAGCCGGTGATTTTAATTTCGCGCCTTCATGGAATATTGCATGTTAAATAATGCATTATACTTTCCACCCATCAACGGGCGTATTTACCAATAGTCATTCAAAGAATCCACGAGCAACAAGAACTTGTGAGTTGTTTCCACAATTACTGTAATTCGCACAAAGTCGAAAATATGCTGCGCTGTTTAACATTCCGGTCAATGCCACTTGCCGACACTTGCCCGATTTCGGCGCGATTACTATTTTCGGCAACGGCGACAAACAGCAGCAATCCTAAGGAAGCTGAAATATTTGCTACAAAAGCACGCGGTAGTGCCGCTTATCAGCGTCCGATGACTTGATAATCTGATACTCCATGCCGCTGGCCACCGCAATCTGCTGGGCGAATTCCTTCTTGGCCTGCACCACGGCATCTTCGATCTGGTTGTCTGCCTTCACCTCGACGATGACGTACTTCAGGCTGCCGTCCGGCTCTTCGCGCTGGAAGATGAAGTCGGGGTAATAGCTGCGCACGGTGCGTGAGTCCGGGTCGATATACTGGATGAAAAAGTCGGACTGACCATGCGTCAACATCCCGGTGAAGTAGATCTTCTTCACCCGCTGCTCGCGCAGTAGATCCCAAAACAGCCAGTTCTCCGAGCCGGAGTCGAAGCAGTAGGTGTCGAGGTGGAAGCTCTTGGCACGCTCTTCGTCCTTGATCTGTACATTGTTCATGCGAACGATCTTGTCCTTGGCCGCCGTCACCTCGTAGTAGCCGTTAGGCGGGAGCTTGATGAGATCAACTTCGTGCTCCTCGGTTTGCTGCGACTCATCGAGGTCGTAGAGCTGACGGAACAGGCGCGGGATGATCACGTCGTAGAGCAGCTCGTTGAACTCGTTGGTCATGGCCACCAGTTCGTCGGTACCGTCTTTTGTCGACTCCAGTAGCTCCTCGACGTTAAGTGGGCTGAGATTCAGGTAGCGGGACACTTCAGCTACCAGCGTCATCTGCGAGAATGTCCGCTTCTCGCGGCGGGCCGTCAGGTCAAAGGTGCGACTACCCGACGCGCGTGCTGCATCGGCTGCGGTCAATCCTTCCTGTTGTGTCTCGATCAGCCGGTACTTTTCGATGAGCGTGTTCCAGGCCTCGCGGTCGGCACGCTCGGGCACCAGCTCCTGGCCCGGTACGGGTTGCTTTTCGCGCATCTGGTACTGTTTGCGAATCCGCACCAGCTTGATCTTGACCGGCGGCTCGACGACGCGCACTTCGACGCGCTCCTTGTCGCTGCCCGTCTTCTGCAAATCATCAACGCTGATGCGGAAGTTTTGTTGCAGCTCGTCGTTGAGCGTATTCAGGTTGTCGTCTGAGAGGAAGACGTGGCCGGTATGCTGGGCCTCGCCGATGGCGCGTAGGCAGCGCATAGTGGCTTGCAGAACGAACACCTTGGACTTGGGCTCGCGGTACAAGCCCACGCCGAACAGCGAGCGGCAGTTCCAGCCCTCGCGGCCCTTGTTGACCAGCAGGATGAACTGCTTCTCCGAGCCTTCGGTGTCGAGGCGGTTGAACTCGCGGATGTCGTCGTTGGTGGTCAGCTTTTCGTCGCCGACGTTGACCAGGATGCGCGAGGTCGGGATGCCGTGCTTGAGCAGCGCACGCTCTACCGCCGGTTTCAGCTCGCCGGTCAATTCGTCGATGGTGGCAGCAAAGAAGGCCAGCTTGGGCAACAGGCCCTCCGGACGTAACGCACCAGATTCCTTCAAGAAAGCCTCGATGGCGATGTCCACGAACTCGTCGGTGCGGGTGTTGCCGTAGCCGTGCAGCACCACCTTCTTGAGGTAGGCCTTTTCGATGGACTCCTTCAGGCCGTAGGCGTACACCACCTCGGGTAGCACCTCGCGCCCGACGTAGGGCGTACCAGTGTAGTTGTAGCAGGCCACCACGCGTGTTCCTGCTGCGTTGAGGCTGGCCGCGAGGATGTCGATGGTGGTGCGCAGGCTGGTGTCGGTTTCCTTCGCACCAACGCCCATGTCCTTGGCCAGCGCCTTACCGAAGGCGTGGTGAGCCTCGTCCACGTAGATGCCGAGCTGCTCCAGTCGACGCAGCTTCTCGAAGCGTTGGTTGGTTGTAAGTTCGGCTTCCTCTTCTGGCTGATCGAAGTTGTAAAGATCGGCAGCGTCAGCATAGACGCCTGTTGCCGACAGAATTTCGCTGGTCGCACCGAACAGCTTGTCCGTAGCAGTCCTCTCCTTGCGCTGGCGCTTGAGGATGATCTTCTGCGTGTTCGAGACGATAATGTTGAAGCGCGAGCGATCCAGCGTATCCAGCGATACGCCTGCTTCTTCGAGGTAGTGAAAGCGCAGGTGCGTAATCAGGAAGTTGACGTATTCCGGCGGCACCACGCGGGTCAGGTCGAAGGACTCGATCTCCTTCAGGGATTGCAGCACTGTCTTATCAGGTGCAAACACTAGCGCGTTGTGGCAGTAGCGCGCATCCTTCTCGAATTTATTGCCCAGCAGGAATTCGTAGAAGATGCAGGTCGCCATCAGAATGGTTTTTCCCGTGCCCATCGTCAGAGCGAAGATGTAATTCGGGTAGGCGCGCTGGTTTTTGCGCATCGCCGCGAACACGGACTTGTACTGCTCTTGCGTAATCTTGTCGAACAGGCCGACTTGCCCTGCATTGCCTGACACCACACCGCCTTCGGTACGATCCGCAAAACGGCCCTGTTTCTCGAACCACTGCTGGAAAATCTCCTCGACCTTGGCATTTCCCAAGAACTCCTTGAGGAAGATGTAGGTTTCCAGCGCCTCGAACTGTGGCTGGCGCAGGAAAGCCTTGGGGTTCTTTTCCGGGTTGTTAAAGTCGAGAAACTTCCGGGTCAATTCCTTGTAGTGCGAGCGGATCGTGCCCCGATTGGACTGATAGAACTGCCAGAGGAACTGGAAGAAGGCGAAGTCGAGCGACGAACTAACTGCCTTGGCTGCGCGCTTAGTCGCCATTGCTGACGCTCCCTTCCCACGATTCCGAGAGCAGGTCGGTGATCTTCACGCGAATGGTGCCCGCGTCGTCCGGCACCTTGTACACGCCTTTGACCAGATCGTCCTTGCCCGGTATGTCCAACACCGCCGGTTGCAACACCGCGCCATCGTAGTTCCAGTCGATCAGCACTGACTCGACCAGCTCCCTCCAGTCCTCGACCGACTCCTTTTGGATCGAGAGCTTCTGCAACAGGTTCATCGGGTAGAACTTGGCGATGACCAGCTCACCCTTCTTGATGGAAACCTTTGCCTCAGAGTCGCGCTTGAACTCAAGATTGGCTTTGTCGCGCAGGATATCCACCACCTCCACTTCGATCTTGAAGGGCTTCGCTGCCAGTTCCAGTTGGGCGGCCAAGTCTGGTTCATGGCCCATGCAGACGAGGGATATTTTCTCGACTGGACGGTTCGGGTTTTCGTTCTGCTTCCGCTCCCAAGCCTTGTAGTCGAAGCCCGCGATCAGCTCGTTCAGGTCGGCGCGCGTGGTAATGCGGTTGACGGGCATGATCTTGACCATGCGCCCGTCTTTCTCGCCGTCGAATACGGTGCTGAATTCCAGCTTCTGAACTTCCAGCGCCTCGATCAGCAGTTCCTTGGCTTCGACGGGATTGCGGAATATGTCGTAATGGTTGACGTTGTAGATTTCGAACCCGCAACCATCACTAACTGACGCATCTTCCTCGTCATCTAAATCCGGTTGTGTCGGATTCTTTGCACCCAATAGCCGCTTTGTTGTCGTTTGAATGGCCGCAAGATTGATGTCCGCCCCGACGAAGCGTCTCCCGAGTTTTTGTGCTGCGAGTAGTGTGGTGCCGGAACCTGCGAAGACATCGAGTACGAGATCACCAGGGTTGGAAGACACTGTGATGATTCGCTCCAAAAGGGCTAGCGGCTTCTGGGTCGGGTAGCCGGACTTTTCTTTATTCCTAGGGCCGGTGGGAACCTTGATGTCGGTCCACCAGTCGGTGATAGGGGTCCCCCTGTCAACATCGACCATCACTCCTTTGTGAACCGAGCGCATTCGTTGAGCTGTCAATTCGTTGTAAAGCGATAGACCGTATTGAATGTCCACGACGACCCTTTCGAATATCTGAAGATCGTGTCGTGCTTGCGAGGGAAGTCGGTGTCGGGCACTGCGCCACCGCTGTACGTCCAAACAACCTCGTTCCGAAACCTCGACTGGCTGAAAATGTCATCCAGTAGAATTTTGATGTAGTGCCCGCGTGTAGGATCGCAGTGCAAGTAAAAAGTGCCGTCTTCTGCCAATAGTTCCTTTAGCAGAACCAGCCGCTCGTACATGAACTGGAGGTACTCATCGTTCGTCCATAGATCTGTATATTGCTTCTCCTCAAGAAAGGCACTATCACCGTTGACCATCTGGCCTCGCAAACTGATGCGCATCTTGTAGTCAGCGCCTGAGTCGAACGGAGGGTCGATGTAGATGAGCTTCACTTTCCCTCGGTATGTCTTCAGAAGGTGACTCATCACCTGAAGGTTGTCACCCCAGAAAATCTTATTCCTCCAGCTATCCACTTCCTCGCCGTGGATTTCCTTCAATTGTGCCGGGAAATACTGTGTCGAGGTGAAGGGGCGCTTGCCGCGCCAGTTGAGCATCGGATAGCCCTTGATCGGCTCGAACTCGTATTTCTCGACGTTGGTTGTAGCGCCGTCGGGCGTGGCCAATTGCAGGCTTTCTTGCGCGGGTGTATTAGTTTTTGTCATTTGTCGCTCTTCCTAAATTTCCAATTCTTGTTGTCGCAGTAAGCGCGCATGTCGCACTCCGGGCACAGCTTGGCCGGGCGTGCGGCGATCTGGTAGTCCTGCCGCTCGATGCGTGCCACGATGTCATCGAACTGCGCGATGGTCTTGCCGATGGCTCGGTTGTCCTTGGTGAAGGATACATAGGGATTTCCTCCATCCTCTCCGGTGTAGTACAGGTGCATCCGGCTGACCTTCTGGCCTGTGCGTTCCTCAACCAGATGGGCGTAAACTTCCAACTGGTGCTGGTACTGCTGGAGGCGGCCGCGATCTTTCTCCATGTCGGGCTTCTTTTCCGACTTGAAGTCGATGATCTCGACCGTGTCGTGCTCGCCCCGAATGAGGTCAACGCTTCCTTTGAGGATGTACTGATCCTTAACCAGCGAAATCTCAACTTCAGCTTCCTTGATGCGACCCCAGTTACCCTTCTCGCGTTCGTAGTAGCCCAAGATGTGTTTCTCTACTGCTTTCAGTGTTTGTGGGGCGAGATATTGGCGCTCACGCTTAGAAAGATATTGGTAATTAACTGCCATCCAGGACTGAATCTGATCGGTATTAACCGAGGCCTCTTCACCCCGCAATACAGCCTTGTGGATGTCCTCAATGGTTTGATGCACCAAAGTACCAAACAACTGGGCACCCGCACGGATGGGGTTGAACTCCAACTCCTTGAAGAAGCGGTACTGCTCGGCACAGTTTTCAAACACTGTGATGTGCGAGGTAAAGGAGTATTCGCGCTTGAGATTGATCTGTTTGACCGCTTCATATGTCAGGGCCGATAAATCAATGTCGCGCCAGCTAGGTAGTTCGTAGAACAGGCGTTCGAAGTATTTTGACGGCGATCTCCCTCGTCCCTGCTTTTCTTGCGCGGCCAGCACCAGCAGATTCTGTGCGCGGGAAAAAGCGGTGTAGAACAGCCGCCAGAAGTCAAAGTTCTTGATGTGATCGAGCGGCTCGAAGCGTTCCTTCGAGAGGTAGCCTCCATCCTCCAACAGCACGTCCAGTGCACTGTACTGTTTGCGCGGCACCGCCTCCAGCGAACCGCAGACGACGACCGGATACTCTAGTCCCTTGGACTGATGGATGGTGAGGAAGGAAACGCAGCCCTTGGGCGCGTATTCGGCCTCGTCCTCGTATTCACCGATGCCGCCATCCACCAGAAAGCGCAGGAACTGGTTGAACAGATCGCGGATGTTCTTCTCCAGCCACTCCGGATTGAGCACGCTGACGAAATGCAGATATTCGAACTTGGTGAGCAGCTTGGAGAAAGTGCCAAGGTTTCGTGCCGCCCGTCCCTTATCCACGCCCTGCACGGCATCGTCGGCGAGGAAGCGCGCGAACAGCGGAAACTGGAGCAGTTGGTAGAACAGGCCGGAAAATGCGTAATCAGTGCTCTGCGTGAGCACGGCGTGGCGCTTGGCCAACGGGCGCGCCCAATCCAGCATGGGCTTGTTCTCCGGCTTGCGCAGTTCCGTGGTGAAGGCTGCGAAGCACTGCTGGTCGTAGTAGTCCCAGATTGGCAGCGTAACGCCTTCGGCCCACGCCCGAATCTTGGGGAACTGCGGGAACAGGAAGATCAGCGCACCGATCATCAGGCGGATTTCCTCGCGCTCGAAGAACATATTCGAGCGTGGCGCAAACACGGGTACACCCTCGGCTTCGAGAAAACGCGCTAGCGCGACTACTTTGTCGTTCTTGACCGAGCGGAACAGGAATGCAACTTGGTTCCAATCCGATAGCTTGCCGGACGCTTTTAGGCCGTTGAGGAAGGCCAGCACCTCGGCGTGCCAGTTGGTGGTTTCGTCTTTGCTGTCAGTGGCGGCCAGGCGCACCGCTGTGAGCACGTCAGGGAAGGCATCCTCGCGCGGAACGATTTGCTTGGCGAAGCGGAATACGCGAGTTCCGTCACCCCACGTCTGCTCACGCATCCACTCGTTGTAGAAGCGGATGATGTCCGGGTGCGAGCGGTAGTTGACTGTGAGCTTGACTTGCTTGCACTGGCCCTCGTCGAACAGCTCGGGGAACTCCAGGATGTTGCGGATGGTGGCCCCGCGAAAGCGGTACAAGCCCTGATCGTCGTCGCCCACCACGCACAGATTGCGGCGCTCACCCGCCAACAGCAGAAGGATTCGCTCCTGAATGGTATTGGTGTCCTGGTACTCGTCCACCATCAGGTAGGTCAGCTTCTCACGCAGCTGCGCTAGCACCTCTGGGCGCTTTTCCAGCAGTTGCAGTGCCTCGTACTGGATGCCGGAGAAGTCGAGCGAATTGTGTTCGTGCAGCAGTTCCTGGTACTTGGCAAAGCACGTGGCTAGCGCCCGAATTTCCGGCTCGTGGGCAGCCGCGAGCGTGGCGACGTCGAGGGCTTCCTCGCTGACCTTGTTGAGCCACTTAAGCAGGTTCTCCGACTGAGCCCAGCGGCCCGACTGGTCGTCTCCGATGACGAGCTGCGCATCGGGCAGTTCGCGGAAGTCCTTGATACGCTGGTACAAGAAGTATTGTTGGTCGAACTGGTCGAACAGCGTGAAGCTGCGTTTGAGCCGTGTGAATTCCCGGTAGTCTTCCAGCAAGCGTAAACAGATCGAGTGGAAGGTGCCGAGGTACATCTCGTTAAGGTTGAACTTGATGCTCAACTCGCTCAGCCGGTTCGAAATTCGGGTGGTCAACTCGCGGGCGGCCTTGTCCGTGAACGTGACGACGAACAGAGATTCCGGCGAAACGCCATTGTGCGTGATGAGGTAGACGATGCGCTCGACCAGCGTGAACGTCTTGCCGGAACCGGGGCCTGCAATAATCAGTACCGGACCATCGGTGGCGAGGATAGCTTCGAGCTGGTGAGGATTGGCTTTGCTTTGGAGGATAGCGGCGTTTGAGGTCATTCCTCCCCCTCGTTACCCACGAACTTGCCGATACGGCTAGCAATCCACTTGTCGAGATCGCCGCGCCGGAAGCGCCACATCCCACCTAGCTTGAAGGCTGGAATTTTACCGCTCGATGCAAGGCGATAGACCGTACGCTTGCCTGCCTTCAGGTAAGCGGCAACCTCTTCAATTGTGAGTATCTCGTCCGACTGCTTGCTCATCGGTTTACCTATGTCGTTTGCACTATGATTGGTATGCTACGGCATAATGTCATTATATTGCTCAATTGGACAGTCTTGGGCAAACTTGAGCATCAAAAAAGATACTTAATCGAGAGGGAGCGGTAGTGGCATCAAACTACGAGGCAATCTGCAAGGAAAACCGACAACGGTACGGCACCGAAGGCGCTCAGAAATCTGGTGGGCTGGCCGCGGGCCTGTATGACGACCGCACGCACTTCATCTTCGAACTGCTGCAAAACGCGGAGGATGCCCTCGGTAGGCGCGGCGAGTGGCACGGCTCTCGCAAGGTTACGTTCGCCCTAAACCCCAACCGCCTGACGCTCTCCCACTTTGGCAAGCCGTTCGACGAGGCCGATGTCCGAAGTGTGTGCGATATCGCTGAGAGCACAAAAAACGAGACATCGATTGGCCGCTTCGGCCTCGGCTTCAAGTCAGTTTACACCGTTACCGATCTTCCAGAGATTCACTCTGGCGACGAGGATTTCGCCATTGAGGATTACGTGTTCCCCAAACGGACGGATCGCACGGTGCGCGAGGCGGACGAAACGCAAATCGTCCTTTCTCTGAAGTCAGAGGACGCGACTACACTGCGTGATATTACGGCTGGGTTTCGGCACTTGGGCCCCGGTGCTCTGCTATTCCTGCGACACATCGACGAAATCAACTGGAGCGTCGAAGGCGGCGCGTCTGGGTTCTATCTACGTAACAGCCCGAAAATGCTCGGCCAGAATGTCCAGCACATCACCGTGATCGGCCAGGAAAGTGGCCAAGCCGAAGTCGATCAAAACTGGCTGGTGTTCCACCGCGACGTATTTTCTGCAGAACAACAGAAGATCGGGCGGGTGGAAATCGCCTTCTCGTTGGTTGCGGTAAAGGACGCCCCGGGTCGCTGGGCTGTGCAGCCACTGGCCAGTTCGCCGCTGGTGGTTTTTTTCCCGACCGTGGTTGAGAGCCACCTTGGTTTTCTCGTGCAGGGGCCGTATCGCACCACGCCCAGCCGGGACAACATTCCACCTGGTGAGCTGTGGAACCAGCATCTGGTCAAGGAAACGGCCAGTCTGTTGGTGGAGGCCATGCTCTGTATGCGGGACAAGGCGATGCTGGATGTCTCCGCACTGCGCTGCCTGCCACTCAACCGCGAGAAGTTCCCGCAAGGCTCGCGCTTCGCACCAATGTTCGATGCTGTCCGGCAAGCATTTCAGGATGAACCGCTGCTCCTCACTTTCGATGGCAATTACGTTGCCGCCAATCAGGCAAAGTTGGCACGAACGCAAGAGCTAAGAGAGTTGTTCAGCCCAGAACAAGTCGCGATGTTGTTCGGCTCGGATGTCGCCGCTTGGCTGTCTGGCGACATTACCCAAGACAAGGCACCGGAAATTCTCAAGTACCTGACGAATGAGCTCGGCATCGATCTGATCACGCCAATAAAACTGGTGCTGATTCTGACAAAGACATTCCTTGAGGAACAACCAGACGATTGGGTGTTGCGGCTATACGAGTTCCTAAGCGGCCAAGAAGCGACCTTGCGCCGCCGCCTCGACACGATTCCTTTGATTCGTTTAGAAAATGGCATGCACGTCGTCGCCCACGAGGGCGGCGAAGCGAAGGCCTTTCTGCCCAGCGTCATCACAACCGGCTTTCCGACAGTACGCCGTTCAGTGTGCGCCACACCAGAGGCACGCGCCTTCCTGAGCTCCCTGAAAGTCACGGAGCCAGATCCGGTGGATGATGTCATCCGGAATGTCTTGCCGAAGTACCGGCAGGAAACAGTGGAAGTGAACGAGGAAACCTACGCAGCGGACATCGAGCGTATCCGTGCTGGGTTCAATACAGACTCGGGAATCCAAAAAGAAAAACTCCGCTCTGCCTTACGCGATACAAAATTCGTGATGGTGGTCGACACCGGTGACAACACTGCCTATGTCGCCAAGCCCAGTGAGGTTTACATCGCCACCGACCGCCTACAGCAGCTCTTCGCTGGTGTGCCTGACATTTTGATCGTCGACAACGAGTACGTTTGCCTGCGCGGTGAAGATATCCGCGACCTGCTCGTGTCATGTGGCGCAAGCCGTTACCTCTTTCCGCAAGAAATTCCGTCTGTACTGGGGTATTCCGAGAAGGCACAGATCCGCAGAGAAGCTGGTCTAGAGCGCGCGAGCAGGGAAGAACCACCAGAAGACTTTACCCTTCGAGGTCTGGCACATCTCCTAGACTTATTACCCACGCTGAAAATCGATGAGGCAGCGGCTAGAGTAAAGGTGCTGTGGGAAGCACTAGCCGACCTCGAGACGCGCGGTACTGCGTCCTTCTACGGCTCCTATAAATGGGGCTATTCCCACGAAACAAAGACGGCACGATTTGACGCCAACTTTATCAAGACGCTCAATCAAGTGGCTTGGGTGCCGAACGCCGATGGCGTACTGGTGCCACCAAGTATTGTAGTGTTCGACACCCTCGGCTGGAAACCCAGCCCCTTTCTGCTGACGAAGATCGCCTTTAAACCGCCGATCATCGATCAACTGGCCAAGGCGGCGGGCATCGATCCGGCGGCGCTCGATCTGCTGCGCAAGCTCGGCATCACCAACGTCGCTGATCTGACAACCCGGCTGGGCATTATCAATCCACCATCTGAACCCGAACCATCGACAGACGCCGAGCCGGAGATCGACGCGCCATCCGACAGTGACGTCTACGGCGATGCGACAGATCTGTACGGCGACGACATGCCGGACATCCCGCCTGGCACACCCGACCCTAGTGAAGTTGACAGCCTGAACAGTGGAGCGGGACACGGCGACCAAGGCCGCAGGGGCACTGGCGCCCCGAGTGGTAGTGGCAAGGGCAATGGAGGCTCACACGGCAGCTCTAGTGGGCACGGGGCTTCTGGCAGCAAAGGCAGTGGAAACGGGGGTGGTCATGGGAAGAGGACGCCAGGCCAGACAGGGTCACGCCCGTTCATCTCCTATGTTGGTACACATCCGGACGATGATGGCCCCGATCACGATGGTCTCGATCAAGTAGTACGGATGCAGATTGAAGGACGCGCCATCGACCTTATTATTGGACTTGAACCAGCGCTGTGTCGTACGTCGGATGGTAATCCCGGTTTCGATCTTTATGAAGCCGACAGCAGCGGCCAGCCGATTCGTTGGGTCGAGGTTAAATCGATGACGGGAAGCCTTGAAGATCGACCAGTGGGGCTTTCGCACACGCAGTTCGAGTGCGCACGGAAGCGCGGTGCGGCGTACTGGTTGTACGTCGTCGAATACGCGACAGACCGTGCGAAGGCTCGGGTGCTCAGGATTCAGGACCCCATTGCCCATGCACGGACATTTACTTTCGACAGGGGCTGGGCAGAAATCGCTCAGACGGAGCCACCGGTCCGAATCGATTTCTGACGGTCACGAATAACAGGTTCCGGGCCACTCAAAGGATAAACAGGCAGGATAAATCGGCGTAGCCGACCGACTAAACCGGCATCCCTCCATTGTTTCGCACTTCTTGAACGAATGCCTTAGCCAGTTCTTTATAGTCCATCGTCGGCTTGGCTTCCTGCGGTGTTGCCAAGCCCCGTATTATTTCATACTGGCGCTGATACGCCACTTCGCCATAGTTCAGAAACGTTGTCATCACTTTGTCATGCCCGAGGTTCTGGCTCCATGCCTTGAATTCTTCTGGTGTTTTGCAGGTGGTTTCACCCAGCCGAACTAGCGTGTTTCTAAAGCTGTGCGGGTTAAAATAAGGCAGTCCGGCATTGGTGAATGCTTCTTTGAAAATAGTTCGTATTGGGGACGCATTGCTCCAATGGCTACGCTCAAGCCCGACAACTTCAAATTGTTTGGATGCACCATAAGCGATTCGCGTAGATGGAAAAACGGGATCGTCATTACCCCACAGCAACACATCGCGCAGATAGTTTACCCAGTCCACGACTATCTCAATAATTCCATCGCCCACCGGAAAGAAGGTGGTTGTGAAAGTTTTGCTGAACTTGGTTTTTACGTCTCGCGCATCTTGATAGAAGCTGCCCGAGAGCAAGTCAATGTGCTTCAGTTTCGCTGATGCAATGGCGCTATCCCGTGCGCCGGTAAGTAAGGTGAAAGCAACAAGCGCCCGGTTGCGCTGTTCCAGTACCGTGCTGGTTGGCATTGAGGCGATGACGTGCTTGATCTGCGCCATCGTGGGGGATCGCTGCTCCCGCTTGGCCGTGGCGATGCGTGTGTCTTTTTCGGACAAGTTGAAATACTCTGCATCAGAATACTTGATGCTAGACTTGTAGCCGGTTTCCCTCGATAACCACTGAAAGAATTGCTTGAGCTGGTTTAGGGTCGAGTTCAAGGTCGCCTTGCTCAACTTCTCCCCGGACAGTTTCGCCTTCTGTTCAGCTAAATGCTTCTTGAACCCGACAGCCTGTTCAAAGTGAAAGGTCTTGAAGTCACGATGCTTGCCATAGACCTCAAACCGGTTGAGCGCCTTCGCCACCGCGTCCACGGTCGGTTCGCTATGCCGCATGGCTTCTTTCAAATACGCGAAGTATTTGCGCTTGATTCTCTCGTTTTTGGCATTGTGTGTCGGCATGTTTTTTCTCCCTATCTCAAGTCACTATTTACGGTAGGCTGGTTGCTCTCAACTATGTGCGACCAATACGACTCCACTAATATTGATCGGAATGAGCCCGGCATCTGCCGTCGCCGAATTGTTCAATTGTGACCGATGATATTCCATTAAATCGGCAAGTTCCCGAAAATTCCTTTCCACTATATCGAAAGCAATTATGATCGGTTGCAGATTGGAGATGACACTACAAATTTCGTGAAATTCGGTGAGAACATCCGCACTTAGCGAGGGGTTATGTACGACAGAATCAAAGCTCCAGCCGGGTTTGGGTATGTAGTAACCGAATCTGCGTACATCTGTTGTTGCGGACATGTCTTGGTTTATCTATCTGACTCCAAGTAAAATGGCCTCATCTGGGTAAGCAAGTGTAGTGTGCGTTGCGCGCACGACTGGGATAGCACCTTTCCCACTGATTCTTTACAGCGTGCGCCCAACCGCTTTCGCAATCGCATCTAATGTGCCCATCAACTTTTTCAATTCAACCGGGGTCAAGGCTTGATCGGCATCACACCACGCATCGACTGGATTCGGATGCATTTCGACCAACAAGCCATCGGCTCCCGCAGCGACCGCCGCTTGCGATAAGGCGGCTACCATCCACGCTTTGCCGCCTGCGTGCGAGGGATCAACAATCACGGGTAGATGGGTTTCTTTTTTCAATACCGGAATAGCGGTTACGTCCAACACGTTGCGGTAGTAGGTTTCAAACGTGCGGATACCGCGCTCGCAGAAAATAATATTATGGTTGCCGCCTGCTGCGATGTATTCCGCTGCCATCAGCCATTCCGAGATGGTGGCAGACATACCGCGCTTCAAAATTACTGGCTTGTTGATGCGCCCCACTTCTTTGAGCAGATCAAAATTCTGCATATTGCGTGTGCCGATTTGAATCACGTCCACATCTTGTTCCAGAAAAGTATCCAGCATCCGTATGTCCATCAGCTCGGTGACGATGGGTAATTTATATTTGCTGGCAGCCCTGCGGAACATGTCCAGCCCTTCCACGCCCTTGCCCTGAAAAGTGTAGGGACTGGTGCGCGGTTTGAACGCGCCGCCACGCATTAAACGACAGCCCGCTTCATGCACAAATTTCGCGGATAAGTCCATCTGCTCCTGTGTCTCTACCGAACACGGCCCTGCGATAATTTGTATTTGCTTGCCCCCAACCGGTATGCCTGACACATCAATAACGGTGTTTTGCGGATGCGATTCACGCGACACGATTTTGTATTGCTTGACGATGTGCATGGCAGATTCCACACCCGGCAGCGGCGTGAACATCTCCTCGGTTAATGGTCTTTCATCACCGATTGCGCCGATTACGGTGCGCTCGATACCGCGCGAAATGTTCGCCTCCAACCCGGCATCTTTCAACCGTTTGACCACTGCACCAATTTGCTCGTCCGTCACATCTCTATTCATTACTATAATCACACTGCTTCTCCCAACACCTGCGCCAAAGCAGATAGAAATTTTTCGTTTTCGGATTCCAGACCAATGCTCACGCGCAAATAATCGGGCATGTCGTAATTCGCCACGGGTCGCACAATAACGCCCAGCTCCAGCAATTGACGGTAGGCTTTGCCCGCATTGATTTTTTTCTCGGCATGGGTAATTTTGAAACATACAAAATTACCCAACGATGGAATAAATTGCAGCCCTAATTTTTTAAGCCCCTGTGTGACTTGTACCATGCCGCGTTGATTCATCTCACACGTTTGCCTGACAAAATCTAAATCACCCAAAGCCGCCACGGCTGCCGCTTGCGCCACACTGTTCACATTAAACGGTTGGCGCACTCGATTAAGCATATCGGCCACTTCGCTGTGCATCAGCGCATAGCCAACACGCAAACCAGCCAAACCATAAGCCTTGGAAAAGGTGCGCGAAATAATCAAATTAGGAAATTCGTGCAGTCCCCTCGCCGCCGCGTTCCCAACGGCTTCACCGTTACCCTTGTGCAGCCAGCTCACCGCGTCATACCGCAGATTTTCGGGCAAGTATTCGTTATACGCCTCATCCAACACCACCAATATATTCGACGGCAAAGCGCGCATAAATTCCAGCAATTCAGCTGCGCTTAAAAATGTGCCAGTGGGATTATTCGGATTAGCGATAAACACCATTTTCACTTGGTGCTGTACTGCGGCCTGCAACATAGCGGGCAAGTCGTGACCAAAATCCTTGGTGGCAGGCACGCTGATTCCAGTCGCACCCACAGCTTGCGTGGCTAATGCGTACACAGCAAAAGCATGGGCGGCATACACTGCCTTGTCACCGACGCTCAGAAAAGCGCGCGCGGATAATTCCAGTAAATCATTCGAGCCATTGCCGAGCACGATGTTGGCTGTGTCAATTTTATAGCGCTGCGACAAGGCCGATTTCAGCTCGAAGCCATTGCCGTCTGGGTAGCGTGCGATGTCATTAATTGCCTTGTGCATTGCGGCAATCGCATGCGGACTGGCACCCAGAGGATTTTCATTAGAAGCCAGTTTTACAATGCCGCTGATGCCCAACTCGCGTTCCAGTTCGGCAATCAGTTTGCCGGGTTGATAGGGCGCAATGGCGCGGATGTAGGGTGGTGCCAGGTCAGAATAATTCATAAAATTCAAAAGTTAAACAGCGACCGGATACGAACCCAACACTTTAACAAACGGCGCGATTTGCCTTAATTCAAGCAAAGCTGCTGCCACTTTGGAATCGCTTTGATGTCCCTCTATATCTACAAAAAACACGTACTCCCATAAACCAGAACGCGCTGGCCGCGATTCCAATTTAGTCATACTCACACCGTGCCGAGCCAGCGGAACCAGCAAATCATGCACCGCGCCAGGGCGATTAGCAGCGGTCATCACCAGCGAAGTTTTATCGATACCAGAAGGCGCGATATGTTGATTGCCGAGTACTAAAAAGCGTGTGGTGTTATTGGGTTCATCCTCGATATTTCTGGCTAGCACATTCAAGCCAAAAATCTCGGCAGCGCGCTCACTGGCTATCGCTACGCTATATGAATTTTCTACTGCCAGCCGCGCAGCTTCCGCGTTGCTAGACGTGGGTATACGTACCGCTCGTGGCAAATTCGCATTCAGCCATCCTTGACATTGCCCCAATGATTGAGGATGCGAATATACCGTCTTAATCGCGCTCAAATTATTATGTTTTTTGGATTTGACCTGTCCCAACAAACACTGGTGAATAGGAATGATTACTTCGCCACAAATTTGCAGTGCGCTTTGCAGTAACAAATCCAGCGTACGTCCTACAGCACCCTCAGTAGAATTTTCGGCTGGCACCACGCCATATTGTGTAACGCCACTTTCCACAATGCGAAACACATCATCTATCGTTGCACAAGATTTTCCCGCCATTGCACTGCCAAATCGCTTCAAAGTTGCCAGCTCGCTGAACGTGCCCTCAGGCCCCAGATAAGCCACGGTCAGAGCTTCTTCCAGCGCACGGCACTGCGACATCACTTCGGTAAACAATTGAACTATAGCGGCATTACTTAACGGCCCTGTGTTGTGCACTTGTAAACGTCTGAGTACCTGCGCCTCACGCTCGGGACGCAGAATTTTTCCGTCTTCCTTGAGGTGACCAATCTGTTGCGCAAATATCGCGCGTTGATTTAACAGCTTGAGTATTTCATCATCAATGCTGTCTATTTTTTCTCGGCACTGTTTAAGTTTTACACTCATCCCCGCCCCCTTTTTCTTACTCGCCATCATGTTCAAATCTTTTCCGGCCTTTATTTTTGCAACGGCAAATCGCGCACCATTAACACACCAGGAATGGCAGCTATCTGTGCAATCACCGTCGCTGGGGCAGCACTATCAGTATCTACCAAGGTATATGCCATTTCGCCGCGCGATTTATTGAGCATATTGTGAATATTAACGCCCGCAGCCGCCAGCGCAGTAGAAATTTGCCCAAGCATGTTCGGCACGTTCGCGTTGGCAATGGCTAGTCTAAATTTGGATTCACGCGGCATTACCACGGTTGGAAAATTAACTGTGTTGACCAAATTACCGTGCTCCAAATAATCGCGCACTTGATCTACCACCATCACCGCGCAATTCTCTTCTGCCTCCTGCGTCGACGCACCTAAATGTGGCAAAGAGATGACCGCAGCATTGCCTTGCATTTTTTGCGTAGGGAAATCGCACACGTAATATCGGATGTGCTGTGTCGCGATGCCAGCCAACACAGCATCCTCATCGACAATGCCTTCCCGTGCAAAGTTCAGCAACACACAGCCGGGTTTCATCACTTGTACGCGCGCTGCGTTAATTAAGCCGCGTGTGGCATTTACCAAGGGGATATGTAGCGTTACAAAATCGCTGTGCTTCAACAAATCTTCCTTACTGCTGGCCTTTTTTACCTGCGAGGGCAAACCCCAGGCCGCATCCACAGTAATTTCCGGGTCATGCCCGATCACCTGCATCCCCAGGCCAATAGCGGCATCTGCCACCAAGCGACCAATTGCGCCCAAACCGATAATGCCTAAAGTGCGGCCACGCAATTCCGTGCCAGCATATTTTTTCTTACCTGCCTCTACTTGCTTGTGCAGACTGTCGTCATCACCGCGCAAACCTGCTGCAAAATTCCATGCGGGAATCAAATTACGCGAAGCCACCAACATGCCAGCAACCACTAATTCTTTTACCGCATTGGCATTCGCGCCAGCGGCATTAAATACCGGGACTCCGCGTGCATTCATTTTTGCCACGGGCACATTGTTGGTTCCCGCACCTGCCCGTGCAATGGCTTTAACACCGGGCGGAATTTCCATTTGCAGCATGTCGTGCGAACGTACCAAAATGGCATCGGGTTGGGCGACCTCGCTGGATACGGTGTAGCGATTCGCTGGGAAACGCTTTAAACCCACAGCCGCAATATGATTCAAAGTTAAAATTTTAAATACGGGTTGCATATGGACTCTCTCCGTTACCTTTCTGCTTAGGGTACTTTTCGGGCAAACTCACCCATGAACGAAACTAATGCCTGCACGCCTGCCAACGGCATGGCATTATAAATTGAAGCGCGCATTCCGCCGACCGAGCGATGCCCTTTCAATTGCATCAAACCCTGCTGTTCGGCTTGCTTAAGAAATGCGTTATCGAGGCTGGCATTTTGCAGAGTGAAAGCGACATTCATGCGTGAACGATCGGCGCAAGCCACAGGACAGTTGTAAAAACCATTGCTGCTGTCAATGGCACTGTACAACATCGCTGCTTTAGCAATGTTGGTCTTTTCAATGGCCGCTACGCCACCGTTGCGCTTGAGCCATTTAAAAACCAAGCCTGCAATATAGATACCGTATGTGGGCGGCGTGTTGTACATGGAATCATTATCGGCATGGACTTTATAATTCAGCATCGACGGCGCATTGGATGGCGCATCACCGAGCAAATCTTCACGCACGATGACAATACACAAACCTGCCGGGCCTATATTTTTTTGCGCGCCTGCGTAAATCACACCATGTTTTGCAACGTCCACTGTGCGCGACAAAATGTTCGATGACATATCGGCGACCAAGGGAACATCGCCTACTGCGGGTATCGAATTAAACTCCACGCCACCGATAGTTTCATTCGATGTGTAATGCAAATAGGCAGCGTTGGTATCGCACTGCCAACTATCAAACGGGGGGATGTAGCTGAAGTTTTTGTCGGCACTGTTACAAACAACATTTACTTTGCAAAATTTACCCGCCTCAGCAATGGCCTTTTTTGACCACTCGCCTGTATTCACATAGTCGGCTGTAGCCTTGCCACACAACAGATTTAGCGGCACCATGGCAAATTGCAAATGTGCACCACCCTGCAAGAACAGCACTTTGTAATTAGTCGGAATAGCCAGCAAATCGCGCAAGTCTATTTGCGCTGCCTCTGCGATACCCATGAACTCTTTGCCGCGATGGCTCATCTCCATCACCGACATACCTGTGCCTTGCCAATCGAGCAATTCCTGCTGCGCCTGGAATAACACTTCACGCGGAAGTACGGCGGGACCCGCGCTGAAATTGTACATCACCATATTTTTTTCTTTCCTTCATAAAACCTAAAGAAGAGGGGGAAAGCTGCACTGCACCCCCCCTCTTCTCGTCACTAGTCCGCTTCGGGATCGGCAATCCGGCTCAGTCCAGCCAACTTGTCTTCCTTGCCCAAATTAATCAGCGTCACGCCTTGGGTGGATCGGCTCATTTCGCGAATTTCACTGACACGGGTGCGGATCAACACACCATTCGTACCGATCAACATGATTTCATCTTCTTGCCTAACCAATGTTGCAGCGACGACTCGGCCATTACGCTCAGAAGTTTTTATCGCGATCATGCCCTGCGTGCCACGTCCATGACGAGTGTATTCGGCAATCGGCGTGCGCTTACCGAAACCATTTTCGGTGGCGGTTAGCACCGCCTGAGTTTCATCTTCCGCCACCAATAACGCAATGACCTGTTGCTTGGCTGCTAGCTTCATCCCACGCACACCGCGTGAAACGCGACCCATGCTACGCACATCGTTTTCATCGAAGCGCACCGCTTTGCCACTATCCGAAAATAGCATGACATCATGCTTGCCATCGGTCAGTGCCACGCCAATCAAATAATCACCCTCGTCCAGATTGATCGCGATAATTCCGGCTTTGCGCGGGTTGGCAAAATCGGATAGTGCGGTCTTTTTCACCGTGCCATTGGCTGTGGCAAAAAATACAAATTGGTCATCTGAAAACACTTTCACAGGCAGAATGGCATTGATTTTTTCGCCCGCTTCCAGCGGTAACAAATTCACAATTGGTTTGCCGCGACCGGTGCGCGATCCCTGCGGCACATCATAAACTTTGATCCAATACACGCGCCCGCGACTAGAAAAACATAAAATATTATCGTGTGTGTTAGCGATGAATAGATTGTCGACAAAGTCGTCTTCCTTGGTGCTGGCTGCCTGCTTGCCGCGTCCGCCGCGTTTCTGGGCGCGATACTCATCCATTGCCTGCGCCTTCATGTAGCCACTATGCGATAGCGTAACTACCACATCCTCTGGCACGATTAAATCTTCCATGCTCATGTCTTGCGTATGCGTGATAATTTCGCTGCGACGCTTATCTCCATACTGAGATTTGATCGCAATTAATTCGTCGCTCACAATCTTGGTAATGCGTACAGGTTTGGCCAATATATCAAGCAAGTCAACAATCTGGTCCATCACTTCGCGATACTCGCCAGAAATTTTGTCTTGCTCTAATCCCGTCAAACGCTGCAAACGTAATTCCAGAATCGCCTGCGCCTGCGCGTCAGATAATTGATAAGCTCGCTGCTTACCCTGGCCTTGCATACCAAATTCCAGCGGCAGCGATTCGGGGCGAGAGGCTTCGTTCATGCGACTGAGCAACTCTTCTACCAGCGAGGACTTCCATGCGCGCGCCATAATTGCCTGCTTGGCAATAGCAGGCGTGGCGGCAGCTTTAATCAAAGCAATAATTTCATCCACGTTGGAAAGCGCGACTGCCAAGCCTTCCAAAATATGTCCACGCTCACGCGCTTTGCGTAGCTCGAACACAGTACGGCGGGTGATAACTTCGCGCCGATGCCGTAAGAATGCATCCAAAAATTGTCTCAAATTCAGCAACTGTGGACGGCCATTGAGCAGAGCCACCATGTTCATGCCGAAGCTATCTTGCAACTGCGTTTCTTTGTAGAGCTGATTGAGAATCACGTCGGCATTCTCACCGCGCTTCAGTTCGATGACTGCACGCATACCCGATTTATCCGACTCATCGCGAATTTCTGAAATGCCTTCGATGCGCTTGTCACGTACCAGCTCGCCAATTTTCATGAGCAAGGTGGCCTTGTTTACCTGATAGGGCAGCTCATCAATCACAATACATTGACGATTGCCTTTTTCCATATCCTCAAAGTGCGTGCGCCCCCGCATAATCACGCGCCCTTTACCAGTGCGATAACCTTCTTTCACGCCAGACGTGCCGTAAATGAAGCCAGCGGTGGGGAAATCCGGCGCGGGAATCATCTCGATCAACTGCTCAATATCCATTTCTGGATTTTTCAAAAATGCCAGGCAGGCATCAATCACTTCGCCCAAATTATGCGGTGGAATATTGGTCGCCATACCAACCGCGATGCCCGATGAACCATTCACCAGCAAATTCGGAAAGCGCGCGGGCAACACCAGCGGCTCATGCTCAGAGCCGTCGTAGTTAGGCCCGAAATCGACCGTCTCTTTATCCAAATCAGCCAGCAATTCATGCGCGATGCGGGCCATGCGGATTTCGGTATATCGCATAGCCGCTGCGTTATCGCCATCTACCGAACCGAAGTTACCCTGCCCGTCAATCAACGGATAGCGCAAGGAAAATGGCTGCGCCATACGCACAATCGTGTCATATACGGCGGTATCACCATGCGGGTGGTATTTACCGATCACATCGCCGACGATACGCGCAGATTTTTTATAGGATTTATTCCAATCGTTAGATAGCTCATGCATGGAAAATAAGGCACGGCGATGTACGGGCTTTAGGCCATCGCGCACATCGGGTAAGGCGCGTCCAACGATCACACTCATGGCGTAATCCAGATAGGATTTACGCATTTCCCCTTCCAAGCTAACTACTTGTATTTCTTTTGCAAATGGTTCCATACAATGACGATCCCTTGAATAAATGCGTTATAAAACAGCCTTCCAGTTTACCACGCAGGTTAAATCTCAGCCAAAACTAAATTATCCAGATGCACATCCAATTGCATTGATTTATAGCGCTTGTTGCAACCTCCGCGCCATTCCGCACGAATTAGAAAATAACGGGGAAATGTTTTAACATACGAAAAGTCTACACAACTCGAAGTGTCATTCGCTGTACCGCTGGCGACCACTCTATCTAGAGTTTCCTGACTGAGGAAAAACTCCACTTTAAGATTGGTATGATTTTGCGAGAGGGTGACAGGATGACTATTTTTTAGAATCATGGTTGTATGGAGAACATGGTTTCGTCCGATGCCGCAACCCGCAAAAAATCATTGATCGGCTATTTGCAGTGTAAGATTTTATGGCAAAACAACATTCAGGTCACATGCAGTCGTGCAGAGATATTGTACCTGCTCAGCTTTCCACCACGCGCCCGCGCAAACTTTTAACGATGCCATGTCTGACCTTGCCTTCTAAGCGTTTCTTTTGTGAACTGCGCGTAGGCTTGGTCGCATGCCGTACAGCAGGCAATACCGCAATGCTCTGCACCAGCTCTCTCAAGCGGCGCATCGCCCCACCACGATTAAGTTCCTGGCTGCGGAATTCCTGCGCTTTAATAATGACTACACCATCTTTGGTAATGCGCTGATCATGTAATGCCAGCAGGCGTGTTTTAAATTCCGCAGGCAGCGACGAAGCAGCAACATCAAAACGCAAGTGCACTGCGCTGGAAACCTTGTTCACATTCTGCCCGCCCGCACCTTGCGCGCGTATGGCAGTCAATTCAATTTCGCCATCTGCGATATAAATATTATGTGCGATATATAGCATGATATTTATGCAACCTTGACTGTGATGCGCACATCGCCCAAGGTCACTACAGACCCGGCGCGTACTTTGCATGTTTTACGCAATTCCACCTTACCATCGACTGACACTGCGCCCTCCGCCACCAATGCTTTACCCGCGCCGCCGCTATCACACTGCCCGACTAATTTTAGTAGTTGGTTAAGTTCGATGTACTCGGAGCCGCCCCACAAGGGGACAATGAGTTTGAATTCCAAATTCTGCATGACCAAATTCCGTGCCATTAAAACTTCACCGCATGTTCCCGTGTTGCATGAAATACAACTTTCGGCCATCGCTCCTGCGTGAGCTTGAGATTGACATTGTTCGGTGCGAGGTAAGCCATGTTGTGGGCCGCATCGTATGCAACATTGTGCGACAGTGATTTCTCAAAATCAGCCAGCATCTTCTTGTCATCGCAAGTCACCCAGCGTGCGCTGGTGGTGCTGGTTCCATCAAACACCGCATCGACTCCATATTCATTAGCCAGGCGGCTGGCAACCACATCAAATTGCAGCACGCCGACTGCGCCTAATATCAAATCGCCCCCGCTCACGGGTTTAAAAACTTGCACCGCACCTTCTTCACCGAGCTGCTGCAACCCTTTATGTAGCTGCTTAACTTTGATGGGATTGCGGATACGCACCGAGCGAAAAAAGTCCGGCGCAAAATAAGGTATGCCGACAAATTGTAATAACTCACCCTCCGAAAAACTATCGCCAATTTGCATATTTCCGTGATTCGGCAGGCCGATGATGTCGCCTGCATAGGCTTCTTCTACTTGCTCGCGGCTGGAGGCCATAAAGGTAACAACATTAGAAACACGAATTTCGCGATTGATACGCAAATGTTTAATCTTCATGCCGCGCTCAAAATGCCCGGAGCACACCCGCAAAAAAGCGATACGGTCACGATGATTCGCATCCATATTGGCCTGAATTTTAAAAACGAAACCAGAGAATGCCGGCTCATTTGGCGCAATCACGCGACTCGTTGCATCGCGCTTTAGTGGGGAAGGTGCCCACTCCAGCAGCGCATTGAGAATTTCACGCACCCCAAAATTATTAATGGCCGATCCAAAAAATACTGGCGTTTGTGTGCCTGCTAAAAATGCGTTCAAATCAAATTGGTGTGACGCGCCTTGCAACAACTCCACTTCCATTTTAAGCCGCTCGATTTCCTGCGGAAAAATTTCTGCCAGGCGCGGATTATTTATGCCTTTGACCACTTCAAATTCTTGATCGGCGCGCTCTTCACCGGGCGTGAAAAGCAAAATTTCATCACGCAGCAAATGGTACACACCGCGAAAATTTTTACCCATGCCAAGTGGCCAGGTGACCGGCGCACACTGAATATTCAGCACCGATTCCACCTCATCCAGCAGCTCCACCGGGTCACGCGTTTCACGATCCATTTTGTTGATAAAGGTAATGATGGGCGTGTTCCGCATACGGCACACATTCAACAACTTGATAGTCTGCGATTCCACACCCTTGGCCGCGTCAATCACCATCAAAGCGGAATCCACCGCTGTCAGTACACGATAGGTGTCTTCCGAAAAATCCTGATGCCCGGGCGTGTCGAGCAAATTCACAACATGGTTCCGATATTCAAATTGCATCACCGAACTGGCCACGGAAATACCGCGCTGCTTTTCAATCTCCATCCAGTCAGAAGTCGCATGACGAGAGCTTTTACGCGCTTTAACTGTGCCTGCCAGTTGTATTGCACCGGAGAACATCAGCAATTTTTCAGTGAGCGTAGTTTTGCCCGCATCTGGATGTGAAATGATGCCAAACGTGCGACGGCGCGCCACTTCACGAGTGACTAAATCGCGCGCGGGAATAACTTGAGAGTCTGCTGGTACTGGGGTAAATTCAAGGGTCATGAATAATTACTTTTACGGATGTTCTACTTTATGAAAAGGCGCAAGTCTAATTGCTACAAGCAAGGAAGTCTAACGCAATGTATTCTGCCACGAACGTGGCGCATGTCTTCACACAAAAAAAAGGAAATTCAATGCATACCCCTGAGTTACTAAACGCAACCAATCTTAAACTCACCTCGTTCTCACATGGCGGAGGTTGCGGCTGCAAAGTTGCACCAGGTGTTTTGTCTGAAATTCTAAAAAATTCGGGCGGATTTCCCATCCCAAAAGAATTGTTGATTGGTATTGAAACTTCAGATGATGCCGCTGTTTATAAATTAAATGACCAGCAAGCATTAATTGCCACCACGGATTTTTTTATGCCCATCGTGGATGATCCATATGACTTTGGTCGCATCGCTGCGGCCAATGCCATTTCCGACATTTATGCAATGGGCGGGCAGCCCATCATGGCACTCGCAATTGTGTGTATGCCCATCAATAAACTATCTGTGGAAGTAATCGCCAAAATTATCAAAGGCGGCGAATCTATTTGCGCCGAGGCCGGCATTCCGATTGCGGGTGGGCACACCATCGATTCAATTGAACCGATTTATGGGTTGATGGTGATGGGTCTGGTACACCCTGCAAAAATTAAAAGTAATGCTGGCGCACAAATTGGCGACCAACTTATTTTGGGCAAACCGCTGGGCGTGGGCATCTTGTCAGCAGCATTAAAAAAAGAAAAGTTGGATGACGCTGGCTACGCACGCATGATTGCCACCACTACGCAGCTTAACAAACCGGGCATCGCCTTAGCCAATATCGCTGGTGTACACGCGCTCACAGATGTGACGGGTTTTGGCTTACTCGGGCACTTGCTGGGTTTGACGCGCAGCGCCAAGCTCAATGCCCAGTTACGTATGAGCCAGATTCCTATGCTGCCGGGCGTAATGACACTTGCCGATAGCGGGCTGATAACTGGAGCCTCAGCGCGTAATTGGGTGGGTTACGGTCACGAAATTATGCTCGATAAAAGCATCACCGCCACGCAAAAAGCACTACTGACTGATCCACAGACTTCTGGCGGATTGCTGGTATCGTGTGCGCCGGATGTAGTGCTGGAGGTGCTGAACATATTTACCGAGCAAGGGTTTGCACATGCTGCTGTGATTGGTGAAATGGTGGCTGGGGATGGGCGAGTTGCAGTAGTAAATTAATTTTTTGGGCTGAAGATGTTAAGCTAAACAAATGAAGATAACCCGTTGTAAGTTAATAAGGAAACAGCAGTTAAGATTGCTGGAATTTTTTGTACTGGAAATTACTGCCAGATCAAGCGTGGCGGCAAAGTATTCACCAAGCGACACCGATGCGATTACTCTGATGCCGCTCATCCGGGGGCGGTAGCAACGGCATTGAGAATTTTGGGAACCAGGCCAAGCGTGTGTTAAGAAAATATAACGGGATTCCCAAAGAATCGTTCCCATTATTCCTCAAGGAGTGTGAGTTCAGCTTCAACTATGGAACCCCTAAACAACAACTAGAATTACTCAAGGAGTGAGCTGGTGTTTAGTGCTAATCTACTTCAACCCCTTATTTTATACGCTTGCGCAGTAATTTATTGAATCGATATCTGACCGCGAATCTCGCCCCTGGGGTTTGCATTGCTATGCACGTTGACGTAAAGACCATCATTCAAAAAGAGTTCGTAGTTAGCGGTACTCAGCACTGTTCCTGTCGGCACTTCCCAAATACCGCTCCCAGCAGTTGTTTCAGTAAGCATTACAACAGGTGGGCCGCTCACGCCAGTTGCACCCGTATGAATATGTGCAACAGTACCAGTCAGGCTCTTAGTAGTGACGCTGCCGCTAATCGCGCGGGTTTTTGAGTCTACTATAAACGTTCCGCTGCCAGTCGCAGTGGTATTGGTCACTGCAGGCACTTCCTGTGTGCCAGTCAACGTGGCCGTTCTCGTGATGGATGCAACAGCGTTGCTGCTGCTACCGCTAACACTACAACCAGCAATGAGGAGAACAGGCAAAATGATGCTCATTAGGCTAAATAGTTTGTATCCTGATTTTGTACGCATGAAGTACTCCTTAAAGAATAGTTAAAAGTCTTGTGTTGAGGCAGACTCATTCTAAATCAAATCAATCTTAGCATTATATTTTGTTATATTTATTTGGGTCTTAGGAAGTTAAGCACATTTTAAAGTGTGGTAACTTACTAAGATGATTAATAAAAATAGATATTATTGCCGTTCTCGAATCAGTGAAGCTAAATTCAGGCAACTTGTTCAATGTTTTGCACTCGATTTTACCGCCACGAGC
>CANJMS010000007.1 GCA_947475825.1 Nitrosomonadales bacterium
TGGCCAAATTTAATGGCATACCTAAACATACGTTCTATTTGCATCTGAAAGAAACTGAATATCGTTTTAATCATCGTCGTGATAATCTTTACCTTGAACTACTCAAATTATTGAGATTGAATCCGCTTTAGCTTCCTAAGACCCTAAAAAATTAACAAGGTGCTGCTGCGGATCGTCGCTTCGCGCCGACTATAAATCTCGGCGTTATGTTTTTTTAGTACAGCAAAATTTAATTTTCAAGAAATGAAAAATTTATAGGGAAGATGCCCTCCGATTTGGTATTGGTGCATTTGGAGAAAACGCAGAATGAAAATTTTTTAAGTGAAACGAAGTAGCCGAGAGATGCATCTTTCACATAGAGCAGTGAGTTTCGCATACTCCAGTGCCAATCACTTCGTGCCCGCCTGGCGAAAATTAACTTGTACCCGTAGGTCCGCACCGCTTCCTTCCATATTCACGATCACCCTATAGGCTAATAGGAAAAACTGGCACAACTCGGCTGTAAATTTTTACTGCCATTCCCCCAGCAAAAAACAATACCTAAAAACCGATCACTGATCGGTACGCACCAACCGCACATGGTTATTACTAGAGCGGAGGTTGCTGACGACGAGGCCATCGCGGAAAAAAATGCCCCAGGCGAAGTAGGGGTAAACAATGTGGGGCGGGGGGGAGACAACCAGGGGCGAGCTAGACCAAAACTCCAGGGGCTTCGTGTTTGGAAACCAGGTTGCATCGATAGTGGGGCCGGGGGAAGTCACTCCGTTATTTACGATGCTTTGTAGTTCTTCCAGAGTGGGCAAGCGCCAGTCGTTGAAACCGCACAGATTGGTGGCGTTGACCGCGTTTTTGAAACCGACACTGTTGGTCGGCGCGTCAATTTCGTCTTGGGTGGGCTTGGAGAGGACGTTTGTTGCTGAATCAATTTTTTGCTCTGACGCGGCGCTGTCGTAATTGGTGTACGTTTGATCCCAACCACGCAGCCCGTCATCGGCGGTTTTCACTTCCCACATCAAGCCGGTGACGTTGTCCCGTACGCAGCCGCCCACAACACTGCTGAAGTGCGCCAAGCCGGGGGCTTGCGCACTTCCACCGCCCACGCCACACGCGGTTAACACGATGCCAATAAATAACGCCGTTATGCTATGGCCGAATGCTTGGGTGAATTTGATGTGGTTCATGCTTGCCTGCATCCTTAGTAGGGAGTGCTGTTGCGTTGTGTTCCATTTCGCCAGATTGATGCGAACGATAACTATCAGATTTAAATTACGCTACTTGCGCGCTACAAATAGTCACGTGCATTTTACTCCCTTCGAGTTTGTCAAACATCAGCTTTTTCCAATATGAAAAAATGGAATGGACGCTGATTAAAAGCTAGATTTTCACTTCCATATTTTTATTGAATTTAAAAGCATGCCGGCCTTTGCGAACTGTTGCCTAAAGCGCAGTAAGCTTGGCATATTCCAGCGCCAACCACTTCGTGCCCGCCTGACGAAAATTGACTTGCACGCGTAGGTCCGCACCGCTTCCTTCCATATTCACGATCACCCCTTCACCAAATTTGGCGTGTTGCACGGCTTGGCTGATACGCCAGGTCGATGCGCCAGCGGGGCGCGGGGCGGGCGTGGCAATAATTTCCGGCGACTTGAATGAGGTTGGTTGGCGATTGTTTTGATAGGCAGATACTTCAACTCGAGGCGTTAACCAGTGCAGCAATTCCTCTGGTATCTCGCGCAAAAAACTGGACACCACACTGAAATTCACCTGCCCGTGCAACATTCGGCGTTGTGCGAAACTTAAATACAATCGACGGCGCGCGCGGGTAATCGCCACATACATCAGTCGCCGTTCTTCTGCCAAACCATCTTCAGCGTTGCGGCTATTTTGATGTGGGAACAAGCCTTCCTCCAGGCCGCCAATAAATACGCTGTGAAATTCCAAACCCTTGGCCGCATGCACAGTCATTAAATGCACCGCATCGGCGTTAGTATCGGCCTGCCGTTCGCCGGATTCCAGCGCGGCATGGTTCATAAATTCGGCAAGGCTGTCATCTTCATTTTCATGTACAAATAAAGTCGCAGCGTTTATCAGCTCGTTCAAATTATCCAGTCGTTCCTGTGCCTCACGCTGCTTGGCATTGGCGGGCGAAGTGGAAGTGCGCGTAACACGTGACTGTTGCTGCACAGCCGCTGCAGGTGCTTCACTTTGATAATGCGCGATCAAACCGCTGTGTTGCAATACGTGGTCTATCACTTCGGGGAGCGGGAGGGTGGAGCCGGAGGCTCCGGGTACCCCCCGGCCTACCCCTTGCGGGTGGAGCGGCAAGTCACGGGTGGAATCGCGCAGCATTTCTATAAGCGCAACAAATCCGGCTATCCCTTTGCCTGGTTTGGACGCGTTGATGTTTGGTAAATCAGGTGGCAAGTTGTGCTCTGTTTCATTGTCCCCTTGTGGGGCCATGCCAGGCAGCTGCGTGGCAAGAGGGGCATTTTTTGCGGGGAGGCCACGCGTCACCAAAGGTAGGCAATCCGCATCCAACCTTCGGTTGGGCAGAATTGACACCGCCGCTTGCCACAAACTGATTTTTTGCGCACTGGCTATTTCCTGTAACTGCTCTATCGAGCGCGTGCCGATACCGCGCGTGGGGAAATTGATGATGCGTAACAAGGCTTGATCGTCATCTGAATTTTGCATCAGGCGCAAATAAGCCAGCGCGTGTTTAATTTCTTGCCGCTCATAAAATCGCAGTCCGCCATACACCCGATAAGAAACACCAGCCGACACCAGCGCGTGTTCTATCACCCGTGATTGAGCGTTGGAGCGATAGAGTACCGCCATCTCAGTCAGATGCACGCCGTCGCGATTGAGATGACGAATCTCGTCCACAATAAATTTTGCTTCTTCCGCATCCGTTGGGGCTTCATACACGCGCAACGGCTCGCCTTTGTTTTCTGCCGTCCACAAATTCTTGCCGAGGCGGGAGCGATTATTTTTTATAAGCGTATTGGCGGCGGTCAAAATGTTGCCATGCGAACGGTAATTTTGTTCCAGCTTGATCACATTTTTTATATGAAAATCGCGCGTGAGTTGTTGCATGTTGCCGACATTCGCGCCGCGAAAAGCATAGATCGATTGATCGTCATCGCCCACCGCAAACAGTGCATTGCGCTCGCCAGCCAATAATTTCAGCCACTGATATTGCAGCTTGTTGGTGTCCTGAAACTCATCTACCAGAATGTGCCGGAAGCGCGCCTGATAATGCTCGCGCAGCGATTGGTTGCGTGTCAGCAAAGTATGGCTGCGCAATAATAATTCACCGAAATCAACCACACCTTCGCGCTGGCATTGCTCGTCATAGGCAGCATAAATTTCCACGCGACGACGAGTATAGGGATCAAATGCTTCCACTTCATGGGCTCGCAAACCTTGTTCTTTGCTGTTGCCTATAAAATTTTGCACCTCGCGTGGCGGAAATTTTTCTTCATCGACGTTGAGCGATTTCATCAAGCGCTTAATCATGCTCAGTTGATCGCCGCTGTCCAGAATTTGAAAGGTTTGCGGCAAGCCCGCTTCACGATAATGGGCGCGCAACATGCGATTGCATAATCCGTGAAACGTCCCCATCCACATGCCGCGTATGTTGATCGGCAGCATGGACGACAAGCGCATCATCATTTCTTTGGCAGCTTTGTTGGTGAAAGTCACCGCCAGAATTTCATGCGGGCTGACCTGCTCCGAGCTGATCAGCCAGGCGATGCGGGTGGTAAGTACGCGCGTTTTGCCACTACCCGCGCCAGCCAGTATCAGCGCGGATTGTGAGGGTAGGGTAACAGCGGAAAGTTGCTCGGAGTTGAGGCCGGAAAGCAGAGTAGGATTCATGACGGAATTATGCCATTAAAAACTGTTGCGCCTACCATCACAGTTTTACCCAATGCATCAAAATGCAGGGAAATAATCTTCGACCAAGCCAAAGTTTTTTCATTTCTGAACGGACTTGATGTTGAAGCAAGCGGCAAGTTGGCTGATTTTATGCTCTGCCTGGCGCTCGCTTCAGCATTTTATTGGTTGACCGCTGGTGACGGTTATCGTGCCAAGTGTTTTGACGGGTGCTTCGCTGGTCTGCTCCGGCATTCTCGCTTCTTCCGCCACGGCGGAAAACGTAAACATCCCAACCAGAATATGACAAGCAACAATGATTCTTTGTATTTTCATGTGTCCCTCTCTTTAAAAAGTATTGTAACAAAATTTGAATTTTCAGACCTACCCTACACTTTCTTGACCTTTTGCAAATTTCTTAAATCCCAACAATTGACGCACTAATTTTGCGATGCCGGATCCGTAACAAAGCCTATGCGCGTCATCCCTGCTTTGGCTGCACTGGACATTACTTGCGCCACTAATTCGTAATGAGCTTGAGCATCCGCACGGATATGAAGCTCTGGCTGGGGTTGTTTCTTTGCTTCCAGCAAAAAATATACGGACAGTGAAGCCTGCTCAACCCGCTCACCGTTCCAATATAAATCACCGTTTGCACGGATACCAAATTCAATGTGATCCGGTTTGGTGTGGCTGATATTGCTCGACGCCTTGGGCAAATTAATATTGACTGCATGGGTCAACAGTGGCGCGGTAATAATAAATACCACCAGCAATACCAGCATCACATCCACTAGCGGCACCACGTTAATTTCTGCCATAGGCCCCTGATGGCGACGGGAATCAAAATTTCCAAATGCCATATCAACTCCCTTTATAATTTTTATAACAGGTAATTTTTAATCCTTGCCCACACACGCGTGCTTATTTGCCTATCGAATTTCAGTCCATATGGGAATGACTGAAATCGCTACGTTTTCTTGTCACCCACCGTCACCAACACATATAAATCATGCGCAAAGTTATCCAGTTTCGCCAGCCAAATTCGATTGCGGCGTGTAAATGAGTTGTACGCCAACACGGCTGGAATCGCTACCGCCAGACCCACTGCAGTCATTATCAACGCTTCCCCAACTGGCCCGGCCACCTTGTCCAACGTGCCTTGCCCGCTCATGCCGATTTGCACCAGCGCATGATAAATTCCCCACACTGTGCCAAATAATCCAACAAACGGCGCAGCTGAACCTGCTGATGCCAATACCGTTAAGCCATATTCAACTTTGGTTGATTCCTGATCGATACCGTTACGCAATACGCGCGTTAAATACTCGGATATACCACCAGCTGCCAATAGTTTCCCTACCCCGCTTTGATTGCCTTTGCTAACCGAGAGTGCTTCCCGTGCCAAGGCAGAAAAGGCATTGTCGTCACTTTTGACACTCAGCGTTACTTCCATATCTTGCAGTGAACTCGCTTCCCAAAATTCTTTCAAAAATGCTTCGGCTCGCTTGTTGGCCGATAAATTTGCCAGTGCTTTGGTCACGATAAGATACCAACTCGCCACTGACAATAGCAGCAATAACATTAATACTCCGAGACCCATTGCATCCGCCTGGAAAATAAAATGTGCGAAACCCAAACTGTTTTCCATGTTTTTCCCTTATAAAAATCATTGTGACAAACTAAAATTAAACGGTTGTAATGCGGAAGCACTCATTACCACACCATTTCGCACGGGTGGATTGCATCGCCATGTTCTCACTGCCTCCAATGCGGCATTGTCAAGACGTGCGAAACCTGAAGATGTCTGAATAATTGCATTTGTCACTTTGCCATCTTCACCCAACCTGACGCGCAAAACTACTCTACCCTGCTCATCCATACGTTTTGATAACGTTGGATAATAGGGTGCCGCACGTTCCAAACAAATCACCGACAGTTCGCTACTTAATGCAATGACTTCTGGTGGTGCAGGTAATACCACGGGGGCTTGTGCCACTAACTGTTGTGGTTTGGGCGATTCAATAGGTTGTGGATCAAGCGGTATTGGCTCCACCACAGGTTCTGGTGGTGGCACAGGGATAACAGGCTCATCAGGTAACACCACGGGGGTTTGCGCCACTAATTGTTTTGGTTTGGGTGGCTCAACGGGGCGCGGCTTGGGTAAATCAGGTTCTGGTGGTTTGGGTTGCTCTGGTTCTGGCACAGGGGGGTTAATAAAATTCGCCATCAAAACCACAGCCTCATCTCGTATGGGAATAAATTCGTAACGCAACAAACCATATAGCCCCACACCATGCAGTGCCGTCACAAATAACAAACCAATCAATTGTTCCTGCTTTAATTTATGCAATGAACTTAATACTCCCGCAAGCCAAGAAATTTTCTCGTAGAGGGAATGTGCCGCAACACCCAGCGTTCCATCAGTAAAACCAGAATCATCGTGATGCCCAAGAAAGGCAACAGAATACCCAACATCACTATGATGCCAATCAACCCGTAAGCAAACCTTGGCGCAGCCTGATCTGGATTGGGCGCACCAAGCGTACCGGGGGAACGTCGCCGCCACCACAGCACCACGGAGCTAACCACCATTAACAACAATCCCAACGCCGTAAACACGCCTAACGCCTGATTAAACCAGCCAAATAATTGCCCCTCATGGATAGCAATGCCGTAACCGATAATACGATCCAGTAATGGTTTATCAGCGAATTTTTTCGTGGATTTAATCTCCCCCGTGGCTGCATCCAAAACCAAATTAACCCGTAGCGGACGATTTTGTGTTTCCGAGCGCGCTGTCCAATCGACAGGTGATCCTCCTGCCCCAGCTGAAAGTTTTTTGGATGGCGGTGAAATCATCACGGGAGCTGGCAAATTGAGCGGCTGAACTATGGCTATTAAACGATCCAACGCACTGTAATCAATTTTTGGTTTAAGTGGCATAACAGGTGTGATATTGTGGTTTGCATGCTCAGCGTGTTCACCACCACCAGCTATCTCTGTAGCGGGCGTGTTCATTAACTTTCTATCAGCCAGCTCGGATGAGCGCCCCGTTGTCCAGTCCTGTTGGACTATTTTAGTCACACCAATTTGACGTACTTCTTTTAGCAATCCACCCCAAGATTTCGCCCATGGCAAACCGGAAATAAGTAAAAACAGCACGAAAAACGAAACCCACAAACCTGCCACTGCATGAAGGTCGCGCCAGAATATGCGCTGTCCGCTATTAAACCGGGGATAAACGATGCCTGCCAAATTATTAATATTACGCGGCCACCACAAATACAGCCCCGTAATAACCATCACAATCGCCCAAGACGCAGCCAATTCAACGATATGCGTACCCTGGTCACCCAACAATAGCTCACCGTGAATACGATGCACCACAGGCATCAAACGCCAATCTTCATCTTTTTTTTGTAAAATCTCCAACGTTTCCGGATGCACATGGATGCGAAATTTTTGTTCATTGCTGCCCACAAACACGCGCACCGCAGATTGCGGCGATTCGGGTAGCTCATATGAATTGAACGTGGAACCGGGCACCGCCGCAAGTGCAGCCAAAACCTGCTCCTCGGCGGTCGCTCGCTTTCCTGTGACAACGAGATTATTATATGGACGATCAAAACTTGCTTCGATCTGCGGCTTAAACAGATAGATTGTGCCGGTGATAGTGAGGATCAAAACAAACGGAATGCAAAACAGCCCCGCATAAAAGTGCCAACGCCAAATCGTACCGTATCTAGGCCAGCCACGTTTTTCACTAATTTCTACGGTTGAATTTGTCTTCATTTAACAACCCTACAGTTTCATTAAAATATCAATAATCGTATTTCACGCTCGCGTAGTACGTGCGTTGTGGGTACGGATTTGGATTCACGTAATACTTAAAATCTCCAAGATTGTTGATACCCAGCGAAACCGCCCAGTGTTTCGATACCATGTAATTTACCTTGGTATCAAATACGCTGTAATGACTCACCGCGCCATACACATTCGGATTGGGATCGCTGTACTGTTTAGTTGCCGTATTAAAGAGTTGATTATGTTGCCGACCACTGAAACGATAACTCAAGGTGTATGTCAATTTGGTGGATGGACGATAAGTCCCCACCAACGTTGCACGCCAATCTGGAATGCGTGGCTGATCTGTGCCAATCAAACCGGGAACTTTTGCATTAGCCACAATTTTTGAATGTGTGTAAGTGACACTGCCAGAGAAATCAAAGCCGCTGACCAACAAATCATTTAACTCCGTAGCCGTTTCAATACCGTAAGTACGCACCTTATCAACGTTCTGTACACTGGTGATCGTAAAACCGGTTAAAGCAGCATCCAACCTTGGTAAGGTTGTAATGTCCGTTTGGTTAATCAGCGCATCACGTTTTTCTTCCCCAAACAAGGAAGTGCGTACAACCCCTTTGGATAAAAATTTCTCTGTTGTCAAATCCCAGGAATGAACTGATTCCGGTTGAAGATTCGCATCGTTTCTAACCGTATTATATGGGGCTGGCAAAGTAGAAAAATTGGTCAATGCAACGCCAGCGTTATTCCGAATGGTGAGATTGGCAAACAGCTCATTCACTGTTGGAAAGCGCGTTGCCAAACCATAAGAGCTGCGGAATGCCAAATCCTGTCTAGCCTGATACAAAAGTGACAACTTTGGTGAAATGGCATTTTTAGTGCTGACGGGATAGGTGGTTACCGTAGCATTGTTAGTATTCTTACCTTCGGAGGCTTTCCAGCTTTCCAGACGAATCCCAGCAACCAATTTCATGACGGGTGAAAATTGCACCGCATCCTGAACATACAACGCCTGAGTTTCAGTTTTTCCGCTTGATGTGGCAGTCAACGCGCCTATGGGACTGGTCAACCAGCTACCTGCCAATAAATTAAAAGTGTTCGACTCCAAATTATAGCTGTCGGAGTGCGCACCAAAACTTACCTGATGCATCCCTTGCAGATTACCACTGGGTCGCCAGTCTCCACGCGCATCAATGTTGTGCCACCCTGTTCCACCTGCTTTTGTGATTTGTCCAGCAGCCAGGGAATTTGCACTCGATGTTGTTCCAAAGGCTACACCAGAAGTGCGTGTTTCTTCTTTGTTTTGCCTGAATGAGCTTGCGATCACCGAAAAATCCCACATACCTCCCGTATCTGATTTCACTGCCAATCCATGCATGTAATGTTCACTCTCGGCACGGCTGGTAGGCGGTGCAAGAACCGTGTAATCCACACCATTGATCCGAACGAATTGATACGGATTTGAAGCTGCACCTGTCCGTGTGCCATAAATTACATTTCCTGCCGCATCTTTCAGATAACTTTCACCCGTTTTATCGGAGGTATTTTTCCAGATACCCAAGGTATAGCTGGCGCGCACGGCCGGTGAAATATCATAAGCCACTTTGATTTTTCCAATGTCTTGAACTGTATGATCAATACTGGCTGCGGACGTAGTAACGCGCGGTTGATTCGCCGTATCAATGTCGTTATACGCTCCTGTAACAACTGTAAATTCACCAGGTAACGCTGCCGCCCCTGGCTTTCTGGCAGCGGCGGTAAACGTCATGGGATGTCCGTGGTTATCCAGATGATCACTATTCACCCACCACGACCACTTACCCGTTTTGTTGCCTATTGAAGCCGCGCCATGGACACCTGTGTAGTTTTTATCTGTGCCGTATAACTTGAAATTTTGACCAAACACATCCAACTTCGCATAGCTTGTAAATTTGTTCGGCATGCGTGTGGTTATATTCACCACCCCACCTGCCGAATTGCCTGGATAAAGCGCGGAGAACGGACCGTACATCACATCGATACGATCGATTTCATTCGGCGACACCAGACCCCAACGTGGCGCGGTACTAAAACTGTTGTTAAGGAAATTTGAAAGCAGCAAATCATCGGCATACACCACTGTTTGAGCACTGGCAATAGAGCTGTTCACGCGCATCACCAACACCCCGTTTACATCACCAATGTAACGTTCACGTACATGCACACTGGGTAAATACTGTAACGCCCCCGCCGAAGTGACGGTATTGATGGTTTCATCAATTTGCTTGGCTGTTACCCCCGCCGTGGTATTGGGAGCATTGGCTGGCACGGCAGCCTTTTCACCCGTAATAGCCATATCAGCCATTTGTATATCCGCAGGACTGTTACTTTCATCTGCAGCACTGGCAGCATTTATCACGCTGACAAAAAGACAACTCCACAATAAATTTTTCTTGCCCAAATTTTTTTCGCCCAAATCTTTTTTGGTAGGTAATTTCGCCATCTCAGCCTTAACCTTTCATATTATTTTGAATAAATTCCAAACCGCCGCAGTGCGTGCCAACAACACCTTGCCTTCTGCATACTTGCGTACTGAATTTACAGTGCCTCACAGGATTGTATTTGTTGCGGGGAGGGTGAAGACTGCAAAAGATACTCCCGCCGTGTGGTATTTCTCTTTTACATTACAACTTCCAAAGAATACAACCCCATAGAGAATGCTCCTACCGCCATAGCAACAGACCTTGGAATAGGTGCCATCCTTTTCTCCCAGTTCTCAATAGCTCGTGCAGAACATCCTATAGCTTTTGCTGCCTGTTTTTGCGTGAATTGAAACCTCATCCTAAATCTCATCAAGTCATTAGCGTCCATTTCACATCTCTCCATGTATGGTACTGAGAAGTGATACTACAGGGGGCAGGCATTACCTGAGAATGTGACATGATGTCGCGTGACATATTGCCGCATCTTGCGCGCTACGCAAAATCTTGGCACTCTATCACCATGTTGACAATCCCTCTGCTTACTTCCGACTCTTCTGTGCTGAATCTGCAACGTCTCGTGATGTTGCGGAGTGTGTTTGTTGCGGGGCAAATTCTGGCGGTGTGGGTGGTGAGCAGTGCGCTGGATGTATCGTTGTCATTGTTTGCCATTGGGATGATTATTGCAGCGTATGCAATATTGAATGCTTTGACCTGGTGGCGGCTCAGGTTACCGTATACCGTGGTAGACGCGGAGTTGTTTGGCCATTTGCTGCTGGATGTGGCGGTATTGACGGGATTATTGTATCTGGCGGGCGGCTCGGAAAATCCGTTTGTGTCGCTGCTGTTATTACCGCTCACCATTACGGTCACCGCCTTGCCGGGGCGATATTCATGGGCGATGGCGTTGATTACAGTGGCCTGTTATTCATTGCTAATGGTATTTTATGTGCCCTTGTCACACACTTCGATGTCACACGTTGCAGGTGATTTTGCCTTGCATGTGTTGGGCATGTGGTTCAACTTTGTGTTGAGCGTGGGTTTAATTACCTATTTTGTGATGAGAATGGGTAACACATTGCGTGAGCGTGATCGAGCCTTGGCGCAAGCGCGCGAAAACACGCTGCGCGATGAACGCCTGGTGGCATTGGGTACGCTGGCGACGGGAGCGGCGCATGAGCTGGGTACTCCGCTGGCAACCATGGCAGTGCTGACCCGTGAAATGGAGCAGGAGTTTGCCAATACACCGGATGTGCTCAATAAACTGATCGTCTTGCGTGACCAGGTGATGCGCTGCAAAGGTATCTTATCGACCATGGCGGCATCTGCCGGACAAGTGCGTGCCGAGTCGGGACAGAGGTTTGCGCTTGATGATTATCTGCAAAATATTCTGCAACAGTGGCAGGCGATGCGGCCCGCGATAATCGTGCAATATCATGCACACGGCTCTCGCCCGGCACCGTCAATTGTCGGAGACCAAACCTTGTCTCAGGCGATCATCAACATTTTGAATAACGCGGCGGACGCATCGCCGGATCAGGTGAAGATTGATGCGCAGTGGAGTGCCAACGAATTGCGTATGGAAATTTGTGACCGTGGTACGGGTCTTACGCCCGTCACTCAGGCGCGTGCCGGGCAGATGTTATTCACCACCAAAGTGCCTGATCAGATCGGAGCTGATACTGGTGTGGGGGGGTTGGGTTTGGGTCTGTTTCTCGCACACGCTACATTCGGTCGTTTCGGCGGCAGTGTGCAGCTGCGTAGCCGTGAAGGCGGCGGTGCCTGCACGGTTGTAGTGTTGCCGCTTGCGCCGTTAATGGCGGTACCCTGATTAATATAACCATACTATGAGCGAGAATAATGACGAACCTCTAGATTATCGCCCCAGTCTGTTGCTGGCCGATGATGATCTGGTATTTTGTCAGGTATTATCTGCGGCCCTGACCAAACGTGGGTTTATGGTGAGTGTGGCACATCATGTGGAGGCGGCATTGCATCTGGCCACGCAGGATCCACCGGAATATGCCGTGGTTGACCTAAAAATGCCGGGACCCTCCGGCCTCGTGCTGGTAGAAAAGCTCACAGCGCTGGATAGTCATACACGGATTGTGGTGCTCACGGGTTATGCCAGTATCGCCACAGCAGTCGAAGCCATCAAGCTGGGCGCAATTCATTATCTTACCAAACCTGCGGATGCTGATGAGATTGTGCAGGCATTTCGGAGCACAGCAGGTGATCCCGCGATGTCCGTTGCAGACGCACCGCTGTCTATCGACCGGCTGGAATGGGAGCATATTCAAAAGGTGTTGCTGGAATGCCAGAGTAATATTTCTGCCACTGCACGACGACTGGGTATGCATCGGCGCACCCTACAGCGCAAGTTGCAAAAACGTCCGGCGCATCGGTAAAGCAAAGCGGATTCATATAATATAAATAGGCACGCAATAATTATCGCAGCAGCTATTCGGCGATCGAAAATCACCCATTGTGTTTCATGGCTTGGTTTTGGTGAGCTACATTACGCCAAACTGCAGCTCGGCACTATTGATGAATTGCGCCTGGAATAACGTTGTTAAAAATAATAATTTGCCAATATGCCTATATGATCGCCTTTGAAAAGAGCGCCGGAAAAATTATTTGATTGATATTTCTCTCCGCTAACTGATCGCAACTTGATGCCAGTTCTTGGGTCGGGCAACCATTCTCCCTCAATTACTAAGCCAGTGGCTGACGCAAAAGTGTCGTTGATAGTGCCGGGTGTTCCGCTGAGCTTTAATTTTGCACTATTCACAAAACGCAATCCTCCGCCCAGACGAAATTTGTCATTCAAATGGTAGTACGCCATAATTTCGATGGGTATGCGGCTAAATGAGCCATCACCATTTTTTGCTGGTTTTAAGCTGTCAAAGTGATAACCAATGGTTCCTTGAATTGAAGCATTATCGTTGAGTCGGTATTCTGCGCCAGCATAGAAAAGAATTGTACCGCCAGCAGTTATTTTATCGGTGGTGCCATCGGCGTAAAAACCAGTGGCAATAGTATCTGCACCAAAGGTCAAGCCTGCGCCGACCAGAAAGCGCACAGGATTTATCTCCACACCCATCTGATTCGCATTGGTTGGCGGTGACACTTCCTGAGCTGTGGTGGCCGTACTGATTTCCGGCCCGGTGGGAGTTGACGTAACATTCTCCAGTGCATGCGCTGAACTGAGCATAAAGGTTGTTATAAACGCTAATAGATATTTCATCTTCCCCCCATAAATTGATTTTCTAAATTAACTTATTTTTCAATATGCCCGCACTTTGCAACTTGCAAGGCGGGTGAATTAAACACTGATATTGAGCAGCTGTAAACTCTGCACCAAGTTGGTTATTAAAAAGTCGTGATGTCCAAATATTCTGTTTCAAAAATTAGCATCGCCTGGGCTGCGAGTGCTGCGCAAGCTGGGGTAGCCTGTACAGGCATAATATTAAATCAGTGCTTCCCTAACATACTCTTATGATGCCCTCCCACTTTGACGTAATTATTATCGGCGCTGGCGCAGCAGGTATGATGGCAGCAGGCATTGCCGGGCAGCGCGGGCGGCGGGTGCTGTTGATTGAGCATTATCATAAGCTCGGCGAGAAGATACGCATCTCGGGTGGTGGACGCTGTAATTTCACCAACCTTCATACCAAGCCAGAAAATTTCATTTCGCAGAATCCGCATTTTTGTCGCTCTGCTTTGGCGCGTTATACGCCGCAGGATTTCATCAAATTGGTGGAACAACACCAGATTAAATACCACGAAAAAACCCTGGGGCAACTTTTTTGCGATGACAGCGCAACTGACATTATTCAGATGCTCAAAATTGAATGTGATCGCGGTCATGTGCAATGGAAAATGCCATGTGCGGTGAATGGCATTGAGCATTCTGCAAATACTTACACCGTGTATACCGAGCAGGGTAAAGTTACTGCGCATAATTTAATTATTGCAACGGGTGGATTGTCTGTACCTAAAATTGGTGCGACACCATTTGGCTATAAAGTCGCCGAACAATTTGGTTTGAAAATAGTGCCGCCTCGCCCCGCTCTTGTGCCGCTAAGTTTTGATGTAGATGCGTTGCAACGCTACGGTGATTTGTCAGGCATTGCGCTGGATGCCGAAGTGAGTTGTCATGGTGGCATATTTCGCGAAGCGGTGTTACTGACCCATCGCGGACTTTCCGGCCCCGCGATATTGCAGATTTCATCTTATTGGCAAAATGGCTCGGGTAAAAATGATTACGGCAAAAATCCCATCCACATCAATTTATTGCCGGATGCAAAACAGGCCACTTGGCTGCATGCGCAACGCAATTCAAAAATGCAATTCAATAATGTGCTGGCCGATATTTTGCCCAAGCGCTTTGCGCAGCAATGGTGTGCAGCGCATGGCTTGAATAAACCTAATAATGAATTCACCGACAAGGCCTATGCCGCAGCACTTGCCGCGCTGAAAAATTGGCAAATCAAACCTTCTGGCACATTGGGATATAACAAAGCCGAAGTCACTCTGGGCGGGGTGGATACGCAAATGTTGTCATCCAAAACTATGGTTGCGACCTCAATGTCCGGATTATATTTTATTGGCGAAGTGGTTGATGTCACCGGGCACTTGGGTGGATTTAATTTTCAGTGGGCATGGTCGTCTGGATTTGCTGCGGGGCAAGCAGTGTGAGATCGCGTGAAAACTCAGCGCTAGCCTTGTACCTTTATTGCTGCTGCTAAAATATCGGAACGTCAGCCACAGGACTCGTGTAGCATGGGCGCAAGTTAGTCTCAGCTTAACAATCCTGGTCAGGCTAATCTCAGCCAGTTCAGCTTCAGTCGAATCGTGTTTCAATCTATCAACCCAGTGCATCGCACTGCATTCAATTCAGGAATAAAAACATCATGTCATTTTCAACACTCGGTTTATCCAATGAAATCGTGCGCGCCGTTACCGAACGCGGTTATACCACGCCCACCCCGATTCAAGCGCAAGCCATTCCTGCGGTACTTTCAGGCGGTGATTTGCTGGCGGGCGCGCAAACGGGCACTGGTAAAACGGCAGGATTTACGCTGCCTATTTTGCATAGACTAACCCAAAGTGCAGCCCCCGTTCCCACCACAGGACGTGCGCCGATACGCGCGCTGGTGCTGGTTCCTACCCGTGAATTGGCATTGCAAGTTGAAGAAAGCGTGCGCGATTATGGTAAATATCTCAAGCTGCAATCCATGATTATGATAGGCGGCGTGAATATTAATCCGCAAATCACTCGCCTGAAAACCCGCGTGGATATTCTAGTAGCGACACCCGGTCGCTTGCTCGATCATGTGCAGCAAAAAACGGTGGATATTTCCAAGGTAGAAATTCTGGTGCTGGATGAAGCTGATCGCATGTTGGACATGGGCTTTATTCGCGACATCAAAAAAATTCTGGCACTGCTGCCCAAGACAAGACAAAATTTATTATTCTCCGCCACCTTTTCTGACGAGATAAAGTTATTGGCTGACAACCTGTTGAATAACCCCGCGATGATTGAAGTGGCGCGCCGCAATGCCACTGCTGACACAGTCAGCCACATGGTGCATCCGGTGGATCGCGCGCGCAAGGCGCAGCTGCTGGCGCATCTCATCAAACAACACAATTGGTCGCAGGTGTTGGTGTTCACCCGCACCAAACATGGTGCAAATAAATTAGCCGAATACCTCAACAAAGAAGGCATCACCTCACTGGCAATACATGGTAATAAAAGCCAATCCGCGCGCACCCATGCATTGGCTGAATTTAAAACTGGCGATTTGCAAGTGCTGGTTGCAACCGACATCGCAGCTCGCGGCATTGACATCATTGATTTACCGCATGTCGTGAATTTTGAATTGCCGCATGTCGCCGAAGATTACGTGCATCGTATCGGTCGCACAGGCCGCGCTGGCGCTACTGGCGATGCGGTGTCCCTGGTATGTGTGGATGAATTGAAATTATTGACCGCGATTGAACGACTCATCAAACGTGACATCACCAGTGAAATTATTAGCGGCTATACGCCTGATCCCAGCATCAAAGCTGAACCGATTATCAATGGACGAACAGGTGGTGGCGGTGCAGGAAATCGTGGCGGGCAGCGCGCAGGAAATCAAAGAAGTGGCCAGCCCAGCGCCAAACCACCCGCTGGGAAGCCCCCCAGCGGTAAGCCACATGTTCGTAAACCAGCAGGCACAGTTCCTGCGCTACATCGCTCTGGCGGACGTGGACGGTAGAGTTGTTGCCGTGTAACAGGCGAAAAATATTTGAGCAGATTGTTAAGAAAAACTGATTGGATTTTGTGGGTTGGGATAGCCGTTTTATCCAGTTATATTTCGTGGCGGTTCTTTGTGTTCTATCGTTCAGGTTCAACATTCAGGCTTCTCATCCGCACCCAGGCGCACGTTCCGCGAACAATGCTGTAATAGCAAATAATGTTGCGTCTGCATTTCGCTTAAACGGCTAACCGTGCGCGAAAATTCGGCGGGCATCGTGCCTTCGGCATCAATTTTTTCCGGCGAGGCTGCGGCTGATGCAATCAAGCGTACATGGTTGTCATACAGTACATCAATCAGCCAGGTGAAGCGCCTTGCCTCGGCGGCTTGTTCCATACTTAAACGCGGAATATGCGATAGAAATATTGTCGGAAAGCGGTGGGCAATTGCCAGATAATCTTCTTGTGCATGTATTCCGCCGCACAGTTCATTGAAATCAAACCAGGCTGCGTTGTGCGAGATTTTTTTAACGGGGATGTGTCGTTCATGCACTTCAATTGAAGGACTATCCATTCTCGCGCCCGTTGAGATGCGCTCAAATAAATCGTGCAAACGCGCCTCGTTCGCGGCCATGCCATCGACATCGTCGGCCACTAGAAACAACGGCTCGCGCGTGGTGATTCTCATGCGATAGTCCGTGCCGCCATCAACCTGCAACACTTTTAATTTTTGCTTGAGCAAGGCTATGGCTGGCAGAAAATTTTGCCGCTGTAAGCCATGCGGATACAGCCCATCGGGGGGATAGTTCGAGGTGGTAATCAGCACTACGCCACGGACTAATATCGCGTCTATCAGCCGCGCTAAAATCATCGCATCGGCAATGTCATTTACATGAAATTCATCTAAACACAGCAAGCGTGCGGACTGGGCGATGCGGTCAGCCAAAGCAATCAATGGATCATTTTCACGCTCCAGCAATTTCATTTCGTGATGAACCTCGGCCATGAAATTATGAAAGTGTATGCGCCGTTTGCGGCGATACGGCAGGCTGGCGTAAAACGCATCCATTAAAAATGTTTTGCCGCGACCGACTCCACCCCACAGATACAAACCCTTGGGTACGGCCGGCTTGAGTAAGCTGCGCCCTAGAAAATTATTACGCTTGGACTTAAATTCAAGTAACTGATGCCACAGTGCGTCCAGCTCCTCGACCGTAGCAGCTTGCGCCACATCCGCTACGAAGTTGGGCAAAGCCTGAATGTTTTGATACCAAGCCTTAGGACTCATGCTGCCGTCAGCGAGTATGGAAATGTGGTGTTGTGACATCGTGAACAATGTTTTCTTGTAAAGAGAATAAGTTTAACTTAGATAATCCATTAGGCGGTTCTCGAACCTACACTCTCGAACCTACTCTAGCGCATGATGAATAAACCCATGCTCTGGTAAAATGTCGCATGACTATTAATATCACCCGCCCCGACGACTGGCATTTGCACCTGCGCGATGATGCTTTGATGCGCTCTGTGTTGCCGGATACTGCACGCCAATTTGCGCGCGCGATTATTATGCCGAATCTCAAACCGCCTGTGACAACTACGCTGCAAGCTGCGGCGTATCGCGAACGGATATTGACCGCTGTGCCCGCCGGGATAAAGTTTGAACCATTGATGACGCTGTATTTAACCGATAATACGACACCGCAAGAAATTCGTGCAGCAAAACAAAGTGGTTTCATACATGCGGTGAAATATTATCCGGCAGGTGCGACCACCAATTCTGACGCGGGCGTGACCGATTTGCGCAAAACTTATGCTGTGCTGGAAGAAATGCAACTTGTTGATATGCCGTTGCTGGTGCATGGTGAAGTGACCGACCCTATGGTAGATGTCTTTGACCGTGAAGCAGTATTTATCGAGCGGGTACTGCAACCTCTGCTGCGCGATTTACCAAAATTGCGCATCGTGTTTGAGCACATCACCACGCAAGATGCTGCGCAATTTGTGATGGGAACGCCCGCCACAATCGCCGCGACGATTACTGCGCATCATCTGTTATACAACCGCAATGCACTGTTCCAAGGCGGCATACGGCCTCATTACTATTGCCTGCCCGTGCTTAAGCGCGAGCGTCATCGCGAGGCATTATTAGTAGCTGCAACCAGTGGCAGTTCTAAATTTTTTCTCGGCACAGACAGTGCGCCGCACGCGCAGCACACTAAGGAAAATGCCTGTGGCTGTGCTGGTACTTACACCGCACACACCGCCTTGGAATTGTATGCCGAGGCGTTTGATGAAGTTAACGCGCTGGATAAACTGGAAGGATTCGCCAGTTTTTTTGGGGCAGATTTTTATCAATTACCACGCAATATCCAACGGGTTATTTTGCAGCGAGAATCATGGAAAATGCCAGCTACGCTTGCGTTTGGCGAGCATCGTTTAATTCCGTTACGGGCGGGTGAAGCAATAAAATGGAAATTGGTTTATTGATGATCGTTTAGCAACATTGAGTAGAGTCAGCCAGCTTGTTATACTGAAAGCGCAGTTGTGAAGAATTTTAGCCGTACTTATTTTAATTGTGTATCGTAAATTTAATCAGGAATAAAAAAATGTCCATGACTAGTATCGAGCAAGCGCGCTTTAATATGGTTGAGCAGCAAATCCGCCCGTGGGATGTGTTGGACATGCGGGTACTGGAGTTGCTGAGCAAAGTGAAACGCGAACAGTTTGTGCCGCCCGCACAAACGAATTTGGCGTTTATGGATTTGGAAATTCCATTGGGTCATGGTGCATTTATGTGGCAGCCAAAACTGGAGGCGCGCGTCTTACAATCGCTCAAGCTCTCGCGCCATGATACGGTGCTGGAAGTGGGGAGCGGCAGCGGTTATCTTGCTGCGCTGCTTTCGCGCTTGGCTGGGCAGGTAGTCAGCGTTGAAATCGTACCGGAGTTACATGCTTTTTCCGAGAAGAATTTATCCGCGCATAGCATTGATAATGTCACGCTGCAACTGGGCGATGCTGCGCAGGCTTGGTCAGGTAATTATGATGCCATTGTGCTAACGGGCTCAGTGCCTGTATTGCCGGAAGCATTTTTGCAGAGTTTAAATATGGGCGGGCGTTTATTTGCTATCGTGGGAGATGCTCCGGTGATGAAAGCGCGCTTGGTTACCCGTATTGCGGCCGATCAATTCGAATATGTCACGCTATTTGAAACAGTTGTTGCACCGCTACAAAACGCGCTTCAGCCCAATCGATTTACATTTTGATTGTTAGGTGAAATAGCCTTGCTATTTCTTGCTTATGAATAATTGGAGCGGTATTGCCTAACGCCAAATGCCGTCTCACGCAGCTGCAAAAACCCACGATATAGTCCGCCACATCTTTTTTCGCTTCCATCTGGCTCGCATAGTGGATTGCCTCCCTAAATTACTTGGCCACTACACTCTCTCCCCCTCAGAGGGGAAGTTGGAAAGAGGGATGGGGCTGGAATCCTCTAATGGATTATTGGGGTTGAAATATTGTCAGTTCCTTGACATGGTCAAAAGGTAGCCTCAGGTCATTTTTGGGGTGGCAGAATTAATTGCCGTGGCAATATTATTTGATATTGTTTGGTGTATTATCCGGCTCTGCCTGATATAGCTGTAACTGCATTAAATAGTATGCTGCCAATTAAATCAGTCAGTTGGAAGCATGAAGCCAATCGCCAACGTATAAAGTCGGTTGGTTGGGTAGGCTTCGGTAGCCATGAATTTCGCCGAGCGTACCAAATAACAATCGCCATTAGTCGACAGCGAATAAACCTGAACAGGAGGAATGACCGCTGACTTAAGGTTTTCCGCTCATGATAATATTTAAATAATTCTGTTGAAGAACGGCTTGATCATGATGAATAGTAAAACTACTTTGCGTTGCGGGATCAGTTTCTTGTTGCTGATAAGTTTTCCGGCTGCATGGGCGGCAGGGGCTTCGGGTGGCGCTAGCACTTCGAGCGGCACAACACTTAATAGCGCCGCATTACCGATGCCGTCGCCGCTGCTGAACCCGGCAAATCAGACGCCTATTCAGCTCACTACACCCTCGCCATCATTCTCTGACTCACCGGTGCTGGAAACTCGCGGCAATGCGTCAGCCATGCGTCAGGAAAATGAAGCAAAGAAACCTGGAGCGCTGGGCCAGGAAGCGAAGAAACAGGATGAGCAGAGCCAGCAAGAGCAGGTCGTTGCAATAGACCCGTCCGTATTTAAGAGTGAATTCCAGAATTTTGTCGCGCAATCGATTGGGCATCAATTGCCCATGTACGGTTACGGCTTGTTTCACCGCGCTCCCAACACCTTCGCACCGGTGGATAACATACCGGTCACACCAGATTACACGATCGGGCCGGGAGATGAATTGATGGTGCGTCTCTGGGGTCAAGTGGAGGCCAATCAAAGCGTGGTGGTAGATCGCAATGGTCAGATCAATCTGCCAAAGATCGGCCCAGTCAGCGTGGTTGGCGTGCGCTATCAAAATCTGCAAACCCATCTCAAGACTGCGATAGGCAGGATGTTCCGCAACTTCGATCTCGACGTTTCGCTGGGCAAGTTGCGTTCCATCCAAGTGTTCGTGGTCGGCCAGGCGGCGCGCCCGGGCAACTACACGGTCAGCTCGTTGAGCACGCTGGTAAATGCGCTGTTCGCTACCGGCGGCCCATCGGTCAAAGGCTCGATGCGTCACATCCAGCTGAAGCGCGGCGACAAAGTGGTCACCGAGTTCGATATGTATGCTCTGCTGCTCCAAGGCGACAAGTCAAAAGACGTGCAGCTGCTGCCCGGCGATGTGATTTACATCCCGACGATAGGTGCAATGGCGGCCATTACGGGTAGCGTGAACACCCCGGCGATTTTTGAATTAAAAGGCAATGAAACATTGTCCGATCTGCTTGAGCTGGCGGGCGGTTTTACCAGTGTCGCATCAGGGAACAAGGTTGCAATCGAACGCATCCACGGGCGCGAGATGCGCAAGGTGGACGAGTTTTCGCTGGACCAGGATGGTTTGACCAAGCCAATGCAAGATGGCGATCTGGTGACGGTATATCCCATTTCGCCTCGATTGCGCGCGATCAGGCTGTTGCTCCCGCGACTTTGAAACGTTATCTGGAAATATTGCAGGCGTTGTTCATCGTTTTTACGGTGCATCCGTGGCATCGCAACGTCGGTCGCGCCATTCTGCAAACACCGAAGGTGTATTTTTTCGATACCGGGTTGGTGCGCGGCGACCAAGGCGTGCGCTTGGAGAATGCGGTGGCAGGTATGCTGTTGAAGCAGGCGCACTTCCTGCAAGATAGCGCGGGGCGGGCGGTCAACCTGCATTACATCCGCACCAAGGATGGCGCGGAAGTGGATTTTGCGTTCAGCGAGTCTGGTGACTTAAAGCAGTTGATCGAATGCAAGTTGGGTGACAATAAGCCACACCGGGCTTTGGCCCGCTTTGCAGGGCAGTTTCCCGATGTTGATGCGGTGCAGCTTGTCTATAACTTGAGGCAGGAAGAGTTCCGCAACGGGATCATGATCGCGGACGCGGCGAATTGGCTAGCGCGGTTGGCAGCGTGATGAAGGGGAAGAACATCGCTATTCTCGGCACTGTCGGGGTTTCTGCTAATTACGACGGTTTCGAGACGCTGGACGAGAACCTCGTCAGGTACCACGAGGCGGCATTGTTGCCCAGCAATATTTCGCGTTGCTGAACGGAGACCTTGTTATTGCGGGCGCAGCGTGGCAATCCAGAGACGGTAACCATTTTTCCTGCCGCCCTGTGCTTCTGTTTATCAGAAATTAGAATTAAGAGTCTTCCGCTACGATTCATTTATTACCTGCTCCTTTTTTACAGCAGGCTACCATCTGTGTCACTGTCTGAAAAATTGGAATGTTCAGCAACATGAAAAACGGGTAGTATGAAACCCACATCGTGGGGAACGAAAAACAGGAAGAATGTCAGGACTATGCTCAGTACTAAAAGTCGATATTCATACCCTGTTCTTGCCTCTGTCCTAATCGTGTTAATGGTAGTTGCAGTGTTCTTTAAGCCCACGCCTCACTACTCCAATGTTATATCCTCAGATGGCATTCTTGCGTACAACCCGTTAGCGATATTTGCAATATTAGCTACAGCAGGAATTGTCAGTTGGTTTATTTGTTTCCTGATAATTCGCTATGAGTATCTGCATGCCCGATTTAGCCACGACCATGTAACCGTTAAACCTCAGAGATTTCATGCTGAGCCAACCCCACGAATTGGTGGCCTGGCAATATTGGGCGGATTATTTGCGGCTGCGGGACTAGAGCTTACATTACAACCTGAGACCCCATCCACGATAAATGGCTTGGGCTATTTTCTAATTGCAATAATCCCTGCTTTTATTGGAGGTTTGGTAGAAGACGTTACTAAAAACGTCGGCGTTTCCCAACGCCTTTTATTGACCATGATTTCCGGTGTCATCGGTGCATGGCTACTTGGCGCGGTTGTCCATCGGTTGGGAATTCCAATATTAGACAACATGATGCTTTGGCTTCCATTTGCCATCGTATTTACCATTGTCGCTATTGGTGGTGTCACCAACTCCATCAATATTATTGACGGCTATAATGGTTTGGCAGGCGGATTTTCCGTCATTGCTCTCGTTGCTATGGCATTTGTCGCTGTTCAAGTGAATGACAATTTAATTCTTATGCTCACCGTCAGCATGACTGGCGCGATACTTGGATTTCTGGCATGGAATTGGCCAAAAGGTAAAATATTTATGGGCGACAGTGGCGCTTACTTGATAGGATTTGCATTAGCAGAACTTTCGGTATTACTCATTTACAGAAATCCATCCGTATCCCCATGGTTTCCATTGCTAGTGTTGGCATATCCTGTATTCGAAACACTTTTTTCAATCTATCGCCGCAAATGGGTACGCAAAGCCACACCTGGCCAACCAGATGCGCTGCATTTGCATCAACTAATTTTTAAAAGAATAATTCGTGGACATATTAACGGCGGACGTTCCAGCCTGATTACCAGCAATAATAGTCGCGTTGCACCCTACATATGGTTAGTTGCCACGCTCAACGCAATATTCGCAGTAATATTCTGGCAGTCAACTGCCATTCTAATGGCAGCATCTCTTGCAGGATGCGCACTATATGTACTCGCCTATAATCGGCTGATATCGTTTCGTGGATTAGGTAAATTTCCTAGGAAAATACAACGATGACTTGCGGGCAAAAGCACATATACATACTACACAGGGTGATCGAGCTTTAATCATGAGTAATTGGAATAACTACCCAAATAAAAAAATCCAGACAATTAAATTGTCTGGATGAGAAGCAGGCAGTGACAATCAGAAATTGTACACGATCCCAACCGTCGCTGCTGCAGACGGCATTGTCCCATGTGTCCTAGCCTCCACACGCACGTCGAGTCTGTTTGTAAGCCTGGCTGACCCACCGAGACCCAAGTATGCCTTGGATTGAACATCGTCCAATGTCGCCCCAAATCTTCCAGTTACGTTTACGTAACTGTTTATCGGATACATCCCAAGGATGGAAAGATTCATGGCTGGCAGGTAACTGCTTTGACCTGTTGACACTGGCTCAATCATTCCTGCCTCATAGGCAAAATTCCTTGTGAGTTTGTATCCGACAAACACCTCCGCCGCGATTCGTCGTGATGACGATGCCATCTCAAGAGCACTGATTCCAGCATACCAACCAGTGCCTGACATCATTGGGGCACTTCGTGTTGTGGTGTCACTCGGCGTTGCTGCCATTACTACCTGTGAAGTACCGTAAAATAAAACTAACAGACTTGTTACAATTATTTTGTTCATTATTTAGTTATCCCCTCAAATTGTTTATAAAAAACAAACTCACCTCCTTCTGCAATATGGCAAGCTTCGTGCAGAATAGAAAATCCAACCATAAAAGTCAAATTAAAGCTTCAGGCTCTCGCCAACCATCAGAATCTTCCAATTGGGGAATGTTCTTATCAGGAACTGGAATTAGGAGTGCCCTTAAGTATTTCCAATATCAGGTGAAGAGATCAGCTTGAGCTAACCTTCGCCCACCACGGTCTTTGGCTGATAGCGCAGGTTCGCCGTTAATGGGCCATCGGATAGCAATGTCTGGATCATTCCAAGCCAGGCTGCGCTCATATTCGGGGGCGTAGTAATCCGTAGTTTTATATAGAAATTCTGCTGTATCTGAAGTGACTAGAAAGCCATGTGCGAAACCTGCAGGAATCCACAACATGCGCTTATTATCAGCAGACAGCTCCAGCGCTACATGTTGACCAAAAGTTGGCGAACTACGGCGAATATCCACTGCCACATCAAAAACAGCACCTTGAACTACGCGGACTAATTTTCCTTGCGGTTGCTGAATTTGGTAGTGCAATCCACGCAGCACATTTTTGACTGAGCGCGAGTGGTTGTCTTGTACAAACTGCACATCCAGCCCAGTCACGTGTTTGAATGTTTTTTGATTGAAGCTTTCGTAGAAAAACCCACGATCATCGCCAAACACCTTAGGCTCAATAATAAGGAGGTCAGAAATGGAGGTGGGAATAACTTTCACGGCTGCACACCTTCTTTTAGCAAGCGCAGTAGGTATTGTCCATACCCGTTTTTTGAAAGCGGTTGTGCCAGTTTCGCCAATTGTTCGGTATTGATAAAACCTTTGCGGTAGGCAATTTCCTCGGGACAGGCGATCTTCAAGCCCTGGCGATGTTCAATAGTTTGAATGAAATTACTTGCTTCAATCATGCTCTCATGAGTGCCTGTATCTAGCCAAGCGTACCCTCGTCCCATGATTTCTACGTCAAGCTGACCACGCGCCAGATAAATACTGTTTACATCAGTAATTTCCAATTCTCCCCGAGCAGAGGGTTTGAGGCTGGCTGCGATGTCGATAACCTGATTATCGTAAAAATAAAGACCCGTGACAGCATAATTGCTCTTGGGGTGTGCTGGTTTTTCTTCGAGACTGGTTACACGACCTTGTGCATTAAAGGCGACTACGCCGTAACGTTCGGGGTCACGTACTTGATAGGCAAAAACGGTTGCACCGCGCTTATGCGCCATTGCTTGAGCAAGCTGAGTGTGCAGGTCATGACCGTAGAAAATATTGTCTCCCAGAATTAAAGCGCTGGCTGAATTTCCGATAAAATCCTTGCCGATTATAAATGCCTGCGCCAAGCCATCCGGGCTGGCTTGCACGGCATATTGCAGATTGATGCCCCATTCATGGCCATCACCGAGCAGTTGCGCAAAGCGCGGTGTGTCTTGCGGAGTAGAAATAATAAGAATGTCGCGAACACCCGCCAGCATCAAGGTGCTAAGCGGATAGTAGATCATGGGTTTGTCGTAAATGGGGAGCAGTTGCTTGGACACTGCTTTGGTTATCGGATAAAGCCGTGTGCCGGAACCGCCTGCGAGAATGATGCCTTTACGTTGTTGCGGTATTTGTTGTGTCATGGCTGTGCCTTGTAGTGTTGCTCAATCCAATTTTTATACGCGCCACTGGTGACGTTGTTAACCCAATCCTGATTAGCCAGATACCACGCTATCGTTTTACGAATGCCTGAATCAAAAGTTTCAACAGGTTTCCAGCCCAGCTCACGCGCTATTTTACTGGCATCGATCGCGTAGCGGCGATCATGCCCGGGACGGTCAGTCACATAGGTGATCTGCTCGCTATAACTTTTGCGATCCGTTCTTGTTTGGAGTTGGTCGAGTAATGTGCAAATGGTACGAACAATTTCGATATTCGGCTTTTCATTCCAACCGCCAATGTTGTACACCTCGCCCACTTTGCCAGCATCCAGCACACGACGAATTGCGCTGCAATGATCTTTGACATAGAGCCAGTCGCGTATCTGTTGTCCGTCACCATATACGGGGAGCGGTTTGCCGGCGAGCGCGTTGACTATCATGAGAGGAATAAGTTTTTCCGGGAAATGATGAGGACCGTAATTATTGGAACAATTGGTAGTGAGCACGGGCAGTCCGTAGGTGTGGTGATAAGCGCGCACCAAATGATCGCTGGCTGCTTTGCTGGCCGAGTAGGGGCTGTTGGGTTGGTAAGGATGCGCTTCGGCAAAGGCAGGTTCGTCTTTTGTTAGTGAACCATATACTTCGTCGGTTGAGATGTGCAAAAATCGGAATACTTGTTTCGCGTCAGTGTGCAGATTATTCCAGTAGATCCGCACGGCTTCCAGCAAGTGAAAGGTACTGACTATGTTGGTTTGAATGAAATCTGCGGGGCCATGAATAGAGCGATCGACATGGCTTTCAGCGGCAAAATTGATAATAGCGCGAGGTTGATGCTGTTGGAGTAAGCTGGCTACCAGCGTGGAATCACCGATGTTGCCCTGTACAAAGATATGTCGTGTATCGCCCAGCAATGAAGTCAGACTTTCGCGATTACCCGCATACGTGAGTAAATCGAGGTTGATAACTGCTTCGTCGGATTGCGCTAACCAATCTAATACAAAATTTGAGCCGATAAAACCCGCGCCGCCTGTTACTAAAATCATGCTGCATGTCCCCAGAGTTTAACTTTTTGCCCAGCCATACTTGCCGGATATTATCGGGAATTGAAATTACGATTTGTTAAACTGAGAAAGATGAGCCACAACCGCAGGTAGACGTAGCGGTGGGGTTCTTAATGACAAACTGTGAACCTTCCAGTCCATCCTGGTAATCGATCTCTGCGCCTACCAAATACTGAAAGCTCATGGGGTCAATTAATAATTGCACGCCGTTTTTATCCAGCACGGTGTCGTCCTCGTTCACTTCTTCGTCAAAAGTAAAGCCATACTGGAAGCCAGAGCAACCGCCACCACTGACAAATACGCGCAACTTCAAATTGGCGTTGCCTTCGTCTTCGATAAGCTGTTTTACTTTATCTGCCGCGCTGCTGGTAAACAGCACAGGATCCTGCATTTCAATTATTGCATTCATGTTGGAATCTCCTTAAATATTTATGAGCTTTTTGCCTCGGCACTGCTCATTTTAAAAGCGACTACTTTGTCGGATGCGCTTTCGGTCTGATAAATAAATCGACCATCAGCAATCGCGCCCAGTTGCAACTCCAGGGTCTTGTAATGCACATCGCCTGTGACTCTAGCTTTGCTTTGCAGTTCCATATATTCTTCGGCGCGCACGGTACCATTAACCATGCCGTTTACGACCAGATGTGTCACACTGATATCGCCATCAATTCGCCCATGTTCGCTCAGTACGAGCGTGCTCGGCTCGCCCGCTTTGGCAGTGACGTTGCCGCGAATTTCGCCATCTACGCGCAAGCCACCACTAAACGACAAATCGCCTGTTATTTTAGCTGCTGAGCCGATAAGCGAGTCGATACGCTCTTGCGGTTTGCTATGTTTCTTTTTAAACATATCCTACCCCCTGTTGATGTGTTGGTGCTAATTATGCCACTGAGCCCCACAAGGGGACAATGTGTTGTTTGCTGGTAATTAAGACATCGTCACACTCCGTTTTATTTTTGGCTCATTCACACCTTGTTCGTAAATACGCACTTCTACACTCTCAATTGATGCCTCGGGTTGTATCTTGAAACTACGTTCGATGCGTTTGTAATATTTGAAATTCAATTGATAGACCGTATTGTCCAAAGGATGCTCCACGTCGTCAACCTTCCTCTCTTCAACTGCGGCGGGCAAATTTTCTTGCGGGAATATCAGCACGGATTGGTTATCGCCTTGACGGATGTTCACCAATAATTGAAATTTTCCTTGAAATGCTGGCATCCGTTTTTGCCCGCCTTGCACTAGGAACAGGCGGTAGCGATACTCATCGGGCAAGGTGTCGCGCTCTACTTTAAAGTATTGGATGGTCAGTTTGCCGTCGCGTGTACCAGGCACAGTCAAGGTTTGGAAGAGCGTTAAGTCTTCATTGAGCCGCACATTTTCCTCGTTTGCATTTTTAACCTGTGCCATCAACTCCGCATTGGTCGCCTGTTCCATCTGTACCTGCCGTTCAAACGAGGCGACCTTGCTGGAGAGTTGGGCGATCTCGGCCAGATGCATTTCAGCTTGCTCGCGTCGTTGCGCTAATTCTATTTCCGCCTGTTGCCGATTAAATCCCGCCGATTCTAAGCCTGAAATATATGACCACCAGCCGATTCCTCCCATGGCCAGCACAAAAAGCAATACCCATACGACCCTGATATACCAAGGTGTCTGTGGCCTCACCGCTAAGTTTCGATTGGAGGTATTGACCCTGCGCTCAATTTTTTGGAAGTATTTAGGGCGTTCCATAAGCTCGATTTAAGGAAGCAGGGGGACATTGGTAAGCGCGGTAGTCTCGGGCAAGCCAAACATAATGTTCATGTTCTGTACCGCTTGTCCTGCTGCACCCTTCACCAAGTTATCAATCACTGACAAAATCACCAGCACATTACCTTGCTGTGGACGATGCAACGCAATGCGGCAAACATTTGCGCCGCGCACCGAGCGTGTTTCCGGGTGGCTGCCGGCAGGCATGACATCCACAAACGGTTCATCCTTGTAGCGCAACTCGTACAAGGCTTGCAACTCGGCCTCACGCTCAATGTGCGCGTACAGAGTAGTATGGATGCCCCGTATCATCGGGGTCAAGTGAGGTACAAAAGTTAAGCCCACATCATGTCCTGCAGCACGTGCTAATCCTTGTTTGATCTCGGGCAAGTGGCGATGCCCGGCAACGTTATACGCCTTGAAGTTATCGCTGGCCTCCGCCAAAAGCGTACCTATTTCCGCGCGCCGTCCAGCTCCCGATACGCCGGATTTGGCATCGGCTATGAGATTATTATGATCAATCAAACCGGCCTCCAGCAATGGAATAAAACCTAATTGCACGGCAGTGGGATAACAGCCGGGGTTGGCAACCAAACGTGCCTGACGAATTTCCGCACGGTTTACCTCAGGCAATCCATAGACGGCTTGTTCGATTAATTGTGGGCAGGCGTGTTTCATACCATACCATTTTTCCCAAAGTGCCACATCTTGAATGCGGAAATCAGCGGCTAGATCAATCACCCGCACTCCCGCCTTCAACAATGCGGGGGCTTCCTGCATTGCTATGCCGTTGGGCGTAGCGAAAAATACTAAATCACAGTCCGACAACTGGGCTTGGTCAGGATGCGTAAAGGCCAGTTTCACGTATCCGCGCAAACTAGGAAACATCTGGCTAACGGGCATGCCCGCATCAGACCGGGATGTAATAACGCGCAAATCCACCTTCGGGTGCAGTGCCAGCAAACGTAGCAACTCAACGCCGGTGTAACCTGTGCCTCCAATGATCCCTACTTTAATCATTTTTACCCCTGTTATTGCCGTGACCGATAAAAGCGATCACTGTATTGTTATTGCTTTCCACTCTTGATGAAACAATTAGGGGAAACGCTAACAAGTCCTTCGATTTCGCTCAGAAGAGCCTTATCGCCTTATGTTTATTTAAGTTATCAGAAATTGGAATTAAATATTCCAGATAATTATTCTGGAAAAGTAAGTCTGGCTCGAAACGACGAGCCAATTAATTGTTGCGAATCATACAATGAAAAAACCGCCCAAAGGCGGTTTTTTCCCCAAAGGCAGAGCTCTTGAAAGTCCGCCGAACAACTTAGCGCTTGGAGAACTGCTTGCGACGACGCGCTTTGCGTAGACCCACTTTTTTACGTTCAACTTCACGTGCATCGCGCGTAACCAACCCGGCTTTTCTAAGCACGGGGCGCAGTGTTTCATCAAAGTCAATCAGCGCACGGGTAATGCCATGTCGTACTGCACCTGCCTGACCGGACTCGCCACCGCCAAACACGTTAACCATGATGTCAAATTTAGTCAGTGTATCTGTTAATTCCAGCGGCTGACGCACCACCATGCGACCCGTTTCACGTGAGAAAAATACATCCAGTGGCTTGTCGTTCACTACGATAGAGCCTTTGCCTGGCTTGATAAAAACACGGGCAACTGCACTTTTGCGGCGGCCAGTTCCATAATTGTAAGTTACGCTCATAATCAGGCTTTCAATAAATCAATCGGTTTGGGCTGTTGTGCAGCATGGGGGTGAGTCGCACCGCCATACACTTTTAGTTTGCTCAGCATGGCGTACCCCAGCGGGCCTTTTGGCAACATGCCTTTAACTGCTTTTTGCAACACACGCTCAGGAAAACGTTTTTGTAACTTGGCGAAATTGGTTGTGTAGAGACCACCGGGATAGCCCGTATGACGGTGATATACTTTATTCTCGGCCTTTTTTCCTGTTACGCGCAATTTTTGTGCATTGACTACTACAATAAAGTCACCCGTATCAACGTGCGGGGTGTAAATCACCTTGTGTTTGCCGCGCAAGCGCGCTGCAATTTGGCTGGCCAGACGACCCAGTGTTTTTTCAGCAGCATCGACCAGATACCAATCGTGCTGCACTTCATGAGGTTTTGCGGAAAAGGTTTTCATAGCACTTCCAATACAGATAAAATGCGCTCCCCAATCAAGCGACATGCAGAGATGGGCGCACTGCAAAAAGGGACGCATTCTATGTCAGCCTACCGCACCCTGTCAAACATACCTGAAGCTCATCTCAAAAACCTGGGGCGATGATGATTGTTTCCAATTGCTTGAACCTTATTTAACGCTATGACATGGTTTTTTACTAACCTGCTGAGCGCGTTTTTATTGCCTCCACTGAGCATCATGTTAGTAGGGGTGATCGGCTGCGTACTGTGGAATCGTCGTGCAAGACTGGCGCGCGTATTGGTCGCGATATCTTTAGCCTTGCTGTGGATAAGTTCTACACCCTATTTTGCTGATGGCGCATTGCGGTTGCTAGAAACGTCGCCACCAGTATTGACCAGTATTGAAATTGCAAAAAGGCAAAAAAGTGATGCCGAGGCTATAATCATTTTGGGTGCGGGGACTTATTTTTTCCCGCCGGAATATCAAAGCGTCGATACGGTTGGTGCGGAAGCTTTGGTGCGCTTGCGCTATGGGGCAAAGTTGCAGCGTGAAACGCAGTTGCCAATACTGGTGAGCGGTGGTAGTCCATTGGGTAATTTCATTTCCGAAGGGCAGCAAATGCAGAGCGTGTTGCAACAAGAATTTCGAGTGCCCGTGCGCTGGGTAGAAAATTCATCCAATACCACTTTTGAAAATGCGCGCAACAGTTATGCAATGTTGCACACTCAGGGTATTAAAAGCATTTATTTGGTCACCCATGCATGGCACATGCCGCGTGCCATGCAAGTATTTCAAGCGGCTGGATTTAAGGTGATCCCTGCACCCACCGCTTTTACCACACGCTATCGCACCGACCTGCTGAGTTTCATTCCAAACGCGGAAGGATTGCGGCGTAGTCGAATTTTTGTGCGCGAGTTGATTGGAATATTGTGGTATCGCTTATAAATACTGGGGTGAGCGGTAAATCAATTTTGAGATAAGAGATAATTTTAGAAAAGGCGAGAACAATGAAAGCACGCATAAAATGGGTAGAGCAGGTTTCGTTTCTGGGTGAAACAGAAAGCGGACATGCGGTGTTGATGGATGGACCGCCCAGCGGTGGCGGGCGTAATTTAGGACCGCGACCGATGGAGATGGTGTTGCTCGGCACGGGCGGATGCAGTGCTTATGACGTGATTCATATTCTCAAAAAAAGTCGCCAACAAGTGTCCGATTGCGTGGTGGAAATCGCCGCCGAACGCGCGCAAGAAGACCCCAAAGTTTTTACCAAAATACATTTTCATTTTGTCATCACAGGCAAAGACCTCAAGCCCGAGCAAGTCGAACGTGCGATTCATTTATCCGCAGAAAAATATTGCTCGGCTTCTATTATGCTGGGCAAGGTGGCGGATATCACGCATGATTTTGAGGTGGTGCAGGAGTAGTATTAGACCCAATACGAAGACCGCGTCATCACCTTAGCGCTGGCCTGCATCGCTAGCTTAAGTGGTATGGGCAAACTGACTCCACCTAATTGTTGTGCCATATTCGCGTGACTAGCTTCATCTGTAATCATCTGCGCGACCACTGCACGGCTCTTGGTATCTTGCTCAGGCAACTTTTGCAGGTGTCCCTGCAAATGTCCGCCGACTTGCCGCTCTGTCTCAGCTAAAAATCCCAAATTCCATTTATCTCCCAGCAATCCCGCCAATGCACCAATAGCCAGCGAGCCTCCGTACCATAAAGGGTTAAGCACACTGACATGACCACCGAGTTCATGCACACGCTGCGCTGTCCACGCCAGATGATCGGTCTCTTCCTGCGCCGCCTGTTGTAATTTTTTTTGCACTTCAGGATCGCGCGCGGTTAAAGCCTGACCTTGATACAAAGCCTGTGCGCTGATTTCACCGCTGTGATTGACGCGCATTAAAGCAATGGAAAGCTTTTTTTCGTCCTCTGCCATAGCTGCATTTGAAATATTAGCGTCCGGGTGTGGGCGCGTACTGCGGGCGCTACCAAATAATGTTCGCAGACCTTTATCAAATTCAATAATTAAATGATCCAGATTCAGCATGGCACGCACTCCAAAAGATAGAAAAATGTAAGTTTCAATTTAACCTGAAATTTTCCACAAATGAAAGCAGCTACAATATCGCTCATTAAATTTACAATATTTCACGATGCAAACCGACGATTTTAATTTCTCCCTGCCCGAACATTTAATCGCACAGTTTCCGCCTGCTGAACGCGGTGATAGTCGTTTACTGCACTTGCGCGGCGCGCAAATATGGGATCGCCGCTTTGGAGATTTACTCGGCACATTAAGAAAAAATGATGTGCTGGTGCTGAACGATACGCGCGTATTAAAGGCGCGCTTGTTTGGTGTGAAAGCCAGTGGGGGGCGTGTGGAGGTATTAATTGAGCGACTGCTCGACGCACATCAAGTGCTTGCGCAAGTACGCGCCAGCCACGCGCCTAAGCCCGGTAGTGAATTAATTTTGGCGGAATGTTTAACGGTAAAAGTAGGTGAGCGCGTAGGGGAATTTTTTCGTTTACGCTTTGAAAGCACGGTCAATGTGGTGGAGCTGTTAGAGCAATATGGTCAACTGCCCTTGCCGCCCTACATCACCCACGCGGCGGACGCAGCAGACGAAGCGCGCTACCAAACAATCTTTGCGCGGCAGCCTGGTGCGGTGGCAGCACCCACAGCCGGACTGCATTTTAATGATGCCATGCTCACCGCTATCAACGACATGGGTGTGCAAATCGCTTATGTGACGCTACATGTTGGCGCGGGCACTTTCCAGCCCGTCCGGGTACAGAATCTGCACGAGCATGTTATGCACAGTGAGCAGTATATGATTCCGCAAGCGACGGTTGATGCTATACATCAGACGCAAGAAAACGGGGGGCGTGTGATTGCCGTGGGCACTACCAGTTTGCGTGCCCTAGAAAGTGCAGCACAGCATGGCAAGCTCGTTGCTGGTGCAGGGGAGACATGTATTTTTATTACGCCCGGGTACATATTTAAAGTGGCCGACGTGCTACTCACCAATTTTCATTTGCCGAAGACAACATTATTAATGCTGGTTTGTGCGTTTGGTGGAACGGAGCATTTGCTGGCGGCGTATCGTTATGCAGTAGCTAAAAAATATCGTTTCTTTAGCTATGGTGATGCGATGTTGATTGAGCGTCAGTCGTGAAGTGTGTGGTTTGCCAGCCAGTGTTGTGCTGTAGCCAGATTCATATCGCGATCTGTTACTCGTGAAATAGCGCTGGGATATCCTTAAATTTTGCCTGGGTGTTGAAGTTGGTTATTGAGTGCGCCAAGTATGAGAAGCCCTAATGCATGAAGGTTGAAATATCTACCTGACCTTCAGTTTTCCTTTTTGTTTCTAATCCAAAAACAAATCTGTAAATAATTTTGCGCCGGGAGTTTGTGAGTAGATAGAAAAATCACGCACGCCTGCATCATGCAGCACCTCTTCATCCAGATAAAAATTTCCGGTTGCGATTTTATTGTCTTGGGTGGTTGCGCTGCCCGTTAGGATTGCGTATGCAGCATCCGCAACTATGGCGGGTTTGCGGCTGGCATCTAAAAGCTCCCTGGGGAAATTCACCGCAATGGCTGAGGTAGCGATGAGCGTGCGCGGCCACAGGGAATTCACAGCGATATTTTTTGTTTGTGCATCGGCGGCGAATTCAGCCGCCAGTCCTATCGTACATATACTCATGCCATATTTTGAAAGCGTGTATGCGGTGTGATCTTGAAACCATTTGGCTGAAAAATTGAGCGGTGGGGACAGAGTGAGGATGTGGGCTACGCCATTCTGAGCTGCTTTTTTGAGGTGCGGAATACACGCTTGCGAACAGGCAAACGTGGCGCGGGCATTCACTCCCCACATTAAATCAAAGTGCTTCATGGAGGTGTTCTGCGTGTTGGTCAGTTGAATCGCGCTGGCATTGTTGATAAGCGCATCGATGCCGCCAAATTCCGCCGCTGCCCGCGCTACCGTTTGTGCGATGGCCACCTCATTGCGTACATCCAGTTGTATCGCCAACGCTCGGCCACCTGCCGCCACCACTTCTGCGGCGACGCTGTGGATGGTGCCGGGCAGTTCGGGATGTGCTTCGACAGTCTTGCCCGTCACTACGATATTCGCGCCATCGCGCGCGCAACGTAAGGCAATTTCACGGCCTATGCCGCGCGTCGCGCCAGTGATAAATATGGTTTTGTTTTTAAGCGTAGGCATTTGTTAAAGATGCAGCATGAGGCTAAGCAGAGTAGTTGAATATAGGGCACCTCTAAAAATTAATTTTCTATTCTGATTTCAACTGCGCGCGCCCGGTTTCCCGCCAGTTGCCGCAGGCAGACTGTTTGCCGGGAAACCATGCGTTGGAACAGAATTGCGCCGTTTTTTTAAACGGGCATCCCCAAAGCTACCCACATCGCATAATTCCTCTTTCCCCAGGTTTTGCGCAGATCCCATCTCGGTTCCTCCGGTTGTCATTGGCAAGTCAGAATGATAGCAAGAGATGTGTGCATAGATTAGATCTCTACTGGATACAAGGCTCCGATAGTGTCGCGCGTGAGTCTCACCAGACCGCAACGGAGCTTATGGAGCATTTGAAACGCCGTCTCCTATCTGGACAGGCCCAGTTGCCGCTGAAACTGGAGCGCCGACTTACCTGGCGTCTGCGTCATCACGAGGATCCATTCCGTGAATTTAGCAGCAGTTTCAGTCATTGGCAGGCAACCGGATAGGCAAGGCAGTAACCTGCTGTGTGGTGCCGGGAGGGGGACTCGAACCCCCACATTGTCTCCAACACCGGATTTTGAGTCCGGCGCGTCTACCAATTCCGCCATCCCGGCTTGAGTCGGAGCGGATTATCCATTAAAGATGCCGTTACTTCAAGGATGTTGTGGTAACCAGTCAACGCTAAATAGAAATGTCCGGTTTTCCTTTTAGTCATTCCAATTCACAGTACAGCGCGACCCTCGTTGAGGATGCGACCGATACGCATCTTGTGCAACGGATGATCGGCTGCCGGTTTGTAGCTGGTTGTGCGTCCTGCTAGTGCTTTATCCACTCGCGCATTGACCTCTTTTCCATCGGCGGTTGGGGCTTGGCGTTGGGGTTTTTCCATCGCACTGTAATCGAGCTTGCGCCCTTTCCAAAGCAATTCTTGGACACCGTCAACGTGCTGGTGCACCACCACTTTCGCTCCGCGCAAACCTAGCCCTGTTCCCGTTGTTTTAACCTTGCCTATCCGGTTGCTTGCCAATGATTGAAACTGCTACTAAATTCACGGAATGGATCCTCGTGGTTTTCCGACAACGCTTCCCGAATTTCAGCGGGCTTTTCCCGATGATGCCGCCTGCGTGAGATACCTTGAGCATTTGCGGTGGCCTGACGGTTTCATTTGCCCGAAATGCAGGGATGATGAAGCACCCCACCGTTTTGCCAAGAGAGTATCGGTCGTTTTGCGATGCCGCGCCTGCAAAACCAACGTATCGCTCACGGCTGATACCGTCATGCAGTCCAGCCACATGGCTTTGTCTATTTGGTTTTGGGGAGCTTACCTCGTGACGACGCAGACGCCAGGTCAGTCGGCGCTTCAGTTTCAACGGCAACTGGGCCTGTCCAGATAGGAGACGGCGTTTCAAATGCTCCATAAGCTCCGTTGCGGTCTGGTGAGACTCACGCGCGACACTATCGGAGCCTTGTATCCAGTAGAGGTGGATGAAACACTTGTCGGCGGTCGCACAAGGGGTGAGCGACGTGGCGTCCACCACAAGGCGGCGGTCGTGGATGTCGTCGATACGCCAGAAGACCGAAACCAAAGGCCGGAATGGCAAACCCAGAATTAAGGTGTTCGCCGGAAGATTGAGAATGCGCCTCGCTCCTGGTCGTGGTGCAAGCGACCTCGTAGGCAGGGTTGCTATAATCGTGTACGCAGACATTCAACAAACCAAACGGCAGGGTCAGCCCTGTCGAATTTGAAGCTAGGCATCACAAAAAAGTACTGAGGAGATTCGTGTCTGATTTATGGCTAGGTTTAAGCGCAGATTGACTAAGTTTAATGGCATACCCAAGCATACGTTCTATTTGCACTTGAAAGAAACTGAATATCGTTTTAATCATCATCGTGATAATCTTTACCCTGAACTACTCAAGTTATTGAGATTGAATCCACTTTAGCTTCGTAAGACCCAAAAATGATATTACGCTTTACTAAAATGCACGGCACAAGCAACGACTTCATTGTGCTGGATGGTGTGCGTCAGGATATAAAACTTGCGCCCGAACAACTGCGATTTTTAGCAAATCGGCGTATCGGGGTGGGCTGCGATCAAATTTTATTGGTCGAGCCTGCCAAAAATCCCAAGGCTGATTTTTGTTACCGCATTTTTAACGCGGATGGGGGCGAGGTGGAGCAATGCGGCAATGGCGCACGTTGTTTTGTGCGCTTTGCACATGAGCAGGGTTTGACGACCAAGCGCGAGATTGTAGTGGAAACCAAGAGCGGTTTGATTACCCCACGCCTGGAAGATAATGGCCGCGTCACGGTCAACATGGGCGCGCCTATTTTTGCGGCAGCGCAGATCCCATTTATCAGCGATAGCGATGACATCATTCAATCATTGCAAGTGGGCGATGACACAGTGCAGATTTCTGCGGTGTCTATGGGTAATCCGCACGCGGTACAAGTGATAGAAAATATCAACGCTGCGCTCGTCGTCACACAAGGCGCGCTGATAGAAAACCATCCACGATTTCCGAATCGGGTGAACGCAGGCTTCATGCAAATTGTAGATCGCAGCCACATCAAGCTGCGTGTGTATGAACGCGGGGCAGGCGAAACCCTTTCTTGCGGCACGGGCGCATGTGCGGCAGTGGTGACAGGGGTTCGGCGCGGGTTGCTGGAGAATAAAGTGCACGTAGAAACCCGTGGTGGCGGCTTGGACATTGCTTGGCAGGGCGATGGTGTCATGATGACCGGGCCGGCTATCACGGTGTTTGAAGGCGAAATACACTTATAAAAATAATCAGGGGAGCAGCCCAATGAAATCTATAGACGTTGCAGAATACTTAAAAAATAATCCGAAATTTTTTGAAGAACACGCCGAGATGATGTCGGAAGTGACCATACCGCATCCTTATGGCGGGCGCACTATTTCGCTAAGCGAGCGGCAACTTTTAACCTTGCGCGAAAAGAACAAGCTGCTGGAAAAAAAGCTGCATGAAATGGTGGAATTTGCACAATACAATGAACTGCTGCAACAAAAAGTACATCAATTTGCGTGCTCGTTATATGCACCCAACAATTTTCTTGATCCTGGAAGTGCTGAAGATATGGCGCATATCATCACGCGCAATTTGAAGGAAACTTTTGCAGTGCCCCATGCAGTGCTGCACCTGTGGAAAACGCACTCGCCCAATATGGCCCCACAAGGGGACAATGAAATTATCACCTTTGTTGATAAACAATTAAAATCCATTTGCACGCACCGTGCCATGCATGATACGCAACTTTGGTTTGGAGAAATTGCGCCGCAATTGCGCTCCTTTGCCTTGTTACCGTTACGCGCAGGAAACTTGTCGATAGGCTTGCTTGTTCTTGCCAGCGAAGATGAGCAGCGTTTTTATCCGGACATGGGCACACAGTTTTTAGATCGCATCGCGGAAATCACGAGCAGTGCTATCCATCCGTTCCTTTAGACATGCGCGACTCACCGCCACCCGCCAGCGAACCTAATGACCCTACACAGCCTGAGTTTCTCCTGTTAGGCTTTGTGGCATTTCTGAACAACGAGCGACAGTATTCACCCTTAACCGCTGAAAATTATGCTCGCGACTTGCTACGTTTATTTAAACTGGCAGGCACGACTCCGCTAAGCACATTAAACAATTTTCAAATTCGGCGCTATATCGCGCAATTACATAGCAGTGGCTTGGGTGGAAAAAGTCTGGCGCGTTTGTTATCCGCATGGCGCAGTTTTTTCACTTATCTTATGCGTGATCATCACTACACAGACAACCCCTGCATAGGCATACGCGCACCCAAATCAGCACGGCAATTGCCGCATGTGCTGTCGCCAGATGAAGCGGTGCGTATGGTAGATATACCGACTAATGATGAAGCTCTAGCAGTGCGCGACAAAGCCATGTACGAGTTACTTTACTCATCCGGTTTGCGTTTGGCGGAGTTAGTTGGTCTGAATTTGGACGCGCTGGATTTTTCTGATGCATCCGTGCGGGTGATAGGCAAAGGAAGAAAATCACGCATTGTGCCGTTAGGCAGTCATGCGATCAGTGCGTTGCAAACCTGGTTGCTGCTGCGCACCCCCATCGTAAAGGCCGATGAGGTGGCAGTGTTTGTCAGCCGCGCAGGTAAACGCATAGGCGCACGCTCGGTGCAAGTTCGAATAAAAGCCTGGGGCATCAAGCAAGGACTCATTAGCAATGTTCACCCGCATTTATTGCGACACTCTTTTGCTTCGCACGTTTTGCAATCCAGCGGTGATTTACGTGCGGTGCAGGAGATGCTCGGTCACGCGAGTATTTCTACGACACAGGTTTACACCCATCTCGATTTCCAGGCGCTCAGTAAAGTGTATGACGCGGCGCATCCGCGCGCCCACAAAAAAGTACTCGGAAAAAAATCATCTTGAAAGAAAAAACAAACCTTGGGCTATGCATCCTCAAAGCCGGGCGTGAAAAATCAGTGCTGCGTCGCCATCCCTGGATATTTTCCGGCGCGATTGAGCGCGTCAGCGGACAACCACAAAATGGTGATACCGTTGCAGTACATGCCTTACAAGGCACGTTTCTTGGCTATGCCGCATATAATGCGCTGTCTAAAATCAGCGCGCGCATGTGGTCATGGCAGGAAAGTGACCGCATTGATGCCGATTTTTTTCGCCACAAAATCAATGTGGCACTGGCTGCCCGCAGTGCGCTAAATATCGCGCAACATAGCACCGGCATCCGTCTTATTCATGGGGAGGCGGATGGTTTGCCAGGGCTGGTAGTCGATCAATATAACGATGTACTGGTGATGCAAATTGGCAGTGCTGGGGCAGAAAAATGGCGCGAGGTATTTGTGGAAATTTTACAAAACCTGTGCCGACCCGCCTGCATTTACGAACGTTCTGACTCAGATTCACGTACGTTGGAAGGCTTGCCTGAGCGCAATGGTGTGTTGCTTGGCACCTTGCTAGATGCGCTTGTGCTTACCGAGCATGGCATCCATTTTGGTGTGGATGTAGCACAAGGTCAGAAGACTGGTTTTTATCTCGACCAGCGCGATAATCGCGCCCTGATAGGCGAATTGGCACATGATAAAGACGTGCTGAATTGCTTTTGTTACAGCGGTGGCTTTTCCCTATACGCCCTGCGTGGCGGTGCAAAATCAGTGCTGTCCATTGATTCTTCTGCCGAGGCACTACAGCTTGCGCAACACAATGTGGCGCTTAATGCACTAGATGTTGAGCGTGCTCAATGGCAATGTGAAGATGTATTTCAAGCGCTGCGCAAACTACGTGATCAGAATAAAAAATTTGATTTGATAATTTTAGATCCACCCAAATTTGCCCCTACCGCGGCATTCGCCGAAAAAGCGGCACGCGGTTACAAAGATATTAATTTGCTGGGTTTTAAATTATTAAATCCCGGCGGAATGTTGGCTACTTATTCCTGCTCAGGTGGAATCAGCGATGATTTATTCCAAAAAATTGTGGCGGGCGCAGCTTTGGACGCGGGTGTCGAGGCGCAGATTGTATATAAACTGCATGCTGCGGCCGATCATCCGGTGCTACTCAGCTTCCCGGAGGGCGCGTATTTAAAGGGCTTGCTGTTGCGTGTGGCAGGGTAGTTTATGATGGAGTTTCTAGGGCAGGTTTATATGGGAATGGTATGCGTAAAATTTTGTTATTAGGCAAAAGCGGGCAATTAGGCTGGGAATTACAACGCACTTTGATGCCGCTCGGTCAAATTATCGCGCTGGATTCGAGCGAGTTGAATCTTGCTCAGCCGGATGCGATTCGGCAAATACTGCGACAGGTTCAACCGGGTATCGTGGTGAATGCTGCCGCATATACCGCAGTTGATCGAGCCGAGACGGAGGCGGAATTGGCTATGGCGATTAACGGCATCGCCCCGGGCATATTGGCGGAGGAAGCAAAAAAATTAAATGCGCTGCTGCTGCATTACTCCACCGATTATATTTTTGATGGGCACAAAACTGGCGCGTATGTAGAAGATGACACACCCAACCCGCTCAACGTATATGGAAAAACCAAACTCGCTGGCGAGCAAGCCATTCGCGCGACAGGGGCCAATCATTTTATTTTTCGCACAAGTTGGGTGTATGGCGCACGCGGCAGAAATTTTCTGTTGACCATGTTGCGGCTGGCGCAGGAGCGGCAAAAGTTGAGCATCGTGAACGATCAAATAGGCGCGCCTACTTGGTGTCGTTCCATTGCCGAAATCAGCGCGCAAGTACTCGCACAATTAGCAGTAACGCACGACCTCTCAAGCGTGCCAAGAAAGTGCATAAAAATAGAAGAGGTGAGCGGAACGTATCACCTGACTGCGGCTGGACAGGTGTCTTGGCATGGCTTTGCCGCCGCTATTATGCGGCTGGCAGCAGTCCAGCCAGTCCCCACCTTGATTTCCATTCCGAGTGCAGCCTATCCTATGCCTGCAACCAGACCGCTTAATTCGGTGTTATCGAATGATAAATTGCAGCAGGTTTTTAATTTGTCTGGCGGGGATTGGGAGGCCAATCTAAAACTATGTTTGGCGGGGCTGCTGGAGTCTAAATAATTGATATTTAAAAATGCGCCTGACTTAATACAACGCTAAATTTACCCTCGTTAACACCTCTTCCGTGAGCGCACCGATTGCCGCATTTAATTGCAACAAACTATACAAATAAGCATATTGCGCCTGCGCTAAATCACGCCGGGTGGCATACAATTGCTGTTGCGCATTCAGCACATCCAGATTAGTGCGCACCCCTGCAGATTGCCCCAGCTTACTTGCTTCCAGCAAACTTTCACTGGACTTCAATGCTTGCTGCAACGCTTGCACTTGCGCTACCCCGCTGCCCACACCTAAAAATGCCTGCTGAATATGCACGGTGAGATTGCGCTGGGCTGCGGATAAATCATCGCGGATGCGATCATAATTAGCTTCTGCCTCACGCCATTTAGACTGGGTGCTGCCACCTTGAAACAAAGGCATGTTCAATTGCACACCTACAGAAGCTGCACGGTTATTACTACCCAGCGGAGCATCGGAAAAATTTTTAGCATAATTTGCCACCAGATCCAATGTAGGAAAATGCCCGTCCCGGTTACGAGTACGATCTTTTTTAGCTAACTCAACAGAAATTTTTGCAATATTCAAGAGTGGATTGTTCCTTTGGGCTTTGTCCAGCCAAAATTGCATGTCGGGCGGTTGCGGCGGCTCCAGCTTAAATTGCTGTCCCAACTTATTTGAGGTGCTCGGCACTTGCAAAGTAGTGAGGGGTGCATTAACCATCTGCTGTAAAGCGGTGCGCTTGGTCGCTAAATGACTGTTCGCTACGATGGCCTGTGCGTTAATTAAATCAAGCCTTGCCTGCGCCTCATATACATCTGTGATGGTGGCACTGCCTGCACTAAAAAGTTCCTTTGCTTGATGTAGCTGCCCGATAATGGCCGCCTTCTGTGCCTCGCTCGACTGCACATTTTCCTGTGCAATTAATACATCAAAATATGCTTGCGCAACACGTAAAATTAATTCCTGTTCGGCATTTTTTAGTTGTTCCTCACTTTGGGCGACTTGCAAATCGGCAATGCCGTAAGCATGCCAATTTTGTTGACGAAATAGCGGCTGTACCAGATTAATGCCATAGCCATGCGTGTTATAGCGCGCGTTGTTGGCGGGGAAAATTGAAAAATTCGGAAATTGAGTAGATGCGTCGTTAAAAGCGGTATTCGCCGTCAGGTTGATCGAGGGTAAAAGTAATGCGCGCCCTTGCGTCGATTTTTCTCGCCCGGCGCGATGCGTTGCCCGTGCTGAGCTGATAACAGCATCATGCTCCAGTGCGGCACGATAGATTTGCAACAGATCCGTGGCATGGCTGAGGCTGGAAAGTGCAGTGCAGAAAACACTCAATAAGAGCAGGGTAAACAGGCGAAATTTGTTAGGAGTCATGATTGTTCCGGCATCTAACGAGGCTGTAGAAAAACTACTTGGGGTGTCGAGCATATCATTTTTTGAGGGTCTTCCAACCCCTCCTAACACACCACAGCTATTTTTCATCTTGGATGAGGGCATTCATGTAATTTCAAATAATCGGCGATAGAGCACAAGAAAATATTAAACGTTATGGCAGCCTATCATCTGATGCCGAAAACGGTACCAACATCGTTCTTGTTGTGTAACGAGAATTGGAATTAGAAAGAATCTTGCCCCTTAATAAGAAATTGTACCGATTTAATATTATCTGTGTGATTGATCGGGAAAGCTAAGTCTATGTGAATGACATTGCCAAACGCAGAGCGATCATTAAACACGCGAATACCGATGCCGACATCACTCAACCAGCTCGGATTGGTGACATTCTGATTAACCCCGCCCCAGGCGCGACCCACGTCGTAGAACACCGCGCCACCGACCCGAAATATTCGGAGTAAATATAAATTGCTGTAACCGCGTTGTTCCAACGACAACAGCACTCGCTGTGTTCCAGTCTGGTAGCGCAGCGGGTAGCCGCGCAAGCCTGTGTCGCCGCCTAATAATAATTGATCGGATGCCGTACCTTCATGCACGGTGTCAACAGCCGCCTCGGCATAAAATAATCCATGCCCGCTTTGTGGGCGATAGTATCTAGCCAAGCCGCCCAATAAGCGCACATTCCCACCCTCATTCCCATTCCTGCCAGACAGATGCCCAGATAAAAACAGGCTTTGCTTGGCGGATAGATGCCAGCCCTCACTTACACTACCGTCATAAATCCAATATTTGCGCGTGGAGTCCCACATTGAGCGCCCCAACTGAACTTTGGCAGTTAAGCCCAGATTAAAAAATTCTGCTCTATTAATTAAATTACGATTAGTGACTTTTTCGAATTTATCTTCAACCACTTCATAACGCACAAAAGGCGCGATGATTTTTTGATCGAATGGCAACACGGAGGGAGTGGGCAGCAGGGGGTCTAATTGGTATTCATCCTGCTGATATTGCACGCCTGCCGAGTATCGCCGTGCCCAGCCATTGACCAGCCCCCTTGATAACCCGCCAAATATTTCGTGGGACGCAGAAGAGTGGTGGTACTGCCCGACAGCGACACCGCTGTTAAATTCAGATTCGATACGTTCCTTAACGTCCGCCGACATGCCTGCTGCCCAACGTGCATCCAGCGCGTAGAACGGTCTGTTCAATGCAAAACGGTCTTCCTTGCCATCATCGTAAATGGCGTGAGCATACGAAATTTGTTCCCAATTACCAAATAAATGATTTTTTCCGATCGTAAATTCTGTACCCGTGCGATCAACATCGGTTTTACCAGAATAGCCAATGTGTATTCCCATCCCCAAAAGATTTTTTTCAACAAGCATAACGCTGGTTGTGTTGGTGCCTCCCGAGCGGCCAAAAATCGCCCCGAATTCGAGTGACCAACTATCCCGTGTTTTAATTTCCACATCGACCCTACCGTCCTTATAATCAACCGGCGTAATGCTCACATCATAAAGAAACTGATTTCTACGCAACACCCGCTCGGTTTCCTCAATCAGGCGCACCGAAACAGGCTCGCCCGTCTTAAATAGCAGTGAATACCGAATCACACTGGTGTGGGTGGTGAAATGCGATGCATTCGCCAGGCGATAAGGCCAATTATCTTCTTTAGGATTTTCCAGATCGAATATGTTCTGCGAGTTAATTTTAATGTTGCCGATGACTGCACCCGCCGCTTCAAGCTCGGCAAAATTTAGAGTGGGCGAAGAGGTAACATGCTGTTGTTTGTCCGCAGGTAGTGTTGGTGCAACTGCAGGTATTTGCGCTGGTATTCTTATTTGCGGTACAGTTTGTTTCAGCCCCAGCAATGGAGTTTGCGCCTGTACCATTAGGGGCGTGGTGATGCATGACAGCATAAAAATAAAAGTATGACTCCAAGTCCTATTTAAATTTAAGGTGGGTGAGCATGAATAAAGCACGTTAAAATGCACCTGATGATTTCCTTAAAAAACATTCTGCGCTCAACTAGCGAATCATTTTTCTGTGTAAAGTTTCACCCAAAATAATGTCATCAAGTCTAATCATTACACCATTAGGAACCTCTGATTAAGTCCATCATGAACCGCGTTGCTGACAAAAAATGGATGATCGAAAGGCGCGCGACGCTGGTCGTAGTTATTCTACGATACCAAGGAGCGCAACACAGCGAGTGCCTATTTTTGTCGCAACCCACAAGGGCATTGGCATTGCGGGCGGTCTGCGGCGTCAGGTTCCTGGCGAA
>CANJMS010000008.1 GCA_947475825.1 Nitrosomonadales bacterium
CGCATTTTGGATACCCTAGCGGTTGTGTTGTTTGTTTGTAATCAATGGTTTGACTGCAATCATACGCATTTCCGCTAGGCTTTTCCACTCAAATAATCAGCTTTTGTTAAATAAAATCAATTTGTTATGTTTCTGGATGGGAACTAGTTAGCTTAATCTGGCTGTATATTTTATATGCCTTATGGCTGCCGACATTAGTTTTATTATTACTATTGTTAATCTTGATGATCCTAAAAAACGCAGTTGAAATTTATGTAAAAAATGGCTGCAACTCAATACTGGCGTGCACTTTCGATAAAAAATTCCAACTGCTCCGTGTTTGACATGAATCGGCTGAAAGCAAGCAATGATGTGGCTTTCAGTCTGCCACGGCTGTTTTTTATAACCTCACCTGTTTGGAGAGGCATTTAATACCTTCGAAAGCCCTTATCAACTTGGCTTTCAGTCAATTTGAGTGGCTTCAACTGCGGTTTTTAGGATGATAAATACGATGACGAGTTAGCTGATCGCCATAAGCGCAAAAGTTTTGACGATTAAGCTTTAACGCGGTACTTCAATGCGATTCTTAAGGAGTCATGGCAAAAATTTTGCTCAACATTTTTCCTGCTAAAACTATCAGCAGTATCGCAAAGAGTTTTCGTAATAACGCGATCTCCATTCGATGCGTCATTCTTGCCCCCAGTGGCGCGGTGAACACGCTAGCCAGTGCAACCCACATCAATGCTGGCCAATACACAAAGCCCAAGCTGGGGAGTGGCAGATTTTGCACGCTATGACCTGTAACAATGTAGCCTATCGTCCCTCCCACGGCGACCGGAAAGCCGATAGCGGCAGACGTGCCAATCGCTTTTCGCAAGGGCACGTTACACCATAATAAAAATGGCACAACGATAGTGCCGCCGCCGATGGAAACCAAGCTGCTTAACCAACCCGTGAATGTACCCGTCAGAGTAATGCCTGCTATGCCTGGCAATTGGCGAGTTGCTTGGGGGCGGATGTTGAATAAAATTTGCAGCGCAGCCAACAATACAAAGCCTGCGAAAAAAATTGCTAATGGTCGCGGTGCCATGCTTGTGGCGAATAATGCGCCTAACAGCGTACCTAATAAAATTCCCGGGGTAATCAGGCGCACCACGCGCCAATTTACTGCATGATGCTGATGATGTTTCCACATGCTGGCCAGCGCGGTAAATATAATGATAGCCATTGATGTGCCAAGTGCCAGATGCAGCAAGTGTGCGTTATGAAAACCCTGCTTCTCAAATAATAAAAACAGCACAGGTACAAGCAGAGTGCCTCCACCTATGCCAAACATGCCGCCAAACAATCCGGCAAGCGCGCCGAGCAGTAAATAAGCGAGCACCCATTCCACTTAATTATTCACCTCGTTAATCATGTGTGCGGCTAAGCTCAAGCGAGTTGCGTCACAATAAATTGCCATTCAGCCGGATCAACAGGGGTAATGGACAAACGATTACCACGCTGCAATATACGCATACGTTCTAATTGCGGGTGAGTGTGTAATTCTGATAATGGGATGAGATTAATTTTTTTAACCAGCTGTACATCTACGTTAAACCAACGCGGTGTTTCCTGCGTAGCTTTGGGGTCAAAATATTTGCTGCGCGAATTAAATTGCGTGGCATCGGGATAGGCCACGCTGGCCACACGCGCAATGCCAGCGATGCCTGGAATGGCGCAACCCGAATGATAAAATAGAACACCTTCTCCGACTGACATTTGATCGCGCATAAAATTGCGTGCTTGATAATTTCGTACTCCATACCAAGCCACCAATTGCTTGGGCATCTTGGCTAAGTCATCAATGCTGACATCATCCGGCTCCGATTTCATTAACCAATAGCGCATCTGAATGATCTCCCTTGAAATGATCTTACGAAAATGAGTGCGAAAGAAAATGCGGCTCAGTGTTGCTCTGCGCCGCATTTAAAATAAAGCCCCCCGCCTGTGCCGTTGACTCAATATCTTGAACCTGGGTTCAAGTGGGTCGGTTCCCAGTTACATCAGGTATGTTCGCAAAGAACACTCACAACAGTAACATCAAGGGTCGCGACCTAAGCTATGCTTATTGGTCCGAAGAATTATGAGGCTGACAAACACCGCAGGGGACAAACTAGAACAGGTCATCTTGCTCCGCGAGCGTCGCGTCGATGACTGCCTGCATGTGAGTCATTCTACGCTTAAATTCACCCATGTCAAAACCTGCGCCAAGGCGAGTTGTTAGCAACTCATGTGCAATATTTAGTGCGGTCATAATGGCGATACGCTCAACTGTAACAACCTTCCCGTCATCTCGAATTGCGCACATTTTTTTATCAACATAAGCCACGGCTTCGGTTAATTCTGCACGCTGATCTTCCGGACAAGTGACGCGAAACTCGCGATCGAGTATGTTGACATCCAGATAGCCAGCTGGTGCAGAATTTCTCGCTTTATCGTTACTCATGCGTGTTCATCAGGTAATTGCACAAGCAGTTGTTCAAGGCGTACTGTGGCAGTGTCAATTTTGTCTTGGCAGTGGCGGCTTTTGCTCAATGCCTGCGCCAACTCTTGTCGTAAGCTTATATTTTCTAAACGTAAGCGTTGGCTCAATTGCACTAATTGAGTCAATTTGCTTTCTAACGAAGTCAGTTCTGCCTGCATGTGGTGAACTATAGTTTATAAAAGCCTGACAAGTCAAATGCTAAGATGACACTTTGAATGCTATTTGTAGAAACATTTGGTCGTCCCTGAACAACTCTAAAGAGTGGTGTATTTACTTATTTTCAAGGGTGTTTATGGTGCTCTAAATTTGTGAAAATTATGTGCGTTGAGTACGGAATTCCTGCAATATGAAACCACACAAACAAGAGCAGATTCCCCAGCAAGACCTGTTTCAGTTGAGACTGGATCAGATGCTGGATCAACGTCATGTGCTGTACAAATTGGTCAGCCAGATTGAATGGCATCGAGCTGAAGGACAGTTCGGCAGCCTGTACTCGGATGAAGTCCGACCCGATGATGGCCGGACTGCATTACCTGACCACGCCTTCGATCTTTCGGATGAAGAAGTGGTCACGTTTTGGATAGAGAATCCCTACGGGCAATACTTCTGTGGACAGACGTACTTCCGGCACACCCTGCCGATTGACCCGTTGCAAATGACGCGCTGCGCATCGGCGAAGCTGGCTGGGAGTCCATGTTGGGTTTAACGATTGCGCACCAATCCGGGCGGAGTGATTCGCGACATTGAGAACAAGCCACCCCAAGCACATGCCGACCGAATGAACAAACTGCTGGAGGCGTAAATATCAGCAATGCACAAAAAAATTGACGAAATGAGTTATCGCGGGTTCAAGTTTGAAGTGCAACGCCTGACTTGAAGAATACCTGACTGGGTGTTTTGTATTCAACTTTTTTTCTGGGTCGGTTGTTCAATCTGTTCATTGCCGTATCAATCTCCTGTTGTGTAATGGTGGTGAAGTCCCGGTTCTTTGGGAAATATTGTCGTATCAATCCGTTCGTATTCTCGTTAGTGCCTCGCTCCCATGACGAGTAAGGGTGCGCGAAATAGAAATCCGCCTTCAGCTTTTTAGCAATTTTTTCGTGCCATGCAAACTCACGCCCGTTGTCTGAAGTAATGGTGTGAACCTTTTTTCGGTACGGCTTCAGTAGCTCGATCATTGCCTGGCTGACTGCTTGAGTCGTCTTTCGCTCAACTTTGTATATCAGCGTGAATCCCGTCTTGCGTTCAACAATGCTCACGATAGCTTGCTTGTGGTTCTTGCCGATGACGGTATCAGCTTCCCAGTCGCCAATCCGGCTGCGTGTCTCAACGATGGCGGGACGATCCTCAATGGACAGACGGTTAGGAATCGTGCCTCGCCGATCTATCATGCCGTAGCGCTTCTTGCGTTGCTTCTGGCAGCGCAGATTCTTCCACAGCAAGCCGCCAGCACGCTTGTCGGCATAGACTCGCTGATACACCGTCTCAAGACTGATGTCAGCGTGCCCGCTGATTTGCTCCGGGCTCCATTGCTCCAACAGCCTCTCTTGGGCGAATTGCTAGGTGGCATCATCTATCGTCCGTGCATTTATCGCGCGCCGCCCCATTGCCTTGCTGTGTGCCTGCTTCGGTCGATAGCTGCGCCGCCCACAGTTACGAGCCAATTCCCTACTGATAGTTGACTCGCTTCGTTTCAACACTTGCGCTATCTCGCGTTGCTTGTGTCCCGCTTTCTTTAAGGCGTAAATCTGGTATCGTTCTTCTCGGGGAGAGCGCAGCGAGGGGGGCGCAGCCTGTGTGTAGTTCATTTGTGTAATTTCGACTGGCTGGTCAAAAAGGCATGGATGCTACCGCATCTCGCCCACCTGACCTGCGTTACTCAAAATTGCACTTCATTCCTGAATTCGCCGATTATTATTAGAGGTGGCCTATAATTAAGTTTGCGGAGGCAGTCACTATTAATCATAGTCAACATCCATCTCACTGCCAGCGTAGGCATTTTGCAGTTCGGTGAGGATGGTTTTGATTTTTGTTTTTGATAGAATTTTTTTGATAATAGTGTTTCTGTAAGCGTCCACACAGCCGCGTAGAGTGGGGTGGTAAGTCGAGGGGACTTTTTTCAGCAGTGCGTTCCATCCTGCGTCAATATCTGGCGGAGTTGCGCGGACATGCTGGATCAGATGCTCAATCTCTTTTTGTCCGGCGCGCGCGACGATTCGGCCATCATTGGCAATTGCGAATATCACGGCGATGGAGATCACCGCATGGGCATCCAGATCGGCATCATGAATGGATCCGGTATAATGTTTCTGACGCAGCCATTTGGCACACGACACGATGCGTTGATAGTTCTGCCGTTCTAATAATGTGCGTTGATATATTTCATCACCCGTCCAAGTTGCAATGGGATCGGCGCGGCAAATTTCTAGAAACAGCATTTTGATGTCTCGTTGCTGCACAAACGGATCGTTGTCGAATGCTGAAACATATGCGGTATAGGGCAGAGCAGACACTTCCTTAATATGCCGGAAGCCCATCTGGAACACATATTCTGCACCGTGGTGCAGCAGAAAAGATAGTTGTGCCTCGCCGTCTTGCGGAATAGTCGCTTGACTGATGCCCAGCGAAACGCATCCGACAGTGAGATAAAATGCATCCTGCAAACCATCTGCCGTGCGTTCATTGGTAAATTTTTTGGCGACCAGTACGGTGATGCCGCTGAGCTCGTCGAACAGAATTTGCGCTGCGTCTTGCTGGTCTGCACGACGTGCCAATGCTTCCAATGCGGATACCAGATGTGGCGGGTGGGTGGTGAGGCGGGCAAGGTTCATGGTGAATTAAATGATGGCAGTGAGTAACCGACAGTCTGCATCAAGAAAAAATATCCTCACCTAGGCTGGGGCGCGCGCCCTTTTTCGGCGTGCTAGAAGTACTGCTGGGCACTTGTTTACGCAGGCGCAACAACAATTCGTGAGTAGTGCGGGCGTAGGCGCTGTCCGGGTCTTCCTCGTCCTCGTTATCCACTTCGGCACGCGCACGCAATTGATTTTCGCCGGGTTGCCAGTCTGGAAATAATTCGAATAAGACTCTATCCCAAGCATCAGCATCGCTACGCGCAATCTCTAAAGCGAGTGGAATAACATCATGATCCGAAGTGGTTGTGCCGCTGTTATTTGCGCCGCGTGTGTGGATGTCGTTAGCGAGTTCGATAATCTCGTCAATGGCGGTTGATAGCAGTACGGCAAAAGCTGTCGTGCCCCAGTCAGTCGATAGTGCTTCGTGGATGAGATTGCTGCGCCGCTCACCATCGTCGCTGGAAAAAACTACGCCGTGGATATGTGCGAACAGCGATTCGATTAACACTTCTGGTTCATCTTCGATCATCTCATCGCTCCACGGGGCGGCGAAAAAAGCCAGACTTGCGGCCCAAGCCCTAGGCGAAATCAACATGGTGGCCAACGATAATTTGCCGCCATCAAATGCCGATAAATACATCGCCGCCACTTGCGGTTCCAGCGTTTCCAGCACGGCGACCACGGCCAGATCGCCGAATTGCTCCGCTGTGTCATTGATCGCGGCTTCGGCATGGGCGGTCGAGCCAGCTATGACCATCTCGGTCACCTGCCGACTGATTGCCGGAAAGTTAGATTTTTCAGCTAAATTAGATTTTTCAGAAAAGTTGGATTGCTCAGCCATTATCGTCTTTGCGGATGTCGAATAAATCTACAAAATCTTGTCCCGGCTCGACATGATCTTCGTCTTCCATTTCGTTGCCACCTTCTTCTTTTTCCAGCGCGTCGAGCGAATTGTCGGTATCCGTCCAGCGCTTGGCGTTCTTGAATAAAAATGCGGTAAGTATGGCCTTGCGCGCCAGATCGGGATTACGTGCAGCAACTTTCGCCAGCGCTTTAGCGGCATCCGCATCAGCACACGATACCATCGTGACCACCTTCGCGGCATTGCGGTTCTCATATTCTTTGCATTGCGCCAACAGTCCAGCGGGATCATCGAAGCGCAGATAATCAGTCAGTGCAAAACTCAACATGTTGACATCATCAATCTCCGAACCTTTGGCATATTCGCTGATTAACGCTTGAATGACCCGCGCATAATTTTTGTGGTCTGGTGGATCACCCAGCGTGTCCTCGATCTGCACGCCTAGTTCGCGTGATTGATAGGCAAATTCTTGATGGATTTTATTGTTCATAGGGTTTTACTCATAGCGTGCGTCGTTAATGTGATGAATGGTGCGGTATCTCCACACCGCAGCGCTTGAATAACGCAAACCATAAAGCATGTGACTCTTTTTCAGCATCAAGAATGATGCGATTGCTCAGGCGCTGATTATATTCTGCTCGTTTTTTCGGATTAGCAAGCAACTCATATGCCGACTTAATTGTATTAAATTTACTCTGTGCGTTTGCATCCGTGCTCCGGTCGGGATGGTGGCGCATGGCCAGTGAGCGATAGGCTTTTTTAATTTCCTCGGTACTCGCGTTTGGTGCGACACCAAGAATGTGATAAAGATTTTCCAACGGGTGTCTCCTGTGAAGCGGCGATTTTACACGTTAGCCAGAGCGGTATATGAAAAACTATAACGCATATCCTGACTGTTGCGTTACAAGATTCATTCCTGAATACAGATTGCAATCCTCATTCACTGTGTAGCTCCCGTTTAACTTTCCACGCGTCACCAGCATTTTTAATTACAATTAACATTAACTTACATCCGTAATTTGTTATTTATTAAGACTAAAATACAGTTTCTAGCTTTGTGCGCTAACTGCTTGTCACATAACGATAAATCTACAATTTTCGCTTGACCTAGCTGATTTTCTTTAATATAGTGGGAAATAGTGGTGGTTAGTGGGTTTTTGTGGGGTAATGAACGCGGGATTGAGCAATGTTTCAAGGGGCGGCACAACTTAATCTGGATAGTAAAGGCAGGCTTGCCATTCCGGCACGACATCGGGACATGCTGCTGGAGCAATGCGCGGGACAGCTTGTGTTGACGGCAGATGCGGACGGTTGTCTGCTGGTTTATCCGCAACCCGAATGGCAGCCCATACTCAGTAAATTATTGGCACTATCTGCGTTGGATCCCCGTATACGCGCGCTGCAACGTCGATTAATCGGTTATGCCGAAGACATCGTAATGGATGCGGCGGGGCGCGTTTTAATTTCTCCTGCCTTGCGTAGCTTTGCCGTGCTGGACAAGCGCGTCATGTTGATCGGGCAGGGCAATAAGTTTGAATTGTGGGGCGAAGCAAAATGGCTGATACAGCAGGATAACGCGCTCAGCTTTGACTACAAAGATTTGCCGCCCGAGTTGGAAGGATTCACATTATGAACCGGGTTTTCGACAATGCACTATCAGCTTGCATTGCGCCCATGAAATTTCAGCAGCTTGCTGGCATCAATATTCTGAGTTTTTGTACCCCCCGCATTTTGATACCCCCAATATTATTTAAATTTTATTTTGTCACACACCTGCCATCAAACTCACTCTGTCAGCTAGGCGCGTGAATGAGCGGGGAGATGCCCATCGTTCAAAAGTCAGCACATGAAACGGTATTGTTATCAGAAGCGGTGACCGCTTTGCAAGTGCAACCCGGCGGCATATATGTAGATGGGACGTTTGGTCGCGGCGGGCACAGTCGGTTAATTTTGCAGCAGTTGGGCGAAACGGGACGTTTGATTGCGTTGGATAAAGATCTCGCGGCAATCGAGGCAGCAAGTACGATTGCTGATCCACGCTTCACCATCGTGCATAGCGGATTTGCACAGTTGCTAGAGGTTTTGCGGCAACTGGATATAAAAAAAGTAGATGGGGTGTTGTTGGATTTGGGCATGTCTTCACCGCAACTGGATGATGCATCCCGTGGTTTTAGTTTTCGTTTCGATGCGCCGTTGGATATGCGGATGGATACCAGTCGTGAGCAAACTGCCGCAGCGTGGCTGGCTAGGGTGGATGAAAAAATTCTAAAAGGAGTGATAAAAGAATATGGCGAGGAACGGTTTGCTACACAGATTGCAAGAGCGCTTGTTAATGCACGCCAAGAACAAGCCATCACCACCACGCGGCAGTTGCGCGAGATCATTGCCCAGGCTGTACGCACACATGAGCCTGGCAAGAACCCAGCGACGCGCACCTTTCAAGCTATACGGATTTACATCAACCAGGAACTCGAGGAAATTGCGCGGGTTTTACCGCAGTGCGTGGACTGTTTGAAACCCGGGGGGCACTTGGTCGTAATTAGCTTTCACTCACTGGAGGATCGCATGGTTAAGCACTTTATGCAGGACATGGCGCAGGGCGATAAATTGCCGCGCAATTTGCCTGTGCGTGCGGCGGAAATACCCGAGGGAAAACTGCTTTTGGTTGGGCGAGCTGTGAAGCCCTCCACGCAGGAGATTGTTACTAATCCACGTGCACGCAGTGCCGTGATGCGAGTGGCACAACGCCGTATGTCCAAGCCCCGGGGACATCCATGATCCGCTTGCCGCTGACCAACCCATCGTTGAGCAAACCATCTCTGATCAGGTCATCTTTGGGCAAACCATCTTTATGGGTGGTGCTGTTTGTGGTCGTAATTGTCAGCGCGCTGAGTGTGGTTGCCTTGCAACACAAGGCGCGTAAATTATTTGTGGAATTACAAAAGGAAAAAGATCACGCGCATCAAATGGAAGTGGAGTGGGGGCAATTGCAATTGGAGCAAAGCACCTGGGCCATGTCTGCGCGCGTGGAAAATATTGCCTCCGCAAGATTACAAATGCAGATTCCGCAGGGCGGGCAAACACGCATTTTGCATATCACTACGGCACAAATTGATTCCGTGCTCGTTAACTCCGCACCGAGCGAATTTCCAGGTGAACTCCCAAGTGAATTATCGGGCGGGGCGCAACCATGAACCACGTCGGCAACATTAAAACCACAGGTATCGTCGCGTTACCGCCCTGGCGCTCGCGCTTGCTATTTGTATTATTGATGTTCGGGTTTTTGGTGCTGATCCTGCGCGCGGTTTATTTGCAGACTATACAAGATGATTTTCTGCAAATGAAGGGAGATGCGCGTTCTAATCGCACCATCGGCATCAGCGCGCATCGCGGCATGGTGGCAGACCGCAATGGTGAGCCCCTGGCAATCAGCACACCAGTGGAAGCGGTGTGGGCCATTCCGCAGGAAGTGGAGATCACTTTAAAGCAAGTGAAACAACTGGCGCAGATTATGGAAATGGATGCACGCGAAATTAAAAACCGCTTGTCTGATACCAATCGTGATTTCGTTTATATCAAACGGCAACTGCCACCCGAACAAGCCGAGAAAATTGTGAAGCTGGGCGTACCTGGCATTTCCTTGCGGCGCGAATATCGCCGTTATTATCCGGGAGGAGAAGTCACGGCACACTTGTTGGGCTTTACCGATGTGGATGACAACGGTCAGGAAGGTTTGGAGTTGGCCTTGCAAAATCAGTTGGGCGGCAAAGCGGGCAGTCAGAAAGTGGTGCAGGATCGCAAGGGCCGCATTGTGGAAGATCTGGTTAGCATCCGTGCGCCCAAGCCCGGAAAGGATTTGATGCTGAGCATAGACAGCAAAATTCAGTATTTAGCGCATCGTGAAATTAAGGCCGCAGTGGTAAAGCATCAGGCTAAAACGGGTTCCATCGTGGTGCTGGACGCACAAACTGGCGAGGTGCTGGCGTTGGCGAATTGGCCCAGTTATAACCCTAATAATCGTGCCAAACCTGAGGTGCAGGTGTTGCGAAATTATGCGGTTACCGATTTGTTCGAACCCGGCTCCACGCTCAAACCTTTTACCGTGGCGGCTGCGTTAGAGAGCGGCAAAGTTACGCCCAGAACATTGATTAACACCGAGCACGGCACCATGACTATGGGTAGCTGGAAAATCAGTGATACCCATCCCACTGACCGGCTTTCAGTCGCGCAGATTATTCAAAAGTCCAGCAACATCGGCACGGCCAAATTAGCGCTGGGCATGAAGCCGGAAACATTGTGGCGCAGTCTGAATGCCAGTGGATTTGGTACCTCTACGGGCAGTGGCTTTCCCGGTGAGGCCAGTGGCAAGTTGCGCGGATACGCAGGCTGGCGGCCAATAGAGCAGGCCACTTTATCGTATGGTCACGGCATGTCGGTGAATTTATTACAACTGGCGCGGGCATATACCATCTTTGCTAATGATGGCGAACTCAAACCCATATCGCTGTTGAAGCAAGAGACTCCGGTCAAGGGAGAGTTGATCTATTCTGCTAAAACGGCACATGCCATTTTGGATATGTTGGAAATGGTGGTGCAAGCAGATGGCACTGCGCCGCAAGCGCGGGTGAATGGCTATCGCGTGGCGGGTAAAACTGGCACGGCGCATAAGTTGGAGGGCGGGCAATACGTTAGTCGCTATATTTCTTCATTTGTCGGGTTGGCTCCGGTGTCTAACCCACGGTTGATTATTGCCGTCATGATTAACGAGCCAGCGAATGGGCAGCATTATGGCGGCTTGGTTGCCGCGCCCATATTTAGCCAAGTGATGGGTGAATCGCTGCGCTTATTGAATGTGCCGAATGATGCGCCCGTGCAGAGCGAACCACCCCTGCTGGCGAGGGTTCCTGTACCGGGTGTTGTGCCAGTATCTTTGCCGCATGCTGAACCTTTGCGAGGCGAGATATGAGCACATCGTCTGAAATCAACGCAGCGCATTTTTCTGTGGAAAAAATATTGACTGCATTGGGGGTGAGTGTTACTCGGCTGACTCTGGATAGTCGTGCCGTGCGTCCGGGCGATACTTTTTTGGCATACCCCGGCGCGCAGGCTGATGGCCGAAAGTTTATCGCGCAGGCTATTCAAAATGGCGCAAATGCAGTGATCTGGGAAGCGCAAAATTTTGTCTGGAATGAGGATTGGCGTATCCCCAATTTAGCGGTTAATAATCTGCGCCACCATGTTGGAGAACTGGCCGACCACATATATGGCGCGCCTTCCAGTAAGTTATGGATGATAGGCATTACGGGCACGAATGGAAAAACATCCTGCGCCCACTGGCTTGCCCACGTGCTGCAATCATTGCCACAGTCAGCACACGGCAAAAAAACTGCGTTGATTGGCACGTTGGGAAACGGCTTTGCCGGGGCTTTGCAGCCCACCCCCAATACCACGCCGGATGCTGTTTTGCTGCATCAATTGCTGGCCGAGTATCTGGCCGATGGTGCGCAGGCGGTGAGTATGGAAGTGTCTTCGCACGCCTTGCAGCAGGGTCGTGTGAACGTCGTGAAATTTGATGTGGCGCTGCTGACCAATTTAAGTCGCGATCATCTCGATTATCACAACAATATGCGTAACTATGCCGCCGCTAAAGCGCGCTTGTTTGAATGGCCGCAGCTTAAATATGCGGTATTGAATCTGGATGACGATTTCGGCGCAGACCTGGTGGAACTATTGCGCGATAAGGAAGTTGAAATAATCGGCTATGGGTTGACAGATGCTGCGCTGGGAATGGCGGAGCGACTAGGTTTACGCATGGTCTATGGTGGCACATTGCAAATGAACGCGCAGGGATTGAGCGCGCAAGTACATTCCAGTTGGGGTAGCGACACCTTGCATAGCGCATTGCTCGGGCGCTTTAATGCAAGCAATTTGCTGGGTGTGTTAGCGGTCCTGTTGGTGAGTGATATCGCGCTGCATGACGCATTGCGCGAATTATCCAAGGTAAAAGCAGTGGCCGGACGGATGCAAACTTTAGGCGGCAATAAGCTGCCAACCGTGGTGATTGATTACGCTCATACGCCGGACGCGCTGGAAAAAGTTTTGCAAACACTGCGTGAAGTGTCGGCGCAGGACAATGAGTTCAGTAACAGCAGATTAATTTGCGTATTTGGTTGTGGTGGCAATCGTGACGCGGGGAAACGTCCTGTCATGGGCGCAATCGCCGCCAGATTGGCCGATGTGTGCATCGTCACCAGTGATAACCCGCGTAATGAAAACCCACAAGCCATCATCGCCGCCATCGTGGCGGGCATGGATGATGCCAATAAAATAAATCCAGTCGAGATAATTGAGGATCGCGCCGCTGCCATTACGCAAGCCGTTCATTATGCCCGCGCAACAGATACGGTGTTGGTGGCAGGCAAGGGACATGAAGATTATCAGGAAATAAATGGTATCAAATATCCTTTCAGTGACATCTTGATTGCCCAGCAGGCGCTGCAAAGCTGGAGCAGCAGGGCGCAGCAGGGGGCCGGACCCCACAAGGGGACAATGTCATGATGCGCTTGAGTCAAGCCGCCGAAGTATTAAAGGGCAAGATCATCGCTGCCGAGGCGATGCCAGAAAATATACAAGCTGGAGAAGTCATATTTACCAGCATTTCCAGCGATAGTCGCGCCATAGTGGCAGGGGATTTATTTGTAGCTTTGCAGGGCGATCATTTTGATGGCGCAGCATTCGTAGTGAGTGCCGCGCGCAGTGGCGCAGTGGCAGCCTTGGTTAATGCAGGCAGTTATCTCACATCCCACAAGGGGACAATGAAGGGACAATGTCCCATCCCCAGCCCGATTCCCTTGATACTGGTAGATGACACAAAACTGGCATTGGGTAGCTTGGCTGCGCACTGGCGCACACAATTTACCTTGCCGCTCGTTGCGATCACAGGCAGTAATGGCAAGACTACGGTCAAGGAAATGTTAGCCAGCATATTGAGAGTCGCGACGGGCGGAACCGCAACGACAGGCACGGACAAGGTGCTGGCGACACTGGGCAATCTCAATAATGACATCGGTATGCCGCTCACTTTGTTAAAGCTGCGAGACACGCATCGCTATGCAGTCATCGAAATGGGCATGAATCACGCGGGCGAAATTGATTATCTCAGTCGTCTTGCGCGCCCCGACATCGCCATTGTCAACAATGCCGGTAGCGCGCATCTGGCGGGACTGGGGTCGATCGCTGCTGTAGCGCACGCCAAGGGCGAAATTTTTGCAGGGTTGGATAGCCAAGGTTGCGCGGTGATTAATGCCGATGATGCGTACGCGCCGTTATGGCGCGGCTTGGTTGAAAATCAGGCAGGGGTTGAAAATCAGGCAGGGGTTGAAAATCAGGCAGGGCAGCGAAAAATAATTGAATTTGGGTTAGAGCATCCGGCCACGATCACCGCGCAGTATCAGTCGCATGAAATTGGCGCACATCCCACAAGGGGAAAATGTATCGATGTGCATACGCCGCGCGGCGATTTCAGCGTGCAACTGCAAGTGCCCGGCGCACACAATGTGCGTAATGCCTTGGCTGCCATTGCCGCTTCAGTGGCGTTAAATATACACAATGCCGCGATCATCGCGGGTTTGCAAAATTTTGCGGGCGTGGCAGGGCGTATGCAACGACATATGGCACTGCATGGCGCGCAGTTGATTGATGATAGCTACAACGCCAATCCTGCTTCGTTATGCGCCGCGCTCAAAGTGTTGGCGCAAGCCCAAGGTAAGAAAATTTTGGTGCTGGGCGACATGGGCGAGTTAGGTAAAGAGGCCGTATCTTTGCATGGTGAGATGGGAGTAGAAGCGCGCAAGGCAGGGATTGATGAGTTGTTGGCATTGGGCGATTTGACGCGCCATACCGTGCGCGAATTTGGCGCGGGCGCACAGCATTTTGAGGGTATCAATGCGCTGCTCGCTGTACTCGAAAATAAATTAAATGCCCATACCACTGTGTTAGTTAAAGGCTCGCGCTCTATGCGTATGGAACGGGTGGTGCAATATTGCAGTGTTATGAACAAACAAGGTAGTGCGGCAGCCGCGCACTAACACACTCGGATAAACAGGGATAACTTAATGTTATTGGCACTTACACATTGGCTGGCGCAGGATATTCGAACCTTCAGCGTGTTTAATTACATCACGCTGCGCGCAGTGCTGGCAACCATGACTTCGTTGTTCATCACCTTTATGGTCGGGCCAGCCATGATACGGAAATTAACGGCATACAAAATTGGCCAATCTGTGCGCGATGATGGCCCGCAAACTCATTTGATTAAAGCTGGCACACCAACAATGGGCGGTGCGCTGATTTTAACTTCCATCACCATCACCACTTTGTTATGGGCAGATTTACGCAACACTTATGTGTGGGTAGTGCTGCTGACCATGCTAGGTTTTGGCGCGATAGGCTGGGTGGATGATTATCGCAAAGTCGTACATCGCAATCCCAAGGGTCTATCAGCGCGCGCCAAAATGTTTTGGCAGTCCATCATTGCCCTCCTCGTTGCGGCGTATTTATGGAAAACCGCCACGCTACCCGAACACACCACTTTGATCGTGCCGTTTTTTAAACTGATTACTTTTTCGCTTGCCGGTGCGGTATTTATTGGTCTGGTATGTATGGTCATCGTAGGCACCAGTAATGCGGTGAATTTAACGGATGGGCTGGATGGTTTGGCGATTATGCCGACGGTCATGATAGCCAGCGCACTGGCCATTTTTGCTTATGTTGCGGGACACGTTGTGTTCGCTAAATATCTGGGTATTCCTTACATTCCTGGTGCCTCAGAGCTTGCAGTATTCTGCGGCGCAATTGCGGGAGCGGGTTTGGCATTTTTATGGTTTAACGCTTATCCCGCTGAAGTGTTTATGGGCGATGTCGGCGCACTGGCGCTGGGAGCGGCACTGGGAGTGGTGGCGGTGATAGTGCGGCAGGAAATTGTATTGTTCATCATGGCCGGAATATTTGTGTTGGAAACAATGTCGGTCATCATTCAAGTGATCTCATTCAAGCTAACGGGCAAGCGCGTTTTCCGCATGGCACCGCTGCATCACCACTATGAATTGAAGGGTTGGAAAGAAAACCAGGTGGTGGTGCGCTTCTGGATTATCACCATGATACTGGTGTTGATAGGGTTAGCGTCTCTCAAACTCAGATGATGAAACTGGCTAATAAATCGGTGTTGGTGTTGGGTCTGGGTGAGACTGGGTTATCGCTTGTGCGTTGGCTTACAATGCATGGCGCGCAACTGCGTGTGGCTGATAGCCGCGATCATCCACCCTCATTGCTGGAAGCGCACACCGAGTTTCCTGAACTGGAAGTGCATTGCGGCGAGTTCCACGATAATTTATTAACTGGCATTGAGTTGATTGCAATCAGTCCCGGCGTGCCTTTGCAGCAACCCTTTGTGCAACGCGCTGCCGCCCGTGGTATGGCTATCGTGGGTGACGTTGAACTATTCGCGCAGGCTTTTAACGCAAGACATTTCTTTCATGTACCTCCTTCCAACCCTTCATCATTGCCAGCAGCTTCCGAATACTCTGACCCGGCGCAGCCGCCTACTGTGCCCAAAATAATCGCCATTACAGGGTCTAACGGCAAGAGCACGGTCACCGATATGGTTGGCCAAATGTGTCGCGCAGCAGGGTGCAATACTGTAATTGCAGGCAACATTTCGCCAGCCGTGCTGGATGCCGACCTGCGAGTAAGTGCCGAGTCGACAAGCGCATTACAAAACAGGGTGTGGGTGCTGGAACTATCCAGCTTTCAATTGGAAACCACCTCATCGCTTAACGCAAATGCCGCAACGGTGCTGAATATCAGTGAAGATCATCTGGATAGATATAGTGATATGCGTGCTTACAGCACTGCCAAGGCGCGCATTTTTCAAGGTAATGGCGTGCAGGTATTAAATCGCGACGATCCGCTCAGCATGGCAATGGAATTGCTTGATCGCACGCATATCAGCTTTGGATTAAGCGAGCCTATTGGTAAATTGGACTGGGGCATTTCACATACTGTCGATGGAATTTGGCTCATGCAAGGGCAGCGGCGCATATTGCCAGCGAGCAATTTGCAGATTGCCGGTCTACATAATGTAGCGAATGCGCTGGCTGCACTGGCATTGTGTTGCTCAATCAATGTGCCACTTCCGCCTTTGCTGCGCGCGTTGCGTTGTTATCAGGGTCTGCCGCATCGTGTCGAGCGCGTGGCCGAAATCAATAACGTGCAGTATTACGATGACTCCAAGGGCACCAATGTTGGTGCGACAGTTGCAGCCTTGCAGGGTTTACAGCGGCCTACAATTTTAATTGCGGGAGGGGAAGGTAAGGGGCAGGATTTTTTACCGCTTTTGCCAGCCGTATCCAAACACGCTCGAGGTGTGGTGTTGATCGGGCGAGATGCGCTACGCATAGCCACTGCGCTGCAAGGATGTGGCGTGCCGATTCATTACGCATCCGACATGCAGGGTGCGGTACGGCAAGCTGCTGCGCTGGCGCAGGCAGGTGATGCAGTGTTGTTATCACCCGCCTGCGCCAGCTTCGATATGTTTAAAAATTATGTGCATCGCGCCAGTGTATTTATCAGTGCGGTACAAGCCCTGCAGGAGGAGAGTGCATGTTCACCTCCAGCGTAAATAATCATCGCACGGCCACGCCGCAATACGACGTGATGTTGTTGTGGATCGTGCTCGCGCTGCTGGCATTGGGACTGGTCATGGTTTATTCGGCTTCTATTGCTACGGCAGAAGCCAGTAGATTCACAGGCTATCGCGCGGAATATTATTTAATGCGACATGGTTTTTTTATTCTGGTCGGTGTCATTGCGGGCATTGCGGCATTTCAAATTTCCATGGAGGAGTGGCAAAAACTTGCTCCGTATTTATTCGCATTCGGTGTGTTGTTGTTGGCTCTGGTGCTGATTCCAGGCGTGGGTCGTGAAGTCAATGGCAGTCGACGCTGGCTGTCATTGCTCGGTATTAATCTGCAACCTTCCGAGTTGATGAAATTATTTGCCGTGCTGTATGCCGCGCAATATGCGGTTCGCAAGGGCATCATCAAAGAAAAATTGGTGTCGGTATTCATGCCGATGCTGGCAGTCATGGCACTGGTCGGCAGCCTGTTGCTGATGGAGCCGGACATGGGTGCGCTGGTGGTGATCTGCACCATTGCCATGTGTACCTTATTTCTCGGCGGATTCAGCTTGAAAATTTTTATCGGGCTGGTAATTGGATTGCCGATGCTGTTTGCGGCGATGATTTTTTCATCACCCTACCGTATGCAGCGTGTGATCGGTTTTATGGATCCGTGGGCCGACCCATTCGGCAAAGGTTACCAGCTTAGTCACGCGCTGATCGCCTTTGGGCGCGGCGAATGGTTCGGGGTAGGATTGGGCGGCAGCGTGCAAAAATTATTTTATCTACCGGAAGCACATACAGACTTTCTGCTGGCGGTGATAGCCGAAGAACTGGGGTTCGCCGGGGTGTTGGTGCTCATTTTATTATTTGTCGGACTCATTTCCCGTGCCTTTGCCATTGGTCGCCAGGCTGCATTTCTGGATCGTCAATATGCCGCACTGGTGGCGTTGGGATTAGGCGTGTGGCTGGGCGTACAAGCTTTTGTCAATATCGGAGTCAACATGGGCGTGTTGCCAACCAAGGGACTCACGCTACCCTTCCTCAGCTTTGGTGGCAGCAGCATCGTGGTGAGCTGTGTTGCAGCAGCGTTGCTCCTTAGAATTGACTGGGAGAATAGAAGAATCATGCGGGGGCAGTCGGTATGACGCGCTCCATTTTGATTATGGCAGGCGGCACGGGTGGACATATTTTTCCGGCACTGGCAGTGGCAGATTGTTTACGTGCACAAGGGTGGCAGATCACCTGGTTGGGCGCGGCGCACAGCATGGAGTCAGATTTGGTGCCCAAGGCAGGCTATGAATTAGTGACCGTGCGCTTTTCCGGTTTGCGTGGAAAAGGTCTGTTGCGAAAATTAATGCTGCCATTTAATTTGTTGATCGCATTGTGGCAAAGCGCATTCACTATTTTGCATCATCGTCCGGACGTACTGCTGGGGATGGGCGGATACATTACCTTTCCGGGTGGCATGATGGGCGCGCTGCTACGTCGTCCGTTAATCATACATGAGCAAAATTCCATTGCAGGGCTGAGCAATAAATCCTTATCCCACTTCGCAACCCGCACCTTGACAGGCTTTCCGGAAGTTTTGCCAAATGCGGAGTGGTGCGGCAATCCAGTGCGTGCCAGCATCGCCGCACTGCCCGATCCCAAAATTCGCTATGCCGCGCGCAGCGGTGTGTTGAATGTTCTGGTGCTGGGCGGCAGTCTTGGTGCGAAAGCAATTAATGAATGCCTCCCCTCCGCGTTGGCGTTGTTACCACTGGCTGTGCGTCCGCATGTGCTGCATCAAACGGGCAAGCAGCATTTTGCTGTGACGCAAACACATTATAGTCAGGCCGAAATTAATGCCAATATCCAACCGTTTTTGGAGGACATGGCGCAACACTACGCGTGGGCCGATGTGGTGATTTGTCGTGCTGGGGCTTTAACGATTGCTGAACTTGCGGCGGCGGGCGTGGCCAGCATACTCATTCCTTTTTCATTTGCAGTGGACGATCATCAGACCACGAATGCGCAGTTCTTGAGTGGACATGCAGCGGCTATTTTGCTGCCGCAGCCTGCCCTGAATGCGCAACACCTGGCAGGTTTATTGCGCGGCTTGACACGGGAAAAAGCATTACTCATGGCACTGGCTGCACATGCTCTAGCCAAGCCGGATGCGGCTCATCGCGTTGCTGAAGTGTGTTCAGAATTGGCCGGGATTTAACACAGAATGAAACATAAAGTTAAACACATTCATTTCGTAGGCATAGGCGGCTCCGGCATGAACGGCATTGCCGAGGTGCTGCTTAATCTCGGCTTTCAAATCAGCGGTTCAGATTTGGCTGACAACGCCATCACGCAGCGCTTGAAAAAATTGGGCGCAAAAATATTTCAAGGGCATGTGGCAAATAATTTAGTCGATGCCGATGTGGTAGTGGTATCCACGGCCATTGCAGCGGGTAACCCGGAAGTGATGGCTGCGCGTACGCGCAAAATTCCCATCGTGCCACGCGCCATGATGTTGGCGGAATTGCTGCGTTTGCGCCAGGGCATTGCGGTGGCGGGGACGCACGGCAAAACCACGACCACCAGCCTCACCGCCAGTGTGTTGGCAAAGGGCGGCTTTGATCCAACTTTTGTGATTGGCGGCAGGCTCAATAGTAGCGGCGTGAATGCCAAGTTGGGCACAGGCGAATTCATTGTGGTCGAGGCGGATGAATCGGATGCCTCATTTTTATATTTGCAACCTATCCTGGCGGTGATTACCAATATCGATGCCGATCACATGGAAACCTACGGCCATGATTTTTCCAGACTGAAACAAGCGTTCATCGATTTTGCCGAGCATCTGCCGTTTTACGGCATGGCAATGATGTGTATAGATGATGTGAATGTGCGCGACATTCTGCCGCGCATTAGCAAGCCGGTGACCACGTATGGATTTTCGGCGGAGGCGCAAATTCGTGCCGTGAATGTGCAGCATCACCATGGCTTGATGCGCTTTACCGCGCAATGTCGACAAAATGGTCAGCCGCGAGATTTGGACATCACCCTCAATTTACCGGGCCTGCATAACGTGCAAAATGCGCTCGCAGCCATTGCGGTGGGATTGGAAGTGGGTGTGGAGGATGCAGCGATCATCAGCGCACTGGCAGAATTTCAAGGCGTGGGGCGACGCTTCCAACGCTATGGTGAAATCAGGCTGCCACCTGCTGCTGCGATTCCACATCGGCGCGCGGGTGAAAAAGAAATTGTGAATGAAACTAGTTTTACTTTAATTGATGATTACGGTCATCACCCGGCAGAGATGGCAGCCACCATTGCCGCAGTACGCGGGGCATTCCCCAATCGTCGTTTGTTGCTGGCATTTCAGCCGCATCGATACACGCGCACTCGCGATCTGTTTGAAGACTTCGTCAAAATTTTAAGCAGTGTTGATGCGCTGTTGTTAACCGAAGTGTACGCCGCAGGAGAAGCGCCCATCGTTGCCGCCGATGGCCGTGCCTTGATGCATGCACTGCGTGTGATCGGTCAAACTGAAGCCGTGTTCGTTGAGCAAATAGCAGAATTGCCGCAGATGATTTTGCATAGGGTGCGAGCGGGCGACGTGGTGCTGACCATGGGGGCAGGTTCAATCGGCGGCGTCGCTACACAGTTAGAAAACCTGGCGCACATCCCACAGGGGGACAATGAGATGGAATCGGCAGGCGTATGAACATGTCCAAACATATGAATATTTCGGCAAACAAATGAACATGACTGAACCCACACAGTTTATAGCTTCGGATTTGCGTGGAACATTGCGACAAAACGTAGCCATGAGTCGCTATACCAGTTGGCGGGCAGGTGGTTATGCCGAGCGGGTTTATCAACCTGCTGATAGGGACGATTTATTGAAATTTTTGAGCACGCTGCCTGTGCAAGAGCCCTTGTTTGCTGTGGGTTTGGGCAGCAATTTGCTGGTGCGCGATGGCGGATTACGCGGCACGGTGTTGTTGCTGCACGCAGCATTAGATGAAATGCACATTCAAATTGACGGCACGCTATATGTTGAAGCGGGCGTGCCCGGTGCAAAAATTGCGCGTTATGCAGCGCTGCATAATTTGCGCGGTGCGGAATTTTTTGCCGGAATTCCCGGCACGCTGGGCGGCATGTTGGCTATGAATGCAGGGTGTTACGGCAGTGAAACGTGGGATGTGGTGAGCAGTGTGCAAACAGTGAATCGCGCCGGACAGATGGGTGTGCGTCACCCGGATGAATACGCTATCGACTACCGTTCGGTGATCCGCAAGGAGCACCAGGCATCGCCTGAAACAAAAGCTGTTGAGGCATCGCCTGAAACAAAAGTTTTTGGGACATCGCCTAAAACAAAAGCCGCTGTTGCATTGGCAGGCCAGCATTTAGAAGAATTTTTTGTGAGCGCAAACTTGCAGCTTGCCAGTGGTGATGGTGCAGTTGCGCGTCAGGAAATTAAAGCACTGCTATCCAGACGCATCGCCAGTCAGCCGCTACAGTTGCCGAATGCCGGCTCGGTGTTCCGCAATCCAGTGGGAGATTATGCAGCGCGTTTGATCGAACAGAGTGGTTTAAAAGGACGCCAGATAGGTGGCGCGCAGGTTTCCGAGAAGCACGCCAATTTTATCGTGAATGTGGGTCGTGCTAGCGCAGCAGATATTGAAAATTTAATTAACGAAGTGCAAGCCACAGTGCAAAAAAAAACAGGGGTATTGCTGCATCCTGAAGTTCGAATCGTTGGCGTTGCGGGTGAAGGGAAGCGAGTTGAATAATTTTGGCAAAGTCGCCGTGTTGCTTGGAGGCCGTTCCGCCGAGCGCGAAGTCTCGCTCAAAAGTGGGGCGGCAGTGTTAGCTGCGCTTAAAAAATGCGGAGTGGATGCGCATGCATTTGACCCTGTACAGCGACCCATGCAGCAATTAGTGGAGGATGGATTTCAGCGGGTATTTATCGCATTGCATGGACGCTATGGCGAAGATGGCACGGTGCAAGGCGCGCTGGAATTAATGAACTTGCCCTATACCGGCAGCGGGGTGATGGCTTCGGCGCTGGCGATGGATAAGTGGCGCACCAAGCTGGTGTGGCAGGCAGCAAGCTTGCCAGTGCCTGCATTTGAGATGATTACTGCAAGCAGTGATTTGTCGGCAGTGGCAAAAAAATTGGGTTTGCCGTTGTTTGTGAAGCCAGCTAATGAAGGCTCCAGCGTGGGCATCAGCAAAGTAAAAAAGCTCAGCGATTTTCGTGCAGCCTATGACGAAGCCGCCAGGTACGACACCTTGGTGATGGCAGAAGCATTTATGGGCGGTGGTGAATACACCGTGGCCATTTTAGGTGAGCGAGCGTTGCCCGTTATCAAGATTGAACCCGCCAACGAATTTTATGACTACGAGGCGAAATATTTGCGTGATGACACACGCTATCTTTGCCCTGCCGGTTTGTCGGCAGCCGACGAAGCGGAGATGCAGCGACTGGCTCTGCAAGGTTTTGCACTAGTGGGTGGCCGGGGTTGGGGGCGTGTGGATTTTTTAATGAGTACAGATGGCAAACCCTATCTGCTGGAAATTAATACTTCACCCGGCATGACCGATCATAGTTTAGTACCGATGGCAGCGCGGCATCTGGGTATGAGCTTTGAACAATTAGTGGAGCAGATTTTAGCAATGGCAACTTTGGAGTGGACGCATGTGGGATAGGCCACAACAATTGAACATGTTGAGTCGGGCCTTGTTTGGCTTGAGCTTGCTGCTGGTGCTTTATGGAGCCTTGCACTACCTGGTGCGCTTGCCCGCATTTAATTTGAGTGTGGTGCAGCTTGAGACTGTGCCACTGAATGTGAACTCAGCACAGATTGAAGCTGTATTGGATAGCGAATTAAAGGGGAATTTTTTTACAGTCGATCTGGAGCATCTGCAACAGAAACTTGAAGCCGTGCCGTGGGTGCGTCGAGCCAATGTGCGCCGTCACATACCCTGGCAACTGAAAGTGACGCTGGAAGAGCATATGGCACTGGCGCGCTGGGATAAAACAACCTGGGTCAATCAGCAAGGCGAATTATTTCAGGCGCAAATAAGCGATAAAGAAATTGCCGAAAAACACCCTGATTTTATGGGGCCGCCTGAGTCCGTTTTTGAAGTGACACAAATGTATTTTGAATTTAATCGGCTGTTGACACCATTGAAGCAAACGATTTCACATGTCAGCTTATCTCCGCGCCGTGCCTGGCAGGTGCGTTTGCAAAATGGCATGTTGCTGGATTTGGGGCGCGAAAAAGTTCTGTCACGACTCGCACGCTTTGTTGCGGTTTATCCGCAGAGTTTGGCCGCAGTACAGGGATTGGTGAATTACGTGGATTTGCGTTATCCGAATGGATTCGCGGTAAATATGCTGGGTGGAAACATGGGGAGTGGAAATTCAGGGAATGCCCCACAAGGGGACAATGAAAATTTAGCAGGCGGGAATGTTGCTGGCACGATGAAGAATCATCATATTTAACCTAAAAGCGTTTGGCTTGGAAAAATTGAGTATGCAAAAAAGTTTAAATGGCAGGAAGAGCGAATGAACAAAAGCAAAGATTCTAAAAATTTAATTGTCGGCTTGGATATAGGCACATCCAAAATTATTACCATTGTGGCCGAGGTTAATGCAGATGGAGCTTTGGCAGTGATAGGTGTAGGCACGCATGAATCATCGGGCATGAAAAAAGGCATGGTGGTGGATATCGATGCAACGGTAGCAGCCATTCAGCGTTCTTTGGGCGACGCAGAGTTGATGGCGGATTGCAAAATTCGCGAGGTGTTTACGGGCATCGCGGGTGGCCATATTAAAAGTTCCAATGCCAATGGCATGGTCAAAATAAAAGAAAAAGAGGTGACCCAGGCCGACATCGTGCGGGTGGTGGATACCGCCAGTTCAATCAGTCTGCCGGGGGATCAGCAGATTTTGCATATTTTGGAACAGGAATTCAGCATCGATGGTCAGGGTGGAATAAAACGACCACTCGGCATGAGCGGTATGCGTCTGGAAGTGGAAGTGCATATCGTGAGTGGTGCAGTTGCGGCAGTGCAAAATATTATCAAGTGTGTGCATCGCTGCGGATTGGAAGTCCCGCAAATTATTTTGCAGCCGCTTGCTTCCAGCAAGGCAGTGTTGTCCGATGACGAACGTGATCTGGGCGTGTGCCTGGTGGACATCGGCGGCGGCACAACGGATGTGGCGGTTTTTACTGGCGGGGCCATTCGGCACACGGCGGTGATTCCCATTGCAGGCGATCAGATTACCAATGACATTGCGATGGCACTACGCACACCCACTAAGGATGCCGAGGACATAAAAATAAAATATGGTTGCGCGCTGCGCCAGTTGGCAGATGACGATCCGGTGGAAGTGCCAGGTGTAGGTGAACGCAGCACGCGCATGTTGTCGCGGCAAACTTTGGCGGAGGTAATCGAGCCGCGCATAGAGGAGCTGTATTCGTTGGTGCAGGCTGAATTACGGCGCAGTGGCTTTGAAGACTTGCTATCCTCCGGCATCGTTATCACGGGCGGCAGCAGTGCCATGCAAGGCATGGTGGAGTTGGGTGAGGAAATTTTTCACATGCCAGTTAGATTGGGTTTGCCGCAGTATGCGGGTGGCTTGGCCGATGTGGTGCGGTCACCACGCTATTCCACGGGCATGGGTTTGCTGATGTATGGCTTGGAGCAGTATCAGGAAAATAAAACGACGCGTATGCAGTCTGGTTCGGTGAGTGATGTGTTTGCGCGGATGAAGGCGTGGTTTCAGGAAACATTTTAATCTTGCTGGTTATTAGACTGCTGAAGGGCACATCGCGGTGTTGAATCTCGGCTCGGAATACTCATTGACACCTGAGTCAATTCCGTTTCCTCGCCAAGATTCGCCTTGCGCTGTATCCCTTAAGCAGTTTCTAACACAGCAAGGTAGGGTCACAGTTTTTGTTAAGTAGTTTTGCAGTTTGTTTTTTTTGGTGGTTCATTTTTTTATCTACGCGAAGGAGAAATAATGTTTGAAATAGAAGAAATACCCAACCAGAATGCGGTGATTAAAGTAGTGGGAGTGGGCGGCTGCGGTGGCAATGCAGTGGATCATATGATTGAACAAGGCGTGCAGGGTGTGGAATTTGTTGTGGTGAATACCGATGCTCAGGCCCTCAAGCGCAACAAGGCGGGAACGCGCTTGCAGATTGGCGCAACCATCACCAAAGGGCTGGGGGCCGGGGCCATTCCAGATGTGGGGCGCGCAGCGGCAGAAGAAGATCGCGAACGTATTGCCGAGATGATTAGAGGCGCGGACATGCTGTTTATCACTGCTGGTATGGGCGGCGGCACGGGCACGGGTGCTGCACCCATCGTGGCAAAAATCGCGCGCGAGATGAATATCCTGACCGTGGCAGTGGTCACCAAACCGTTCGCGCATGAAGGTAAGCGGATGCGCTTGGCGCAGGCTGGCATTGAAGCATTGTCCGAATATGTTGATTCACTGATTGTCGTGCCGAATGAAAAACTGATGTCGGTGCTGGGTGAAGATACGACTTTGCTGGAAGCCTTTCGCTCTTCAAATGGCGTGTTGCAAGGTGCTGTGGCTGGCATTGCCGAAGTCATCAATGCCACGGGTTTGGTCAACGTGGACTTTGCCGACGTGTGTACCCTGATGTCCGAGAACGGTATGGCCATGATGGGTTCGGCCACTGCATCGGGTGTAGATCGCGCCAAGCGTGCGTCTGAAAGTGCCATGTCCAGCCCCTTGCTGGAAGATGTGAATTTGTCCGGTGCACGCGGTGTGCTGGTCAACATCACTTCCAGCAGCAGTCTGACCATGCGTGAATATAAAGAAATTACCAACAGCGTACAGTTTGCGGTGGAAGATGCGACCGTGATTGTGGGATCTGTTTTTGATGAAGCGATGGGCGATGAATTGCGCGTGACCATCGTTGCCACTGGTCTTGGTTCGCCCATTATGACTAAACACAACAAACCTGAGTTGGTTCATGTGCAACGCACTGGCACGCATGGCGAAGGAATGCCTTTAATTAATTACAAAGAACTGGAAATGCCCGCTGTGATGCGTAATGGTCGGCATCGCGAAGCCATCGAAGCGATGAAACAATCTGGCGTCGAGCCGTTGGATATTCCATCGTTCTTGCGTAAGCAGGCGGACTAAAATCCTTCTTGTTTTATTGAATGATATGTAGCACAGATCATGAGCAAAAAAACCTGCTAGTGGTTTTACCTCGATTACACAGCGGCAGCGGTCGCCGCCGCGTAACCAAGGCGGTCGAGAAAACCAAAAAAAATAGGGTCACAAAAGAAAAATAGGGTCAGACTCGATTTAAACTTTTAAAAAATATAAAAAAAGAGGAGTTAGAAGCGTAGCATTTAATTCGAGTCTGACCCTATTTTTTCTCTGCAAACCCGCGATGTATTGTCCTCGACCTCGGCATCAGCTATTGAAGGATTCAAACATACGAACAACACCAGTGGTTTGGAATCGTCCCATACTCGCCGAAGTTCGTATCGGTATTGTTGGCATGGTGAAATAGTGGCAGAAGTTTTCATATTAAATAGAAACCCTAAAACATGTCGTTAAAAGCACCATCGAGGTATCCAATCTGGATTCATTCTGCAATACCCTGCTTATGCTTGGCCCCACAAGGGGACAATGTGAGGGTTTGTTAATACTTCCTGTTTAGGCGGTGTCAACTTCTCAAGCTCGCAGAGCTTAGAGAATTGCCTACCTTTGGTGCACCTCAAAACGGTATATCGTCATCAAAATTATCAAACCCGCCGCCCGATTTCGCTGGAGCGGACGCAGGCTTCTTAGTAGCAGGTGCGCTGGCCGCAGGGGCAGACGATGCGGGCGCAGATGAGCCACCCGAATCGACTACTTCAAAATTGCTGCTGCTGCCGGACTTGCTGCTCAACATTTGCATTTCGCCCACGATGATGTCTGTGGTGTAGCGGTCTTTGCCTTCTTTGTCTTGCCATTTGCGCGTGGCGAGCTTGCCTTCCACGTAGATCATCGAGCCCTTTTTCAGGTACTCACCCGCGATTTCGGCCAGGCGGCGATAAAACGTGAGGTTGTGCCACTCGGTTTTTTCCTGCTTTTCGCCTGCTTTGTCTTTCCAGTTTTCGGACGTAGCCAGCGTGCAGTTGGTGACCGCTTCGCCGTTGGGCATGTAGCGTGTTTCTGGATCTTTGCCGAGACGACCTACCAAGATTACTTTATTGACTGACATTACTTTCTCCTCTAATTAATTTTTTTACTGCTGCTTCATCAAATCCGCTCATGTCAACTTTCAAGCAGGCCATACATTCTGTGGTGACGATCATTACTTCGCGCACGCCGTGCAATTGTGCCAATTTTTTCTGCAATTCGATACCGGCAATTTTATTCATAACAGACAGTGGGTACATTTTAGTGCGGACTGCGGCGGGTGCTTGCATGGTGCTGGCGATGATGAGCCATAGCAAGAGCAGGCCGATGGCAAATATAAAAACTGCGTCGCCACCGACATGCTGCATCAATAACCCCCCTGCCATTGCGCCGCAAAATGCGCCTAAAAATTGCACGCTGCTGTATACCCCCATGGCCGTGCCTTTGGCGGCGACGGGTGCGATTTTACTAATCATCGAGGGCAGGGTTGCTTCGAGTATGTTAAATGCGGTGAAGAACAGCAGCATGGCGAAGGCGATGCCCCACACGCTGTGTTGCATGAGCATCAATAATAATTGTCCGGTTGCAGCTAAGGCAATCGCGCCCATAAAAATCTGTTTCATGCGGGCTTTTTTCTCAGCGATGAGGATGGGTGGCACCATGAGCATGAATGCGATTAACATGACGGGTAGATAGAGTTGCCAATGCTGCGCGACTTCCATGCCATTATTTTTCAGTACGAACGGCACTTGCATGAACACGGACATCAATATCGCATGCAGTGCAAAAATGCCGAAATCCAGTCGCAACAATTCTTTGTTGCGCAGCACTTCGGCAAAACGATTACTGCTCACCCCCATCTCGGAATGAAAGCGCGTGATCGCTGGATTGGGAATAACGTACACGACAACCAGCATGGCGAGCAAGGCCAGCACACCCGTCAGCACAAATATCCCCGGCACATCGATTGCCTGATATAACACGGGGGACAACACCAGCGAGATCGAGAAGGTGATGCCGATGGTGATGCCGATCATTGCCATGGCTTTGGTGCGGTGTTCTTCGCGGGTGAGGTCGGCGGTGAGCGCCATGACGGCGGCATTGATCGCGCCTGCGCCTTGAATAATGCGCCCGGCGATCACCCAATAAATATTATCTGCATACGCCGCGATAAAACTGCCCAGTGCAAACAGTATGAGGCCGATCAAGATGACGGGTTTTCGCCCGTAGCGATCAGACAGCCAGCCTGCGGGAATCTGCAGGATTGCCTGAGTGAGCCCATATGCACCCAACGCCAGCCCGACCAGCATTTTATTATCCCCGCCAGGTAGCCGCTCGGTGGCGTAGATCGCGAAAACGGGCAGGATGATAAACAGCCCCAGCATACGCAGGCCATAGATGCTGGCCAGCCCCATGCTGGCGCGACGCTCAATGGGGTTCATAGAGTCTGAGTCGGGCGTGGCGGTAAGGTCTGGCGTAAGCGGTGGGGCTGGCATTGAGGAGTTAGGCATGGAAGCGCGCGTATTGAGAAGTTTGGAATGTAAAAAAATTGGCGTATATTAGCAGGTTGATTCCCAGCCAGATAGAAGCGCAGTTAGCGAAACGCTGATTAGGTGTCTACGCGGATGAATTGCTACGTTGCACCAAAGGTACGCAATACGCTATCCGGCAAGCCGGATGCGGAATGGTCAGCACGGTGCTTGAAATTCTGGGGCGCGAAGCGACAGATACCGCATACATTGCGGTTTCTGCGCGCCGTGCGCCTTGCCCTTCTTCCCGCTCGCCGACTTAATCAGCGTTTCCTTAAAGATAGGTAGATAGGTATAAATAACACGTATGGACAGCATAAAAATTCGCGGCGCACGCACGCACAACCTTAAAAACATCAGCCTTGATCTGCCGCGCAATAAGCTGGTGGTGATTACCGGCCTGTCTGGCTCGGGTAAATCTTCATTGGCTTTTGACACCTTGTACGCCGAAGGGCAGCGGCGTTATGTGGAATCTTTGTCCGCCTATGCGCGGCAATTTTTGCAGCTCATGGAAAAACCGGATGTGGATTTAATTGAAGGTTTGTCACCCGCTATTGCCATTGAGCAAAAAGCCACCTCGCATAACCCGCGTTCCACAGTCGGCACGGTCACTGAAATTCACGATTATTTACGGCTGTTGTTTGCGCGTGCGGGCGATCCCTATTGCGCGGAGCATGATCTGGTTTTGCAAGCGCAGAGCGTGGCGCAGATGGTGGATAACATGCTGCTACTGCCGATCGACACGCGCATCATGATTCTGTCGCCGCTGGTGGTTGAACGTAAGGGTGAGCAGCTGGAATTATTTGACGAGCTGCGCGCACAAGGTTTTGTGCGTCTGCGTGTGAATGGCACAGTATATGAAATAGATAAATTGCCCGCTCTGCATAAAAATAAAAAACATACCGTTGAAATCGTGGTTGATCGCTTAAAAATCAACGCGGAAAATAAACAACGTCTGGCAGAATCATTTGAAACAGCCTTGCGCCATGCTGAGGGTCGGGCGATTGCAGTGGAGATGGATAGCGGGCGCGAGCATTTATTTTCGGCGAAATTTGCCTGCCCCATTTGCGGTTATTCGCTGCCTGAATTGGAGCCGCGCTTGTTCTCGTTTAACAACCCGATGGGCGCGTGTCCGGAGTGTGATGGTCTGGGAAACATCAGTTTTTTTGATCCTAGGCGCATCGTCGCTTTTCCGCAATTATCTTTAAGCTCAGGCGCGATTAAAGGTTGGGATAGGCGTAATCAGTTTTATTATCAAATGCTGGACAGTCTGGCGCGGCAGTATGATTTTGATCTGGAGCGTCCCTTTGAAAGTCTGCCCGAAAAAATTCAGCAAGTTATTTTGTACGGTAGCGGAAAAGTTGAAATCCCCTTTAAGTATCTCAATGAACGTGGCAAGCCCACGCTGCGTGAACACGCTTTTGAAGGCATTGTTCATAATTTGGAGCGGCGTTACAAGGAAACGGATTTGCCCACTGTGCGTGAAGAGTTGGCTAAATATCTCAACACCTGCGTTTGCCCACAGTGTAAGGGCACGCGCCTGCGGCATGAAGCACGCCATGTACGGATTGGTGATTCAACGATTTATGAATTAAGTGCGCTGCCGTTGAAGCAGGCACTGGTAATTTTTAAATCCCTCGATTTACCCGGGCACAAAAAAACCATTGCCGATCGTATCGTGCAGGAAATTATCAGCCGGCTTAATTTTCTGGTTAACGTGGGGTTGGAGTATCTGTCGCTGGACCGCTCAGCCGAGACTTTGTCCGGCGGAGAATCGCAGCGCATTCGACTGGCATCGCAGATTGGTTCGGGCTTAACCGGTGTCATGTATGTGCTGGATGAACCTTCAATCGGCTTGCATCAGCGTGACAATGATCGCTTGCTGGGAACGCTCAAACGGCTGCGCGATATGGGTAACAGCATCATTGTGGTGGAACATGATGCGGATGCAATCTTGGCCGCAGATTACGTTGTCGATATGGGGCCGGGTGCGGGAGAGTATGGTGGCAAGGTCGTCGCGCAAGGCACGCCACAGGAAGTGTGTGCTAACCTCGATTCGCTGACGGGTGATTATTTATGCGGTCGCCGAAAAATTGAAATGCCCGGGAAGCTGGTTGCCCCCGACAAAAAACGCATGTTGCAAATCAAGGGGGCGAGTGGAAATAATCTGAAGCAGGTCACCTTGAATTTGCCAGTGGGCTTGTTTGTGTGCATTACGGGTGTTTCCGGTTCGGGCAAATCTACACTCATTAACGACACGCTATACCATGCAGTCGCGCACCATTTGTATGGCAGCAGCACGGAGCCTGCGCCTTACGCTTCAATCACCGGGTTGGAATTTTTTGACAAAGTAATCAACGTCGATCAAAGTCCGATAGGCCGCACGCCCCGCTCTAACCCCGCCACTTACACGGGCTTGTTTACGCCTATTCGCGAGCTGTGTGCCGGTCTGCCGCAATCGCGCGAGCGTGGCTACGGGCCAGGACGTTTCTCTTTTAATGTTAAAGGGGGGCGGTGCGAATCCTGTCAGGGTGATGGTGTAATTAAAGTGGAAATGCATTTCCTGCCCGATTTATATGTGCCGTGTGATATTTGTCATGGTATGCGTTACAACCGCGAAACCTTGGAAATACAATACAAAGGTAAAAATATTCACCAGATTTTACAAATGACAGTGGAGCAGGCGCATGAGTTTTTCAAGGCCGTCCCGATTGTCGCACGCAAGCTGCAAACCATGCTGGATGTTGGTCTTGGCTATATTACTTTGGGGCAGAGTGCGACTACGCTGTCGGGTGGCGAAGCGCAGCGCATTAAATTATCGCTGGAGCTGTCCAAACGCGACACGGGACGCACGCTGTACATTCTGGATGAGCCGACCACGGGTTTGCACTTTCACGATATAGCCCTGCTGCTGAAAGTGCTGCATAAATTGCGTGATCAGGGCAATACCCTGGTAGTGATCGAACACAATCTGGATGTCATGAAAACTGCCGACTGGATTATTGATTTGGGACCCGATGGCGGTGAAGGGGGCGGGCAGATTGTCGCCCAGGGCTCACCTTTCGATGTTGCCCACAACCCCGATAGCGCAACAGGTATTTATTTAAAGGATGTGTTGCCGAACAGGGAAAAGTAGATGTTTTTGCTGCATTGCCATTTGCCCGTGCTCCGCAAACTTGCGGCTATTTATAGCTACCGGCACAGCAAATCAATTAAGGTTCAGTGCGTGATGAGGTGCATGGAACCTGAAATACTTTTCTGTCTTCCAGCCGAATGGCGGTTAACGCGCCGCCCCATACACATCCGGTATCCAGTGCAATGACATTCGGCGTAATTTTTAATCCCAGTGCCGACCAATGCCCGCAGATGATGATCGCATCAGCATTGGCACGGCCCGGCACATCAAACCACGGGTAATATCCAGCCGGAATATTTTGTAGCTCAGCTTTGAATTTTAAATCCATCTCGCCCGCTGCGGTGCAAATACGCATTCTAGTAAAGGCGTTGGTAATCACACGCAATCGGTCAAAGCCCGGCAGATCATCACGCCAGATGCGCGGCTTATTGCCATACATGTGTTGAAGAAAACTTACATAGCCTTGGCCATATAATTCTGTTTCTACTTCGCTGGCGAGTTGCTGCGCCTGTGCCACGGTCCAACTGGGCAGCAAGCCTGCGTGTAACAGTACAAATTTATTTTCTCGGTAGATTAAGCGTTGTGCTCTTAGCCAGGTTAACAGATCGTCCCGGTCTGGTGCGCTTAAAATTTCCTGCAAGGTATCGTTGCGGTGAATTTTTGCTGTGCCTGCGGCCACTGCCAGCAGATGTAAATCATGATTGCCCAGCACGATGATTGCAGCATCCCCCAGCGCTTTCACCAGCCGCAACACGTCTAGTGAGTTGGGACCTCGATTAACCAAATCGCCCACAAACCACAGGCGATCTGCGGCTGGATTAAAGTGTATCTGTGACAACAGTTTTTTCAGTTCAGCGCAGCAGCCCTGGATGTCACCTATCGCGTAAGTCGCCATATCAATCTATTTTCCTTATACTTTATTCACATCTTGCATAGAGTCCAATGACGTACTGAGGTATCAGCGCGTAACTATGCCACCATTGCCCATTCCTATCTTATTTCCGTAGTCCCAATAAAATTTCCTCCGCCTTAACACCGCAATAAACATATATCCCCAGCCCAACCAGCAAGCCCACCGCAGTCAGCATCATCCACACACCCTGCAAGGATTCTGCTCCGTTATTCAGCGCGCCTTTGAACATCAGCATAAGCGCTTCGATGGAAACGGCTATCAGGATGGCGGCGATAAAGAGCGTGATCGTGCGCCGTGTGGAGCTGTGGCGCAGAATATCTTTACGCATTAGCACCTCTTCTTCCAAAATGGTTTTGCCCAAATCAAAAATAGCCAAGGCTAGCGTGATGAAAATAATGATGCTGAAAGGTTTAAGCTGTATTGCTTCCAGCGTATGTCCTGCCTGAAAAATGGTGGCAATATCGCTGAATGCCGCGTACAGCAATACCAGCACCACGCTCAGCAGGCCAATCACAATTAATACATAAATAGATTTAAAGAATGGTTCAAAGTGACTGCGCGAGCTATCGCCCATAAAAAATGCAATCGTTTTTGCGAGGTCTAAATCCAACACTAAATAACCGTGCTGCGAGGTGGCTGGGTTAGTCAATTTAACTGCCGCGCTTACGCATAATTTGTTATTGACCGTTGAAAGATACGGCTCGGTCACCACCACCTGATCGGAATGATGCGCCAGAATAAAGTAAGGGCGTTGGCTGCGATTCTTGCCCAAACTGCTATGAGTATGGCGCATTTTTTCCGAGTGATTCACATTTTCACTGGTCTGAATGCCCTGTTGATCCAGCGTATAAATCAAGGTGGCAAAAGGATAATGGTGGCTGAGCGCATTCAATGCTTGCCGTAATTTATCCGAATCACTAAGCAACTCCGGGGACGAAATTCCGCCGAGTATGGTCGCCAACAATTCCTGCAAGCCTAGCCGATGTTCGCGGTATCGTTCGATGATGTTGAGATAGTTCATGGCAATAATAATATTAATATTTCAAAAGTTAAAACTTCACTTCGCCCCACAGCCAGAATTTATCGGTGTCGATACGAGCAGGCTCGCTGTCTGATTTAAAGGTCCCATATTTGACACCGAGCAGATAGTTCCGGTCAAAGTTTTTGGTGGCAATTAAATTCCACTCGGTGCCATATTTTGTGCTGCCTTTATCGGTTCGATAGTCGTGATAAACAGCGCCAAGTTTTATGTCGGACAAGGTGGTGTACGCAGATAAATAGGCATCTTTCAAGCCTGTTGCAGGGGTGGTTAAAAACATATCAACCCAGCCATTAAATGCGTGTAACGTGGCTAACGGTGTTGAGAATGATTTAACACCATCCCCGCCAAGCACTTCATAGCCAAGCTTGAATTCAGCCACTTTTATATCTAGGCCACCCTCTACCAACGAGTAGGGATTACTATATTTTGCGGGGTTATCCTTGTAGTTGGATTGCGTTGCATATTCCATTGTGTAGAGCAATGTAGTGGTTTTCAGAGGCATGTTACCTTTAAATCTCAGGCCATAAGTTTTAGTCGAATTGACCTGATTGGCAGCAGGTAAATCGTAATCCAGTAAGTAGCCATATGCGACGATTTCACCATAGCTTAATCCTTTGTAATTGACATTAAAAATGGGTGAGTTCATTTTATGATTGCCCGCCGCCGCCCCCGATTTAGCAATGGCTGCATCACTATTTATGCGATTAGCATTGGTTAAATATCCCAGCGTAATTTTCGTGTCTGGTAAGTAATCATTGACCAAGGTCAATGCATCAAAAGTCTGTTCATTTTGCCGCCAACCGACATTGGCGATAAATCGGGCGTTGTCGAGTATGAGCCGCTGCCGACCGTATTTCAGGGTGGTTCTACTGTCGAGGTCTTTGTAACTCAGATACGCTTGGTTCATTTCTGTCGTCTCTGGATCAACCACGATGGCATAACGGGTCTGGCCATTAGCTGTGCTGTTATAACGCTCACCGCCTAATGATTTCAGCGTTTCTGCTTCTACCAGCACCGCAAAGTTTTTGAATGTAGCCGTTTCATAACCAAAGCGCAGTCGCACAGTTGAGGCATCTGCTTTATTGGGTGTGGTTGTTTTCCCGGGGTTACGCACGCCTTCGTAACGATATTGCAAGCTGGCTGAATCTTTGCCGCCCGTGATGGCTTCTGTGATGGTCTCGGCAGCGTGCGATTTTGATACGAGTGCCAAAAACATTATGGCCGCCAGAACTGTTGAGAGTTGATGCATAAAACTATTGCCAGGCTGATTCATGATATTGTCCCCAGTGGTGCGTGTGATTAAATAAAATTTATGCGGCTGTTTTTGCGTGCTTTTGATACAAAAATTTCAACACTTCACTTCGTAACAAGTGATAGTGGGTGTTGCTAGCCAGTGCCATACGGTCACGCGGCTGGGGTAAATCAACATCCAGGGTAGAGCCGATGGTGGCTGCTGGGCCATTGGTCATCATCACGATGCGATCAGAAAGCAATACTGCTTCATCCACATCGTGTGTCACCATTACCACTGTGCTTTGCGTGGCGGCCACAATTTTCATCAGCTCATCTTGCAAATGGGCGCGAGTCAAGGCATCCAGCGCGCCGAAAGGCTCATCCATTAACAGCACATTGGGTTGCATGGATAAAGCGCGTGCAATACCTACACGTTGTTTCATGCCGCCAGAAATTTCATGCGGATATTTATCCGTGGCATGGCTGAGATGCACCAAAGCCAGTGCTTCCAGAGTGCGCTGCTTGAGTTGCAAGGGGCTTTCTGTTGCACCAAATACGCGCTCTACCGCTAAGTGGATATTGCCGAAGCAAGTGAGCCACGGCAGTAGCGAGTGATTTTGAAATACCACACCACGATCTGGCCCTGGCCCTGCAATCTCACGCCCAGCACAAAACATGAAGCCGCTGGAAGGGGCGAGCAAACCAGCAAACAGATTAAGCAAAGTAGATTTGCCGCAACCGGAGTGACCGATTAGCGTGATGAATTCGCCCTTGCTGATTCTCAGGTTGATGTTTTCTAGCGCGACGAATTTTCCTTGCTTGGTGTCGAACGACATCCGTACATTTTCGGCCAATACATACTTTTGTAGTGTGTTCATGGATATCCCTCAATAACTGAAACGTTTAGCTAGCCACACCAGAATTTTCTCCAGCAATAAACCGATCATACCCACCACAAAAATCGCGATGATGATGTGCTCCACGTTCAGGTTATTCCATTCGTCCCACACCCAGAATCCAATACCAATGCCGCCGGTCAGCATTTCTGCAGCTACAATAACCAGCCACGCCGTGCCGATGGATAAGCGAATTCCGGTCAATACAAAAGGCAGCGTTGCGGGAAAAAGAATTTTGGTAAATATTTTCCATTCCGATAATTTGAGCACCCGTGCCACGTTGAGATAATCTTGTGGCAACTGGCGCACACCCATGGCGGTATTGATAATCATCGGCCAGATGCAGGAAATGAAAATCACCCAAATGGCCGCTGGATTGGCCGCTTTGAATACCAGCAAGCCAATTGGCAGCCACGCCAGCGGCGATACGGGACGCAGCATGCTGACGATAGGCGAGGTCATTTTATCTAGGAAATCAAAACGCCCAACCATAAACCCCAGCGGTATGCCTATGAGTGCTGCCAGTCCAAAACCTATTCCGACACGTTGCAGTGAGCTAAGAATATTCCAGCCTATACCTTGGTCATTCGGCCCATTTTCATAAAATGGATTACTGAATAATTCCACCGCAGAATCCCATGTCTTAATTGGCCCCGGCAGGTTGGGGCTGGTTAACGCGATCAATCCCCACAGGCCGATGAACAAAGCGATACCCAGCACTTGGGGCAGAAGTGTCGCGGTCATGAATTTGCCAGACATCGTGAGCTTGATGGCCATCACGCTCGCACCTTAAAGCTGGCGGCATAGGCCTTGGGGTCTTTGCCGTCCCAGACCACACCATCCATCAGTTTTGAGCTACGCATGACATCCTTGGGTACAGGAACTTTCACTTGCGTGGCGGCTTCTTTATATAGATCAATCTGGTTAATCTTTTTAGCGATGGCCAGATAATCAGGGTCTTCTTTCAACAATCCCCAACGCTTATGCTGTGTCAGAAACCACATGCCATCAGACAAATAGGGAAAATTAACCGCGCCATCGTTATAGAAACGCATCAAGTTCGGGTCTTTCCATTTTTTCCCCAGACCGTCTTCATAGTTGCCCATAAAGCGTTGCTCAATCACCTCTTCTGCCGTATTGACATGGGATTTTTCAGCGATTAATTGCGCCACTTTGGGACGATTAGCAAGCGTGTCTATATATTTAGAGGCTTCCAAAACAGCCATGATTAAAGCGCGAGAGGTATTGGGATTTTTCTGTACGAAGTCCGCCGTACAACCCAGCACTTTTTCAGGATGATCCTTCCAGATGTCTTGTGTAGTCGCCGCAGTAAACCCAATTTTATCGGCGATGGCGCGGGCGTTCCACGGCTCGCCCACACAATATCCATCCATGTTGCCAACGCGCATATTAGCCACCATTTGCGGGGGCGGGATGGTGATGGATTTCACATCACTCAGGGGATTGATGCCATGACTGGCCAGCCAGTAATACAGCCACATGGCGTGCGTGCCAGTTGGAAAAGTTTGAGCAAAGGTGTACTCACGCTTCTCGGTATCTACTAGTTTTTTAAGTGCTTCGCCTGTGGTAACACCTTGGTCTCTGAGTTGATTAGAAAGTGTGATGGCCTGACCATTATTATTCAGCGTCATCAGCACCGACATATCCGTTTTCTTACCGCCTATGCCCAGTTGCAGGCCATAAATCAGACCATATAAAACATGTGCTGCATCCAGCTCACCGTTCACCAATTTGTCGCGCACGGCAGCCCATGATGCCTCTTTAGAGAGCACAATTTTGATGCCATATTTTTCGTCAAATCCCATTTTTGCGGCAACCACAACTGACGCGCAATCCGTGAGCTGGATGAAGCCAACCTTGACTTCTTTTTTCTCAGGCGCATCCGAACCTGCTGCCCAAGCTGTGCTGCGTAACGCTGTTGGCATCAAACCAGACAATGCTGCCCCACCCAGCACGGCCATGCCTCCTTTAATAAAATCCCTGCGATTATTTTTGAATTGCTCGTTCATGTATGCTCCTTAATTAAAACTTACCCAATAAAAAAGGTGTCACACCCACGGAAAATAATTTCCTGTGAATGGACACCTTTGCCCTATTACTTTTAAGTCACCGTTGACTTGAAAGTATCTTTTATTCAGCTCGTCATTGAGCTGTTGTGTTTACCGCAGCAGTAACCGTGCCACTAAAAATTAACCCCACTATTTGTATTACTACTATTCCAACTTTTACTTTTTCTGTATTAAAGGTAATACCATTTCTTTCCATTTCGAGTAAAACAAGTAACTCCCTACATTGTAAAGAAAATGGAGATTTTCTATTTTTATACGCAGTTTCAAAAAGCGCATATTACTTTTTTTAAATACCCCTTCTGTTAAAAATAAGCCTTGAATAAAAAATTTTAAGTTCTGCTTAAGGGCTTCAAACTAATAATTCCGCCACTGAAACTATTTGTCGCGCCACTTCGCTCAACTTGATACCGTTGCCCATAGCCATTTTTCGCAGTGCCTGATAGGACTCTTCTTCAGACCAGCCGCGTTGCTTCATCAAAATACCTTTGGCGCGTTCAATATCTTTTCTCTCAGCAAGTTGTGTTTCCGCTTTTGCTAAATCCTGGCGCAAGGATTGCAATTCATTAAAGCGCGCAATAGCTACGTCCATAATCGAACTTAAACGTTCACCCTTCAGCCCATTCACCACGTAGGCACTTACCCCTGCGCGCATAGCATGTTGCATTTTTGCTCGATCACCATCATTGGTGAACATCACAATCGGTCGCGGATGATCACGGCTGATGACGCACAAATGTTCCAACGTGTCGCGATCAGGTGATTCCGTATCTAGAATAATCATGTCCGGCTTAAGCCTGCCCACCAGCCCCATCAGATCATGGCTGGCGGCGACATGTGCTGCAGTGTAGCAGCCGGCTTCATGCAAAGCCTGTTTGAGCATCACCGCACGCTCGAGATTTTCTTCTACCAAAAGAACGCGCAAGGTGTGTTCCTGATTGTTTAGGCTTTGATTCATGTTGCAGGTTAATGCAATACTTATGCCATTCGTATCCAAGCGCATATTTGTTGCGCCAAACAAGAAACAAGAGAGGAACATCACGCACCAATGTAATGCAGAATGCGCCGAATCTCGACTACTACGCACCAGAACGGTAAGGTTTAATAAACTGCGTAAATCAAAAAAAGCATTCCTAATGGAAGGTGGATTCAAGTTCGAAGTGCAACAGCTAATGGTGGCTTGGTGTAGTTCATTTTAAAAATTAAAACTTTCCCTTCCAGAAAGCAATTGAGCCGAGAATGTGAAGCCGGGGAAAAGCGCGACACTGATAGTACATTTAGGTATCGCAAGACACGCCTGATAAAGGCGGCAGTGTGTTGCTAGGGCTGACCATAGCGTACCCCTGACAATTCTGCATGGGCTTGAGCCCATAGCAGATTGCGTACTTTTAGTGCTTGCGAGTGCAAAGTTATCAGTTCTATTGCAAACTGGAATCCGGCACATACTCCGGCACCCATCCGACCAACGCTTGCTTGACTTCCATATCATTTTGCGTAGCGTTGGAATTCATCCAATTCAACATTTCGTGCAGCCACTCTGCGGGCACGGCTCGGGCTTGAGCAATGCGTAGTTTGAGATGGGGCGTGGGCAAGGTATGTTCGTTGTCGGACAATAATTCTTCGTATAATTTTTCGCCCGGACGCAGGCCGGTAAATTCAATTTTTATTTCGTCCTCGCTAAAACCAGAAAGACGGATCAGGTCTTTGGCCAGATCCACAATTTTCACAGGCTCGCCCATGTCCAACACAAATATTTTTCCATGCGCGCCCATCAATCCCGCCTGCAAAACGAGTTGTGCTGCTTCAGGGATAGACATGAAATAGCGCGTGACTTCAGGATGTGTAACAGTAATCGGCCCGCCTTGCGCAATCTGCTCGCGAAATTTTGGAATGACGCTGCCTGTGCTACCCAGCACATTGCCAAAGCGCACCATGACAAATTGTGTGCCGTGCGTCTGTTGCAAACCCTGGCATACCATTTCGGCCAGGCGTTTGCTCGCACCCATGACATTGGTGGGATTCACAGCCTTGTCAGTTGAGATAAATACAAATTTTTCTACACCATGTCGTTGTGCAGTCGTCGCCACGGACCATGTGCCCAACACATTGTTGCGTATGGCTTGCCAAGCATTATGCTGTTCCATGAGAGGCACATGTTTATAGGCGGCGGCGTGAAATACCACAGCAGGTCGATGTTCCGTGAATACCTGCTCAAGTCGCGCTGCATCGCCTACATCGCCAATCAAACACACAATGCGAATGTTTGGAAAATGCGCGCTGAATTCCTGCTCCATTTTATACAGCGCAAATTCATTCCGCTCAAAAAGCATGAGCGTCTGCGGTTGAAATCGTGCAATTTGTCGGCAAAGTTCAGAGCCTATGGAGCCGCCTGCACCTGTGATCAGCACTACTTTATCAGTTAATAAATGATGCAGGCCCTGGTTATCCAACTTAACCGGATCACGCCCCAACAGATCATCCAGCTCCACGGCGCGGAGCTGAGAAATCGCAATACGGCCACTTAACAAATCATCAAATGCGGGAACAGTTAATACCTTAATCGCGGCTTGGTTACATAGCGCCACAATGTGTTTGCGTATTTGATGTGTGGCGGAAGGTATGGCGATAATCGCCTGCTTAACGTTGAGTCGTGCCGCCCATTGCGGTAGCGAATCCAGCGCGCCCAACACTTTTATTTCATTCAAGTCGCGACCATGCTTGGTGATGTCATCGTCCAAGAACCCTACCAGATGCCACTCGCGGCTACGATTCAATTCTTTGGACAAAGCCACCGCTGCGTCACCTGCGCCTAAAACCAACACGGGCTCACCTAATTTATTTGGGTTGTGCTTACTATGCTCACGCCATAATCTATACGCAAAACGACTGCCACCCATCATCAGTAATAGTAGTATCGGATCAATAACCAGCACCGAGCGTGGCACCACTGCGCTAATGCGGAACATCCATATTGTTAAGGGAATTAAGGCTGCGGCAGTCAGTAGCGCCAGGGAGATACGGCGCAAATCCACTACGCTGGCATAACGCCATAAGCCGCGATATAAGCCGAAGTACCAGAAGATGATGCCTTGCAAGGGCACGACCCAAGTCAAGGTGTGCAACATTTCATCCACAAAATGCGGCGGTGGCTCAAAGTTAAAGCGTAGCCAATATGCAAAAATCCACGCCAATGTCGCCGCCGCAAGATCGTGCAGTATGGCTAACATTGAGCGTGGATTAAAGGGCATCTTTGCCGCTTTGAAAATCATTCCAGCGTTTATCAATAACAAACATCAGCGCAGCATAAACGCCCCCCCAAAATAAAAACAGTAACCACAGCGAGTTGCTGGATAAATACAACGCAAACAGTGCAGAAATTCCGACTGTCAGTGTGAGTGCGTAGCTATGCCAGGCCAGTTTATCGTGTCCCCATCCCATTAGAATGACGCGTTGATAATAATGTGTGCGATGCGCTTCCCAGATTTTTTCGCGGCGCAACAAACGTTTGGTGATCGTCACACTGGCATCCAGAATAAACGGTGAAAACACTAGTACTGGAAACCACGCTGGCCACATTTCCAATTGCCAGCCCCACAGCCCCATGGCTGCCGCTAAAAATCCCAAAGGGATAGAGCCGCAATCGCCCATAAACAGTTTTGCTGGATGAAAATTGTAATTAACAAATCCAAGCACCGCTGAACCAATCGCAAAATTTAACATCGCCTGTTGAATGTTGTCATGCATCAAACTCGCGATTCCGTACATGGAAAAACCCAGTATTGCCATGCCGCTAGCCAAGCCATCCGAGCCATCCATAAAATTAAACAGATTCGTCATCCACACTACGCATAACAAAACTATAAATGCTATTAAGGTGTTTTGCAGTGCGAGGCCGGAGCCTATCATCAGCGTGGTTGCAGCAATAATATGCGCCAGCAAGCGCCAGCGTATCGACAACCCTTTTAGATCATCCCGTAGCGACACCGCAAACAGAAATAGCATGGGTAACACTATCCACCACACCACTGATGACCACATCACCGACCAGCCTGCTGCAATACCAACGATAATTGCTAGACCACCAATACGAGGAACAGGCAACGTATGCAATGAACGATCGTTCGGCTCATCCATAAGTGCTTCTTTGGCCTTGTGCATCAAAATTGCACTGATAAGAACTAAAGTAATGACCACCGACATAATCGGGGCGTAATGATATGACATGCTGCTCCTTACTTAAAGATTGGTTGATTCTGAACGGTAGCCTGCAAGCCCTGCTGCAAAGTGTAGGGCGGCTGCCAATTTAATTCGCGGCGAATTTTACCACTATCCACCTGCAATGAACCCAACAAACGCTCTACTTGGGCAGATTTTCCGATTAGGCTACCCGCACAGCGCAGCAAGCCGGGCGGACAAGGAAAAAGCCTACAGGGAACATTCATGGCTGTAGCGAATTGACGCAATAAATCTGGCGTAGAAATATCTTCGCCATCGCTGACTATATACGTTTGCCCGGCAGCGTTGGGATGCGTGGCACAAACAATTAAAGCATCCACCAGATTTTCTACATAAATAAAGCTGCGGAGATTTTTTATTGAAGCAAAAGGCAAAGGGACGCTTTTAGAAACAACTTTCAACATCTGCGCGAAATTGCCCTTCACACCAGCACCATAAACCAGCGGTGGGCGAACGATTACGACCTCCAATCCCGTCTCCTGCGCAATGCACTGCAGCGCCTGCTCAGCTTCATATTTTGAAATGCCGTAGGGGTCTTGTGGAGCAGGTTGGTCCGATTCAGCAAATTTATGCGTGCCGTGTGTTGCTTCACCATTCACCTTAATCGAGCTGACATAAACGAATCGCTTAACACCTGCGGCGGCGGCACTTCGTGCCAGGTGCGCGGTTCCCGCCGTATTTACCGCCCGAAATTCAGTCAAGGGATCAGATGAATCATCATGCATGATATGTACTCGTGCGGCGAGATGAATCACCACATCTACATCTTGAAAAGCATTTAACCAGACAGTCTCACCATTTATTTCACCCATAACGATTCGCTGAAAATTGCTAGAACTATCTCCAGGTTTGCGTAATGCCCCCCTGACTGGGAAGCCATAATGTGCAGACTTATTCGATAATGCTTGCCCAACAAAGCCAGTAACGCCTGTTATTAGTATGGGCATGGTTATAACTCCTTACTTAATAGTCGTGCCCTCATGTGAGGTCGGTTGTCAATAATGGATATGAACGGGTTCATGCAACTAGCTTTTTTATAGAATTAGCGTTCATGGTGATAGATAGCCCAGCAAGCGTAGCACGACCAACTGATTTTAATTTCTGATAAGTAGAAGCACAAGGCGGCAAGGGTGAGGCGACGGTGCGTGGTTGTTGCCGATTCATTGGCTTTACAACCACGGCCGACCCCTGACAACTCCGCATGGGCTTGAGTCCATAGCGGATTGCGTACTTTTAGTGCTTGCGGGTGAAGGCAGTACATTTGAGTATGGCTAGTATTTAAACACGTAAATAACGAAACATATATTATACTGTCGCATATCCACCCAATGACGAGGAGCCTGCCATGCGACAGACCGAGCTGCATCTTACCGACGAGGACCGTGAGCTGATCGAAGCATATCGTGCAAAGGGTTTGCGCCATGCCCGAGAAGTCAATCGGGCGCATATCTTGTACGCACTTGATCGCGAGATACCTGAAGCCCAGATTATGGCGGTTCTCGGCGTCGGACGAACCGCCATCTGGC
>CANJMS010000009.1 GCA_947475825.1 Nitrosomonadales bacterium
AAGTGAATGCTTGGCAGTTGCGCCGTAACACGGAACAACGTGGCATCGAGTGGAAGTTTACCCGGCAGGATGCAGACACGAAAATGGCTCGTCATTATGTTTCGTAATTAATGGGTTTATATACTAGTGCTTACCCCTGTCAGGATGTCACTGCCAGCTACTCAACTAAGCACGCAAACGGGCAAGTTGCTAATGAGGTGTTGCTTTGCAATTGTCACGTTAATGTAATCTGTGGTAATAACACCTAATGCGCGCCAGAAGGCTATTTTTTTACACCGGTCAGTTCACGAAAGCGCTTTTTTGTTTCATTATAAGTAGCATTTAATGCGGCGGATTTTTCTTGTGCAGCAGCTAAATCTTTATTAATTTTGTCAAGTTGACCTTGGGATTCCATAAGGTCTTGTTGTAAAGAATCAGGAATGGCCTTTTTCTTTTTTGCCTTGTTCTCAGCCTCAGTCTGAAAATTCTTCAGGTTAGCTTCAGCAGATTTTTTCATTACTTGCAGACTGTTAGTGCGCGCTTCTATCTGATGCAAATTACGCACCCGCGCCAATTCAATTTCCTGCTCGCTGCTGTAAGTGTTCAGTAGCGAAGCATCTTTGCGATGTAGTTCGGCTGCCGCACTTTCGGCGATACGCTTTTTAACCGCCTCTTCTTCCTGGGCACGCCGCTCTACTTCGGTGATTTTTTCATTGCGCTTAATCACGCGCCCTTTTTCATCAAGCAGTACATTATTTTTATTGGCATATTCTGGCGGAATGGTTTCCCCGAAATGCGTTGTCCCATTGTCATCAACCCACTTGAATAGCTTGGCCTGCGTGCTGGTGCTGTAAAGGGTGAGTAGAACTAATCCCACTCCCAACAAATTGGTTTCAAATAATTTAGGGCAACGCTGAATAAGTCTTTCGACAAATTCACCACGAATGGCATGTATTTTATTTTGTTCTTGGTGAGTTTGTTGCGCCATGAGTAAAATTAATTTGTTCAACATTTCTTTAGTATTATTCATGCATCACCCCATAACGGGTACGATAATTCTTTACGGCTTGCAGATTTTGCACCATCTGTTCATCCTTTTGCAAATAACCCAACAGGTCATCCAGTGTAGCGATTGCAATCACAGGGATTTCATAGGTGTGCTGCACTTCTTGTGTGGCAGATAGCTTTTTTTCACTCGGGTGCATCTGTTGCCCCATTTCCATACGATCCAAGGCTATCACCACACCACAGGGCGTGGCACCTGCCGCCCGAATAATATCAATTGATTCGCGCACTGACGTACCTGCCGAAATGACATCATCAATGATTAAAACATTCCCTTGCAGTTTTGCGCCTATCGTATTGCCGCCTTCGCCATGACCCTTTACTTCCTTGCGATTAAAACAATATGGCACGTTGCGTCCCTGTTCCATCATTGAAATAGCCGTACCCGCAGCCAGCGGTATGCCCTTGTAAGCGGGGCCGTATAACATATCAAAGTTTATCCCTGAGACGAGTATGGTTTGCGCGTAAAACTGCGACAGATGTTTTAACGATGCACCATCATTGAAAAGCCCTGCATTAAAAAAATAGGGTGATAGGCGTCCCGCCTTGGTTTGAAATTCACCGAAGCATAAGACTTTTTGTCCAATGGCAAAGTGGATAAAATCCTGACGCATTTGCTTCATGTCAATGGGGTGCAGTTGGGTCATAGTAGATAGCCCTGAAAGTTGAGTGTGCCGTCATTATAATGGCGCGCGCCATAATTTATAAATTAACAAGCAGTAAATTAATGGCTGAAGAAATTAAACAGCAGGCAAAAGGGGGGTTTTGTGCGAGTAATCAGCATCAATTTGAACGGTATACGCTCTGCTTTCAACAAGGATTTTTTGGCTTGGCTACATCAGCAAAATGCCGATGTTATTTGCCTGCAAGAACTTAAGGCGCAAGCCGCCGACATGAGTCCCGACATGCTTGCTCCGGCTGGTTATCACGGCTATTTTCATCATGCAGAAAAAAAGGGTTACAGCGGTGTAGGTATTTACAGCAAAACCCGTCCGCAGAAAATAATCGAGGGTTTGGGCATCACCGAATTTGATTGCGAGGGACGCTATCTGGAAGCGCAATTTGGCAACTTCAGCGTGGCTTCGCTATATCTGCCTTCTGGCTCCAGTGGCGAGGAACGACAAGCCGTCAAATTTAAATTTATGACTGCATTCATGCCGCATTTGCGCGAGATGTTGGCCAGCGGGCGAGAATTTTTATTGTGCGGCGATTGGAATATTGCACACACGGAAAAGGATTTAAGAAATTGGCGCGGAAACCGCAAAAACTCAGGCTTTCTGCCAGAAGAACGCGCTTGGCTAACAGCGTTACTGAATGATATTGGCTTGGTCGATGTATTTCGTCGCCTGCACCCCGACCTCGAAGCCTACACTTGGTGGTCTAATCGGGGTCAGGCTTGGGCAAAGGATGTCGGTTGGCGTATCGATTATCAAATCGCGACTCCTGCCCTTGCCCGCACCGCGCAAAGTGCCGCCATCTATAAAATGCAACGTTTCAGCGACCATGCCCCGCTAACCATAGACTACAATTATATTCTGGAGAGTGAGTAGTGTATATTCCTGCCCATGTTAGAATTCGAAATTACAGTTTGATTTAGAATGCTGGAACTAAGCGCAGGTAGAACTGCCATATGGGTCTGGCATTTTTAATGTTAAGTCTGACAGTCATTGAGATCAGGGTAATCTTAAGGATCAGATTAGGTTTTTATCAAATAAACAAGTTCAGTAGTTGAACCTATCAACAAGACAAGAAGGATTGAGCAATAATGTGTGTGCAAATAAGTGTGGCGAAATTAAAAAATCAAGTAATCAGCATAATCGAAGGGAGCGTTAATTGATCCCCGAAATTGGTAGTTTTGCGCTGATTCTGGCAATGGTGTTGGCGCTGATATTAGGTACTTTACCCATCATAGGCAGTCTGAACGGGAGTCAGCGTTTAATGGCCGTGGCCAAGCCCGCCGTTTATGGGCAAATGTTGTGTGTGGTGATCGCGTTTGGATGTTTGATTTATTCATTTATCACCTTCGACTTCACCGTCCAATTCGTCGCCAATCACTCCAATCTTTTACTGCCGCTGCAATATCGTGTTGCAGCATCGTGGGGCGGTCATGAAGGCTCACTCTTGCTATGGTTGACCATGTTAGCTGGTTGGACACTGGCTGTAGCCTTGTTCAGCAAGCGCCTGCCAGTCGAAATGGTGGCGCGTGTGCTGGGTGTAATGGGTCTGGTCAGCACTGGCTTTATTGCCTTTACCTTGTTTACCTCCAATCCCTTTGAACGACTCTTGCCTGGCGCGTTAGATGGTCACGATCTCAATCCGCAATTGCAGGATTTCGGTATGATTATTCACCCGCCTTTGCTGTACATGGGCTATGTCGGATTTTCAGTGTCCTTTGCTTTCGCGATTGCCGCGCTTATCGGCGGCAAGCTGGATGCAACTTGGGCGCGCTGGTCGCGTCCGTGGACAACACTGGCGTGGATGTTCCTAACCTTGGGTGTCATGCTGGGTAGCTGGTGGGCATATTATGAATTGGGCTGGGGCGGTTGGTGGTTTTGGGATCCGGTCGAAAACGCCTCTTTTATGCCGTGGTTGGTAGGAACAGCCTTGATTCACTCTCTCGCTGTCACCGAAAAACGCGGCGCATTTAAAAGCTGGACGGTGATATTAGCCATCGCGGCATTTTCCCTAAGCTTGCTGGGTACATTTTTGGTGCGTTCTGGTGTGTTAACTTCCGTGCACTCTTTTGCATCCGACCCAACACGCGGCTTATTTATTTTGATCTATATCTGCGTCGTGGTGGGTGGCTCGTTGGCACTCTTTGCCTGGCGCGCGCAAAAAGTTGGCCTAGGCAGTGGTTTTGAACCAGTCTCGCGTGAATCCATGTTGCTGGTGAATAACGTGCTGCTGGTCGCCGCAGCTGGCACCGTGTTCTTAGGCACACTCTACCCGCTGTTTTTGGACGCGCTGAATCTTGGAAAAATTTCCGTCGGCCCGCCCTATTTTGAAGCCGTATTTGCGCCCATCATGGGCATTGCCGTGTTGATGATGGGCTTGGGACAAACCGCGCGCTGGAAGCAAGACGGCTTCGCCCGCATCATTAAACAATTATGGCCGTGGATGGCAGCCAGTATTGCGCTGGCTATCGTGGTGCCGTTCCTGTTTGGTAAATGGTCAGCGCCTGTGGTTGCTGGCGTGTCGCTCGGTTTGTGGGCGATGCTGTCCAGCGTGGCTTTTCTGTCTAACCGGGTGAGTAGCGGCACAGAAGGCGTATGGGCTAAGTTGCGCTCCACTACGCGTGCCACCTATGGCATGTTACTGGCACACGTGGGCATCGGTATATTTGTGCTAGGTGTCACGCTGGTGAATGGTTACGAAAGCAGCAGCGAAGTACGCGTACGCGCAGGCGATACCACCACGCTGGACGGCTACACGTTCCAATTTTTAGGCGTGCAGGATAGGCGCGGACCGAATTATGAAGCCGCACAAGCGACTATCGAGGTCACCAAGCAAGGGGTCAAAGTGGTCACGCTTTATCCAGAAAAACGCGCCTATACCAAACAATCCGCACCAATGACTGAAGCGGCAATCAACACAACCGTATTCCGCGATCTGTATGTAGCCTTGGGCGAACAGGTAGGCGCAAATGAATGGACTTTACGTATCTTGCACAAACCCATGGTGTACTGGATTTGGGGCGGCTGCTTGCTGATGGCGTTAGGTGGTTTGTTGGCGGTGACAGATCGTCGCTATCGCCATCCGATAGCACCCGCTACGGCGCGGATTGTGCCAGTGTAACGGAGGGAATAAAAATGAAACGTACTTTTATTCCGCTTGCTATTTTCGTTGTGCTGGTTACATTTTTGTGGATCGGCCTGACTCTTAACCCGCGCGAAATTCCCTCACCCTTAATAGGTAAACCTGCACCCGCGTTCAAGCTGGTGCAGTTGCATGAAACCAACAAGGTAATCGCACCTGAGCATCTACGCGGCAAGGTGTGGTTGCTCAACGTATGGGCTTCGTGGTGCGTAACGTGTTTGCAAGAGCACCCATTGCTGGTGGAATTAGCGCAACAAAATATTGTTCCAATTTACGGCTTGAACTATAAAGATCAGCGCGAAGCGGGCATAGCTTGGCTGCGACAGCATGGTAATCCGTATATTCTTTCAGCGCATGATCTGGATGGTCGTGTTGGCATAGACTATGGCGTATATGGCGTGCCGGAAACTTTTGTTATCGACAAAGCGGGCATCATTCGTCATAAAGTAATCGGCGCGATTACCCCGGAAATTGTTGAAGACAAGTTGCTGCCGCTTATCAAGGAGCTGAATAATGGTTAAGGAATTGTTACTCAGTTTACTGTTGGTAATTTTGATTCCTTGCACACAGGCAGGCGAAGGCATACCTACTAGTGACGATCCGGTTTTGGAAAAAAAGGTAATGGCTTTGTCTGAGAACTTGAGATGCCTAGTTTGTCAAAACCAAACTATTGCCGACTCTAATGCCGAGCTGGCGGTTGATCTGAGAAATCAGGTTCGCGAAAAAATAAAAGCTGGTCAGTCCGAAGAGGATATTTTGAAATACATGGTGGCGCGCTACGGCGACTTTGTACTATTTAAGCCGCAGATGAAATCATCGACTTGGTTGTTGTGGTTTGGTCCGTTGATTATGCTAATTGGTGGCGCGTGGGTATTGATTATCAGCTTGCGGCAGCGTCGCAAATTGCAACTACAGGCGCACGTATTGAGTGCTGAAGAACATGAGCGTGCAGAAATATTGCTGTCCGATAAAAACAAAAAGAGTGTCGTGCCAGAAAATACAGCCCAAAAAAATATAGTTCAGAAAAATACAAAGGATCAGTCATGATAGCATTTTGGGTTGTAGCCTCCATTATGATTGCGGGCGCGTTAGCCTTGCTGTTGCTACCTTTGCTGGGCAAGGGAAAACGTTCTGCATCCAGTTCGCGACAGGAAACAAATTTATCTGTTTATCGCGATCAATTGCGTGAGTTAGAGGCAGATTTCGCCGCTGGTACACTGGATGAAACTCAGTATCGCGCCGCGCGCAGTGATTTGGAAAGCCGCGTGTTGGAAGATTCTACAGGTGTGGAGGTAGGTACTTCATCTGATGCTAGTGCAATAACGGCTAGTCCGCGCTCAGTGGCCGTATCAATTGGAATTGCCGTAGCACTCCCTGTTATGGCGGTGGCGTTGTACTTTTGGGTAGGCACACCATCTGGGCTAAATCCGCAAACGCAAGTGGCAGATGCAACACAGGGGCATCAAACGACCCCTGCACAAATTGAAGCGATGGTGGCACAACTTGAACAACGGTTGCAGGCACAGCCTGACAATGTTGAAGGTTGGGTGATGTTGGCTCGTTCCTATGCGTCCATGCGTAGATTTGCCGACTCCAGTGCGGCCTATGCGCGCGCGGTCGCATTGGTGCCGGATAACGCGCCACTGCTGGCTGATTATGCTGATGTGCTGGCCATGAGCAAACAAACTTTGCAGGGTGAACCAGAGAAAATTATTCGGCGCGCGTTAAAAATTGAACCAACAAACCTGAAATTATTATCCCTCATGGGTTCTACTGCATTTGAGCGACAGGATTATCGTGCGGCGGAGAATTGGTGGCAAAAAATGCTCAAGTTGGTTCCGATCAATTCGGCATCGGTTCAATCAATTAACAATAGTATCGCGGAAGCGCGCCGCTTAGGCGGAATGTCTCCCCGTGCGGTCGCACCAGAACCAGCACCAGCCATGAACGCTATGGTCAGTGGAACGGTGCAGCTAGACCCCGCACTACGTGCGCAGGTAGCTGACACCAATGTGGTTTTTATCTTTGCTCGTGCAGCGGGTGGCGGGCGCTCCCCCCCTTTGGCTGCCATGCGTAAATTAGTAAAAGATTTACCATTAACTTTTACACTGGACGACAGCATGGCGATGATACCCAACATGAATTTATCTTCTACAGCCAGCGTGGTTGTTGGCGCGCGGATTTCTAAAACTGGCAACGTCATGCCCAGCCCAGGAGATTTGCAAGGCTTCTCGCAAACAGTGAAAGTGGGACAGAAGAATATTTTAATCACGATAGATTCTGAAGTTAAATAACATTCTACTAACAGAGTGTTCACCGATCAGGTGATGGCTATGCCAGATACTAGCGCAGCACGGCGGCGATTTTTAAAACTTACCATGTTGGGAATGGCGGGATATGTGCTGGCAAGTTGCAAAAGTGAGGGGCAGTTAGAAAGCGAATTACGAAATCGGTTTATACAGAACTTTCACAAGTTTCCGCACTTTCAACCCAATGAACATGCGACTGTACCTCATACTCCCCCGTCCTATTCTGGCGTAGCACTGGTAGTGAACGTCTGGGCTTCATGGTGTGGGCCATGTGTATATGAAATGCCCAGCCTGCAAAAATTAGGGACATTTTTTAAGCCTGAAGATTTGCAAATTATTGGCATCAACGTGGATAAAGATATTAACTTGATGCGCGAATTTTTACGACGAAACCAGCTTAATTTCCCCGTGGTGTTGGATCCTGCGAATGAAACGCTGCGTGCTCCTAATCTTCCCAGCACTTTTTTATTGCGGCGTGACCATACCATTGCTCAGGTGTTTGTGGGGGACCGAGATTGGTCTGATCCCAACGTAATCAGTGAAATTGAAAGGTTGCTCGCCATTAAACGCCATGTACCGACTACACTCCCTGATAATTTTCCAAGAGCGGATGGCTTGTCATGACGCTAGCGGCAGACAAAGTTGAAGCGCATGAGAGGCTGACCGAGAAAACTGACCTGTCCCACCTGTTAGGATCACAAATTCTCAAGCTAAGCGGGATGTCATTACGCGCTAAAGGTGTGTTGGTATTGGTACTGTTTCTGGCCTACACGCTGGCAGCTGGCTTTATTTTGGGACTGGAACGCAACACGCTCTTTACGGACATTCAGCGTCTGGAAGCATTAAACACTGAAGAGGCGGCACAGTTCGAAATAAATATGCTGGTCGCGCGTGCCATGCTGATAGTGAATGATAATTATCATGCAGCCAATTTAAAAACTTCGTCTGGTCGGGATATGGCAGCCCGTGATATTACTGCGCAAATTGAAGTATTGTTGCCCAGGTTGGCTCTATTAACAGATACTCATCCTGAATTACTTGCGAGTGTGGAGGCACTGCAAATCGATCTTGTCGACTTGAATAATGCGCAGCATATTTTGAATCCTGCCAGGATTGGTGTAGTGCGCCAGAACTTACACAAATTAGTTCTTGACCTCGATCTAGTCACAAAAAAAATTCAGCAAAGCAAGCACATTCAATTGGAGCAGTATCGGGCCACATTTGATCGGCTCTCCTTGGCGTGGTCTGTACCAGCGGGCTTTGGATTTTTATTTCTGACAGGTTTGACCATGTTTTTTGTAACCCGCCTCGCGGGCGATGTCCGGCGCGTTCAGGATCGCGCGTTGGCGATAGTGGAAGGGTATCGCGCACAGCCTTTGGAAATTACGCGGCATGACGAATTAGGCTCGCTCATGCTGGCAATTAATAAAATGCAATTTGCGCTACGGCAGCACGAAATGCAGATTGAGCTTATTCGGCAGCAACGTTTTCATAAGGATAAAATGGCGGCAGTGGGATCGCTGGCGGCAGTAGTGGCGCACGAGATCAACAATCCCTTGTCTGCCATTATGGGTGCTGCACAAGCCATGCTGGATATACGCCAAGCCAGTGCTGTTCAGAGAGGTGGCGACCATGCAGATGAAGCTTCTCATGCACAAATGATTTTGCAGCAGGCTAAGCGGGTGTTGAACATAACTCGACAAATTTCAGAATTTTCAACGCCACTCCCCTCTGAGCCAGCACTACTGGATTTGAATACGTTGATACGCGGTACTGCCAGGTTTATTAGCTTTGATCGCCGCTTTGGAAATATTGATATGGAGTTTAATCTCGATTCGCAACTGCCCGCAGTGCGAGCGGTCGGCGATCACATTACGCAGGTGATAATGAATTTACTGGTCAATGCAGCGGATGCGACAGAAGGACTGGTTGAATCCAAACCTCACATTATAATTTCCACCCAGCATCAGGATAACTATGCCGTCATTAAGGTGACAGACAATGGCATGGGCATGGATCCGAGTACTTTACATTATGTGTTTGATGAATTTTTCACCACAAAATCTCCCGGTAAAGGTAGCGGGATTGGTCTGACCATTTCTAAGTCACTGATAGAATCGGTGGGTGGAGACATTGCAATCCATTCGGAGCCAGGCGTGGGGACATCTGTCACTGTGCGCCTGCTGCTAGCAACAGAGAATCAAGGATAAAAGTTATGCATATATTAATTATTGACGACGAAGCTGCGATTCGACAAATTTTGTCGGCATTGGTCAGTCGCGCTGGATATTCAGTCGATCTAGCGACCACAGTTGCAGAGGCAACGGCCAAACTTGTGCGGGGCGATGTCGATGTAGCACTATGCGATGTGCGTCTGCCGGATGGGGATGGTATTGAGCTAGTGCGCGGCTTTAAAACAGCGGGGGCAGCGATTGATACCCAATTTATCATGGTCACGGCATTTGGCTCAATGGAAACGGCAGTTGAAGCATTGCGTGCAGGTGCAACCGATTACATCACCAAGCCGATGCATAGCGAAGAGTTGCTGCACAGGCTCAGTCAAATTGAGGCTATGTTGGGACTGCGGGCAGAAAACAAAGCGTTACGTAGTTTGGTGTCGGGTGGGCGAGGACGTTATACGTTCAGTTCGCCCTCGATGCAGCATGTCGATCGTATGATGAGTAAGGTGGCTTCCACCAACAGCACGGTATTATTGACGGGCGAAAGCGGTACGGGTAAAGGCTTTGTAGCGCGCCTTATTCATGAGCAAAGTCAACGCGCGGCTCACTCACTTATTCCAGTGAATTGCAGTGCGATTCCGGAAAATTTAATGGAGAGTGAGTTTTTCGGGCATATCAAAGGTGCGTTTACCGGGGCAGATAAGGCGCGTAAAGGATTATTGACCGAGGCGGATCGCGGTACCATTTTTCTGGATGAAATCGGCGATTTACCGCTGCATCTGCAAGCCAAGCTATTGCACGTTATTGAAGATAAAAAAATTCGTCCCGTGGGTAGTGAGCAAACTCGTGATGTGGATGTACGCATTTTGGCGGCGACAAACCGCAATCTTGAAGATATGGTTAAGGAGGGGCGTTTTCGTGAAGACTTATATTTTCGTCTAAGTATGTTCCACATACATATTCCGCCCTTGCGTGAGCGGCGTAGCGACCTTGCAGGGTTGGTACGACATTTGATGCGCAAAGCAGGGGAGGCATTTTCTGGTGGGATGCTGGAAATTGATGCAGAAGTTGAAAATGCATTGCAATCATACAACTGGCCTGGCAATGTCAGGCAGCTTGAGAATGTCATTCATCGCGCTTATATTCTGGCGGATGGCGGGCGTATTACTATGTCAGATCTGCCACCAGAAATTTCTCGGACGAACTTGTCCAATGAAGTTTCTGGTGGCACAATTACAGCAGGCGAGGGTGGGTTAAGAGAGCAGTTGCGTTTAATTGAACTTGAAATTATCGTGCAGGCCATCAATGATGTAGGTGGAGATCGTAAGGCAGCGGCACAAAAACTTGGCATTGGTTTATCGAGTCTCTACCGAAAAATGGACGAATTAGGTGCTATTGAATCTAATAGAGTTGCTGAATCGAATAGAAATACTCAATAAAGATGAGTGCTCGGCTAGCCAAATTGCTGCAGTTGTTTTATTTGACATCCCTGTCAGCCTTTGCGTCAGCGGGACAGCCCGCAGCACATGAACAAGTTATTGCTGCGCCGTTACTCCCTAGTGCAGAAAGGTTAGCAGAAGAACCCGCGACACCTGAACAAGCTATTGCCGCACCGTTACTCCCTAGTGCCGAACAAAATTATGCAGCAGCGGTCGAAGCGCAGAATAGAGCGGATTTAATGACTGCGATGAGCCTTTTTCAACGTGCGGCCGATGCTGGGCATGCAGCAGCGCAAGCCAGTTATGCGGTAATTTTACAACGCGGGCAAGCAATAGCAGAGGCATTCAAGTATTATGAGCGTTCTGCAAATCAGGGTGATAAGGATGGTCAGTATGGTTTGGGTACACTCTATTTTGCTGGGGAGGGTGTGCCGCAAAATTTTACTGAGGCGCGCAAATGGTTTTCGTTGGCTGCAATGCAGGGGCATATTTTGGCAGCCAACTTTATGGCAGACATTTATCTTAGTGATCGAATGGGTTTGTCTGTCGAAGAACGGCAAAGCCCTGAAGCCTTGCAGTGGATTAAGCAGGCGGCAGGCAATGATCATCTGCCTGCACTGGATGCACTAGCTGACGCATATCGCTTCGGGCAATTTGGAATGCCTGAGAATACTGATCAGGCGAATGAAATTGCCGCACGTGCTGCTAAGATTCGCGGTAATGCACTACCATCTGCCAAGAAGAAATCTGCGCTTTATCGATTTTTCAAGGGAGATAATTAACAGTAAGATAATTTCAATCAAGTAAATTATTTTTATAAGCGTAATAAATGTCCAATTTTAAGGAGTCTAGGCATGATCAACAAAATTACTGCAGCATCCGGGAACACTCAACAACCGACTAGTGTGCTACACACTGCTTTATTAGTGATCACTTTGTTGGTCGCGCTGTTTATATTATCGAACAAAGCAGCGGCAGCGGATATGGCAAATGGGAAAAGTCTGTATATGGCGCACTGCGCAGGTTGCCATGGAGACAAAGGTATAAGCTTTATGAAGCAGGCTCCCAATTTGGCTCGTAGTGGAATTCTAGCGCAACCCGACCCGACCTTGATTGATAAAATTCTCGCTGGAAAAAATGCTATGCCTCCATTTTTTGGCATCCTAAATGATCGTCAGATTCGAGATATAGTTATTTATGCGCGATCATTGATATAAATGTGGTACGGGATTAGGCTTGCAGCCTCAGGACTAGTTTGCGTCGCGGTTTTTTCTTTCTCTAGCGTTGCAGGTGAGCTCGCACGGGATTCTGGTGAAGTTAACCAAGCAGTCAAGCAAAATGTTGAGCGGGTTCTGGATACATTTGAGGTGGGGGATAACGTTTTTGTGCGTGCCCTGCAAGTCGAAAAATCCAGAAATGTTATGTGGGTAGGCACTTCTGTTGGTGTGCAAGAAATTGACCTGGCAAGCAATACACCACGCAATACATTTACACGCAAACATGGCCTCGCCAATGAATATATTTTTGCTGTGGGTATTGATAGCTTGGGTTACAAATGGTTTGGCACGAATGCAGGGGGTGCATCGCGTTACAAAGACGGTTTGTGGAAAACATATTTCCCCATGCATGGTTTGGCTGATTATTGGGTTTATTCCTTTGCCAATGATTTAAAGGGTGATGTGTGGATAGGTACTTGGTATGGTGTAAATCACTTCGATATTAAAACCCAAAAATTCACTACCTATATTAAAGAGTTGGTGAATGAGTGGGTATACGGTATAGGAGTTGATGCGCAGGGTAAGGTTTGGTTTGGTACAGAAGGTGGAGTATCTGTTTTTGATGATCAGCAAGCTGACGGCAAAAAATGGCGAGCTTGGACACATAAGGATGGTTTGGGTGCACCCAATGTAGAAGGGCTACCCAGCAGCCCCAATACCGGATTGGGTACGCGCTCGCGACATGATTTAGCAGTGCAGATCAGCAGTGGTTCTACCTACAATCCCGGTTATGTGTTTGCCTTGTTGGTCGCCCCAGATAACACAATTTGGGCAGGGACATGGGGCGGCGGCGTGGCACAGTTTGATGGAAAAACTTGGAAAAATTTTACGCGCAAAGATGGTCTAGCTGGGAATATTGTTTTTTCCATAGCCAGTGATGACCGAGGTGTGCTATGGTTTGGTACGGAGAATGGCGTGTCACGCTATGATGGCAAGACATGGCGTAGCTACCGACAGCAGGACGGGTTGCTAAGTAATAGTGTTTACGCACTTGCCGTTGCCACAAACGGAGATGTTTGGGCTGGTAGTCGGCGCGGTGTAACGCGCATCGGATACAGTCCTGCAACCTCTTTAATAACGCTTCCCAAGCACTAGCTGGAGATCCCTTATGGAAAATACGAGAACTAAATATTGGGCATCATTCATATTGATAGCTTGGATGATCTCTCTAACTGGATTGGTATCAACCACGCAGGTTGTTGCAGCCGAGGTGCAGAAGGCAGGACAAGGTGCGTTCGATCAAAAGCAAAAATTTACACATTTTCGCGTTGGTAACAAAAATGTTAAAACTATTTATGCCGATGGCCCCTTGATATGGGTCGGCACCACGGGCGGCGTGATTCGTTACGACACGCGGGATGATACGTTTAAGATATATGGCGCAACGAACGGCTTGTTATCCAACGGTGTGTTTTTCGTGGGCAAGATTAAGGGGAAAATAGCTGTTGGTTCTTACGGGGGAGGCTTGTCATTGCTTGACGAAACCAGTTCCAGTTGGAAGCATTTCAACATCCCGGATGGGTTAGGGGATGCATTTGTATATGATGCATTAGAGGTAGCTAATGGCGACTTATGGATTGCAACGTGGTCTGGTGTGAACAGAGTGCGTGGAGGTGATTTAAATGATCCTACCAAATGGGATTTATTTACCATTGAGAATACTAAAGGCGGGTTGCCCAATGACTGGGTCTACGGATTGGCTGAAGGCAAAAAAGGTGAGCTGTGGATGGCCACAGAAGGTGGCGTAGCGCGCTTTGCCAATAATAAATGGGATAACTGGAATCATGCTAAAGGCGTAGGCACACCATTTGAAAAGGTTAAAGATGCTATTGATTTCAAAAGTGATCCCGGGCCAGCTTCTGAACATCACGCCAAACAAAAGCAGGAAATGGGGTTGCAGGCAGTTAACGTGGCTTACAATCCTAATTATATTATTGCGTTAGAAGTCGATCAAGCAGGGCAAGTTTGGGCGGGTACATGGGGTGGTGGATTGTCCCGCTATGATGGGCTAAAATGGACAAATTACAGCACATTTGAAGGGCTGCCGGGTAATCATGTGTTTATGCTGCATCAGGATGATAAGCGACAACTTTGGATAGGCACAAACAAAGGTTTGGCCTTGTGGCAGAACGGGATATTTAAGGTAATGACTGCGTCAGACGGTTTGTTTGATAATAATGTTTTTTCGATGGCAACTGCTATGGATGGTAGTAAATGGGTGGGAAGTTACGGTGGCGTAGCTCATTTGCGTACAATGGATTTCCCCCAAGTTAGGTAATCGACAATAGTTTGGGTGTAGGTTAAGAAAATAAAATTTTTATGATGAGGGTTTATGTTTTGGACGTTCTATAAGCTGTGGTTATGTGAGAATCTTTGGCACGCAAGCTGCTTGTAGAGGCATCAAGACTTCATATTGGTTAAGTTGCTTTTATAATCGCCTTAACTGATCTAAGGACATGCTGGTTTGAAGTGTAAAGAGCGGAATAAATTATGATTAATTTAAACAAAAATAAGTGTGTGTACGGTCAGGCTCCTTTGGTTTGGCTTGGGATTGCGTTCCTTTTAGGGTTGTCAGCATGCGCCCAAGCCCCTAAATCAACTAAGCAGGCTGAAAATGCACCACTTGTTTTTCCGTCGTCGCCAGATCAGCCCCGCTTTTATTTTGAGCGAACGATCTTCAGCAATCGCGATATTGTAAGCGGTGGAAAAAAGCATGCAGAATTTAAGGATTTTCTGTTTGGAGAAAGTACAGCCGGGCCCACTGCGGCAGTTTTATGGAAGCCTTATGCAATTGCGGTTCATCGCGGTCGCATTTTTGTTTCTGAGCCTGCCTCCCGGGTAATAAAAGTGTTTGATGTGCCGGAGGGTCGCTATTTTACAATTGGCGAGAACAATGCCGCCAAGTTACTTAGTCCGATAGGTATAGATGTCGATGCAGAGGGCAATCTCTACGTGGCAGACGGGGGGTTGAGAGGCGTACAAGTAATTATGGTGTATGACCGTGATGGCAATTTTTTACGCAAACTGGGCATTCCTAAATTTCGAAGTGGTGATAAAGATGCGGAAGGTGAGCCCTCATTCTTCAATAAATTGATTAGTTTGGCGGTAGAAAAAAAAGCTGATAAAAATGGGTTGCAGAGAATTTATGCGGTTGATATAGGTGGGTCGCGTTCCGCCATTCCTACTCATCGTGTCCGTGTATTAAATGCACAAAATGGAGAGTTCCTATTTGATATAGGTGAGCGTGGTTCGGCTGCCGGACAATTTAATTTGCCGCGCGATGTGGTAATTGGCAAGGATAATAATATTTATGTAGTGGATGGCGGCAACTTCCGTGTACAAGTTTTCAGTCCATCAGGAAAATATCTGCGCGAATTTGGGCAAGTAGGCAAATGTATGGGATGCTTTGCGCGTCCTAAAGAAATAGCTGTGGACGCAGATGGTAATGTGTATATCGTCGATGCAATTTTCGCAAATTTTCAGATTTTTAATGCGGAAGGTCAGTTGCTTATGCATATAGGTGAAGGCTCGCCTGATTTGGAGTCGCCTGCACACTACAAACTCCCGTCTGGTATTGCTGTGGATGAAGATGGGCGCGTCTATGTGGTAGATCAACTATTCAAAAAAATAGATATTTTCCGCCCTGCAGCGCTGAAGCAGCAAGATGGTTTCTTGGGCAATAGGCACTAAGTAAAGAGGGGCACCTAAAAGCAGTCAAGTGTCTGACGGATAGAGTTTTATATATTGGTATAATTTAAAGCAATATTCTTAATTTTGAATGAAATTTCTCGCAGTCGGGAAATTCCATTCAAAATCATCTGTGCAACTACTTGGAGCGTAGGTGATATGAAGTTAACGTCGTAGCGTGGGGTTTTCTTAATACTTAATTTTAACTTCTTTGGCATGGAAACTGCTCTTACGTATTCTAAAGCTATTCTAAAGCCTGCTTGTAATAGCGTATTTTATTATTAATGCTGCAACGAAAAGCTTTGCTAACTTAACTTGATGGTTTTTATTCGAACGGTTAACTTTTTATAGCGGCAGCTTTCAGGTTTTGCTTTAAATTATTTAAATTGGAGATTTAGCATGAGGTTATTTCATAAACATATCGTTTGGGCGTTCTTTTTTGCCAGCTTGAGCATGGTTGCAACCCAAATTCAGGCTCAGGCTCAGGCTCAAGGTCAGGTTCTAGCTCCACAGACCCCACAGAGAGGTATTGCGGCCAGCAAGCATAATTTGAGCACCACAGGGTTGCATACGAATCACCTTATTGGCGAAGCCAGTAGCGGTTTTGGGCAGGGTGAAATCTGTATTTTTTGTCATACTCCACACGGGGCTAATACCAGCATTGCCGCTCCAATTTGGAATAAAGGTAGTCCGACCCCTGGCGTAGCCTTGTATCAGTCTTACGCAGTAACCAATTCTGCCACTATGGACAGCACAACCGTTGGTCCAGGCAGTATTTCTAGAGCATGTCTTACTTGTCATGACGGCACGCAGGCTATGGATAATATGATTAATGCCCCCGGCTCTGGCGGCTTCGCGCCTGGTGGTGCAAGATTGGCTGGCGCAGTGTGGACTGGAGCACTCGCTGACGGTTTGATGCCGGGCGGTAATCTCAATCCAACCATAGTTACCATGCTTGGTACGGATTTAAGAAATGACCATCCGGTGGGCATGAATTTCTGTGGCGGCTCGCTAACGCCAAATGTGCCTGGCAATTGTGCAGATAATGATTTTCCTTTAGCACACACCAACGGCGCAGGTAGATTTTGGATTGAAGGAGGTGCGGCTGTTGCCGGCGTGCAGACACCTTCCTCTCTTTCTGGCCCTGGTTTTCAAAAAACTGACTTGCCGCTGTATGCGACCAATCAAGTGGAGTGTGCAACTTGCCATGATCCTCACAGCACAGAAAGAACTTTTTTACGCCGTGTAGGAGCCAATAACAATAGTGGCATGTGTCTGACATGTCATGCAAAGTAGATGTTACATTGCCAGGCAAATGGCACTCAGCTGAGTGTGACAAAACAACTCTGCCAGAATTGAAAATGGGCACCCTAAAGAGTGTTTGATAATTTGATGGCTAGATAGAGCACTAGCTATTTACTTTAAAGTTAAATTGTGAAACTAAAAACAAGTGCTCTGCTTTTGTTGTCCGTTGGTGTAGCTTGGGCAGGGCTTACTTCAATGCCCACTTTAGCCCAGGAGGCTATGTTCGCAGAGGTGAATGGCAAGCTGATTACTATGCGTGAATATGATGCGTTTTTTTCGTCTGTTCTTCGGCAGCGTTTTTTTCATGGCAAGGTTCCAGAGGGTCAGTTTGATGCGGTACGTAAAGAAGTAGCAGATATGTTTATTAATCGCGAAGTGCTGACCGATGAGGCGCGGCGTCAAGGTTTTAAGCCTGAGGCAGCAAAGCTTGATCGAGCATTGGCTGAATATGACAGGCGGAACGGTGCGATGCCCGATTGGAAGCAAAGACGAGAGCAATTGTTACCAGCAATACAAGCGCAGGTGAGCCAGCAAAGTTTATTGGAGCAGCTTGAAACATCGGTTCGTGCAATCCCGCAACCCACGTTGACTGAGGTGCGAAGTTTTTATGACCAGAGTCCTGAGCTATTTATTGAGCCAGAAAAATTACGATTATCAGTTATTCTTATAAAAGTTGATCCCTCCGCAACAAAGGAAGTGTGGGTTAAAGCACAAAAAGCTGCCCAGGAAATATATGGGCGCATTCAGCAGGGTGCTGACTTTGCTGAGCAAGCGCGGCAATACTCGCAGCATGAGTCAGCCGGTAGGGGGGGTGACTTGGGATATTTACATCGTGGCATGATGCCTGATGCGCTACAAAATAAGATTGATAAATTAACATTGTTAGTTCCTGAGGAACCGTTGACTGTGTTGGAAGGAATAGCCATCTACCGGTTGGATGAGCGCACAAAAGGAGCGTTGCAGGATTTCAGTGTAGTACAAGTTCGGGCACGGGATTTGCTCTATCGAAGTAAGTCTGAACAACACTGGCAAAATACAGTGGCTCGTTTTCGTGCTGAGGCTAAAATAAAAATCCTGAATTAATTTTATGTGTGTACTACACCTAGTAGGTATAACTTTAAAATTTGTGATCTGTTGTGATCTTTATGACAGGTGACAGAATAAAAAATGGAGTGTAGCACTGGTTATGTCAAAAGGAATGTTAAAACGTAGGTGTATAAATAACGCGCTACTAATGCTGAGCTTCATTGTTCTGTCGTTCAGTGGGCAGTGTGTAGTTCTGGCTGTCGAGGTAACTTCCGAGCCATTGATGCTACTCGCGCAGGCGGAATTCATTGATCCAGCGCGCAGGGTGACCCCGGTTGATTCAACAGGTGTCGCTCAATCAGGCAATGCTGCCAATCTGAGCGAGGCTGCGGAAAAGGAAAGTGAAGTAGTTGCAGATGTTCCGGTAAAAGATGAGACATCCGTGCTTGAAAATTTTCAATTTAGTTTGCCATCTTTGCAATTCGGAGGTGACATATCAGGTGGTATAAGTAGGCAAAATTACACTCCAGGAAGCAAGTTCTCGCGTGACTTCAGTGCAGTTAACTTGCGCGCCTCAACCTACATTTGGCAGCCTTGGTTTGCTCAATTAAAGGGGGGGGTGGGGGTGATTGGTGGTAAAAATTACACTGGCAATCAGTCGCAGAAAGATACATCTGTGGTAGGAAATGGTACGTTATCAGTGTTTCCGCAGAGTCGTTTTCCATTTTCTGCTTCGCACATGGTTTCTGACAGCCGCACTAATGGTTTGGCATTGACCCCTAGCATAAACTTTACTACCAAAAGTACCGATGTACGCCAAAATTACCGACCTCTAAGCGGTTTGTCAGATACTCTTGCTTACTACAACCGTAGTAATTCAACTATTCTTCCAATCAATTCACAAGTGGGTCGTGAGAGCGTTGGCAAACGCTATAACTTACAGCACGAGCAGCGCTTGACCGATAATGCAACTCGATTTGGTTTGAATTATGATTATAACAACCTGAATATAGCAGAATCTGGGGATAATTTAGTAATTGGTAAGTCTGCAAATGCAAGCACTCAGTACCTTGATCAGACACTAAGTGCAAATGTGCGTCACAATAAAAGTAGGTTTAATGTAAATAACACTGATTTGCGGTCAGGTGGTGGTAATTTGAGTCATACATACCGCCCCAACTCACTATTTTCGTTGAATACACAGGCTATGCATGACCAAACAAATTCTTCGAGTGCACTCTTAAATACCAGCAATCATTTTTCACAGGCAACTTCTACTGCTTCTTGGCAGCCAGAGCAAGATTTGCCTTTGTTTTTGACAGCCGGTGGGAATTACTTTGATGCGAAGTTTGAAACTAAGAATCCAACCCTTACTGCTCTTCCCCCCAACGAGTTGGTATCGAAGAGCAGAACTGCCAATCTTGGCGCTACGTATAGCGCCAGTCCGAATGTCAATTACTCTTTGGGAGGATCCTTTGCAAACACTCGTTCTGGTGTGCCTGGCATTCGCGGTGGACAGGTTGTAAATCAAGCGCGGTCAGGTAATGGTAGTGCGAATTACCGTTCGAATATGCAGCAGTTTGGCATTGCGTCCTATAACTGGAATGCAAATGCTGCTGCGGTTGCCACCAAACATACCACGCAGCCCTCCAGCTTCAGCTTGAGTAGCGGATTAGGACATTCGCTAAACGCGCCCCAAACACTGCAAGGCGGATCCTCACTTGATCTTAGCGCGGCACAATCAATATTGGTTCGGGATAGCCGTTTAAATGGCCGCAGTACTTCCCTTTCTAATACTGCTAATGCGTCATGGCGACCACTGGCAGGCGAAACAACCTCGGGGTCTGTTTCACTCGCAGTGGCAGATATTCGCATTACGGGTGGTGACAATCGGAATCAATATCAAACTATTACTTTGGGCATAGATGGCCTTAACAGATCTTCAGTCAATTCGAGTGCCTCGGCTGTGGCAACTTTGCAATGGGCTAACAACGGGCGAGGTCAAATCACCAAAACTGCTAATGCTAGCTTGGGATACCAACATGCCCGTGCATTTGATGTGCAAGGGTTGAGATATTCGCTAACGCTCAGTGCCTTGTATTTAAATTTTGAGAATACGGTGACTCAAATTGATCAATTAAATCGCCGTTCCGGGTCAATACTCGATCAATCGCTGAATTACAACATTGGTCGCGCTTTTGTGCGGCTGAATGGAACAATTTCTAGATTTACCAATTTTAAGAGTGACTCGATTTTCGTGCTGGTTGGCAGAAATTTCGGCTCGATTTAGTGTGATAAAAAATTTAGATAAGATATTTATTATGCAACTAATAGATCTATCGCTGCGGACAAGAAATGGATGAGTACCTGTAAAATGTCTAGTATCGATTTAGGAATAAAATTGAAGGTTGGTGGCAGTAAAGTTAATTGGGCTAAAATTTCATAAAGATTATATTTCCTGATCCTGTCACAATGACAAAGCTGCAAGAGTATAAATGGCATAGGACTTACCATACGGACTATCGGTTACATGCACGTTTATTTATAAAAGTACGATTCGGTTGCACAGGCTGGAACCTTTATTAATTAAATTTGAACCTTTGGGAACTAAAAAATAGGCGCAACATGACAAGATATTTCGCTCTAAAAAAATTTATGCGCTTAGAAAAAATTGCTATATTTACAATCGGCATGCTTGTTTGGGTCACAAATGTAGCTGCTCAAAGTGCAGGGACTTCCCCAATAACGCAAGGTCCCATCCCAAGTCAGTTAAGTCAGAAAAATGAAGTTAAGGAATTGAGTGAAATACGGGAAGAGGCGCGAAGGATCGCTCGCGCAGCAGTGCTGATGCAACAGGATGTTATCCTTAAATCCTTAAAAAAGGCACAAGATGAAGCAAATATTAAAATCCCGTTTAATCGTAACCTGTAACTATTAATTTTTACTTGAAAAAATAATGTGCATCTTTTTGAAAGTAGCTTATGAAGCAATTTGATACTCGGACAAAATCGTTGATTGGCATTTTGCTTTTAATGGTGTTGGGATTGGGGGCGTGTGCTAAGGTTTCTATGACACCGGTTAATATTGTTCAAGTTACCCCAAAAGTCAAAACCATTGAAGAAAAATGGCCATTGTTGGTAGAGGATGGATTCCATGATTCCGCCAATCCATTATTGAAGAAGATGCAGCAGCCACGTGAGGGGCTTTCGACTCTGCCGCCAAATGATTATGGCAACCACGTTAATTGGGTTACTGCACGTGTGGAAGGGTTAATAAACCCACGCCGCAGTTTAGAGCCTGCTTCTGCTGGAATCGAAGTGGAGGTGCCAGTCATGGATCTGGACATCTTTCTCAACTTATGGGGGAGTCAACCGATAGTGCGCTTTCCACATTTGGCGCATGAGCAATGGCTACATTGCCAAAATTGCCATGAAATGCCCGTCGTTAAAGAGAAGATCTTTATCCCGCAAGAGGGTTCGAATAACATCCGTATGGAGGCTATATTAAGCGGTGAATTTTGCGGTGTATGCCATAGTGCGGTAGCATTTCCTATCTCTAATTGCTATCGTTGTCATAGTGTGGATCGTAACAGCATAGATGGTGTAAAAGCGCGCGAGCGCGCCAGGCTAAAGGGCAGAAAACCGAATTTCTTTTCTGATGGTCGCTCGCAGCTTCACGCTCTGCCAGCAGCTGCAGCAGCACCGGCAGCACCGGCAGCACCGGCAGCACCGGCAGCACGCTAATGAAGTTAAGGAGACTTGCTTTGTAATTGGATGTAGCAATTTTAAATTTCAGCGAAAAAGTTGGACTAATTAATCAGCTATTTGAAATTGATAAGCCTGATAAGTTGTGAAATTTAAAGTTCTAATTGGATAAGCTGTTTAAGTATATGAATGGTAGTTTTGAATCTTTCTATAAAAATAATTATGCATGCTGGCAATTTCGTCAAGAAACCGGTAGTTTGAATTTACTGTCTGCAGGTGAAAAAAAAGATTAATTATATGATTTGCAATAGCATAGCGAAGTCGAGATTCTCTTTTTAGGGAGTGTGGTTGAGAACAGGCGGAAGAATTGACACTCATTAATATAGTGGCGGTTAGCGCCCAGAATTGGCAAGTAAAGGCAATGGTGATAACTAAATGAGCGATGTCGTTGAAATTTGCCGCTTAGCGGTGCAGGAGAGCTAATGAGAGCAATCATTAAACAATCGTTGATTGTAATGACGTTGTGTCTGACCTTTATCACAACAGGGGCGCAGGGCGAGTACGCTGATGTGACCATGAACAACAAGGCAGAAAAAGGCGGCGCGCGACCAGTTATTTTTCCACACTGGTTCCATCGTATTCGTTTTACATGCAACGTCTGTCACCTTCCGGGTGGCTTTGTGATGCGCGCTGGATATAATAATATTACTATGGAAGACATTACCAAAGGAAAGTTCTGCGGTATGTGCCATAACGGCAAAATCGCTTGGGCGCCAGATCGTTGTGAAATGTGCCATTCGGGTAAACCTGGATTGGTTACTGGTGTACAGCGCGGTGAGCAAACTCGTGGGCCTGCAACCAGATAGCCATGTTGTTACGGTAAACAAACATGCTACGCAACTTAAATTGGATAGCAATGCTGCTAGCGGCTTCACTTGTCGGTTGCGCGAGTGATAAAAACTCAGCAGTGCTGCCGGCCAATCCCTCTTCTGCAATTACGAGGCAGACCAATGAGTTATTGACACCTCAACAGACTATAACTGGTGGACAGTTAGCGGCTGCTGTTGACGCAAATGGTTTTCCACTGCCGGGATCATTAGGCGGCTTTACACAGCTGGTCTATCCTGTCGCACTGGCCACGCGCAATACTGATTTATATATCGCCGACAGCGGTTCTCGCAGAATATATAAATTTGACTTGTCTACCCAAATATTAAGCGTAGTGCCTGATGAAATTGCAAGGCCGTGGACACAGATTCAAGTCGGTGCAGATCGTTCATTGTTTGTCTTGGACAAGATTCGAGCAAATATCCGAGTACATTCCCCGGGACAGTCTGTGCGTATCATCGGTGATCCTTCCATCACTGGCAGTCTGGATGGGTTTGTTGTAGGTAGTCCTGATGGACGTATTATAGCAACAGACAAACTAAGCCAGCGTTTAATCATGTTTAGCCCTTTGGGTAGTTTAAATGGTTTAGGCTTGCCGGGCTGGCCGCTACACTCTCCGGCAGATAAAAATTTAAGCGCATTAGGGTCGCTAGCCAATGTTGGACGAAATTTATATGCAATCGACAGCCTTTGTCGTTGCGTGGTTGAGTTTGACGACACAGGTCGCGTAAATGCGCACATTGGACAAGGTGAATTGTTGCAACCGCAAGCTTTGGCAGCGGATCAATTCGGACATCTGTTTGTAGCGGATGCCGCTGATCGCACTTTGAAAGTATTCCTGCATGGCAAACTATTTACTCGCTATACCGTACACGCGCTACGAGCAAATGAAATCAGCGCACTTGCAGTTGACGGAAGCATGCTTTACCTCGCTGACGGGGCGGGGTCGCGGGTACTGACATTCCGCATACAAACACCAATGAATACGAATTCTGGATTTAAACAGTGAGTCAATTTTTTAGTCGTTTTTTTGGTTGGCAGGGCATTTTCTTGACCTTGGTTTTATTGTCAGGTTGCTCATCCAATAAAGTACCGGATGTGTTGGATTTTGGCACGGGGCCTGGCGTAACTAGCGAAGGTAAGCGTGAAGTAAGAAATGTAATTTGGCCGCCACTTGAAAGTGGAGAAGTACCCCGCTTCAAATATGCTGGCGAATTATACGGCGAAGAAAATTTCCGCCCTGCTAACCAAGCAAATCGCTCGGTTGGCCAGCATATGATGGCTGCACTTCGTTGGTTGATCGGGCTTACTGCAGGTGAATCTACCCCCATAACATTGCAGCGCCCCCAAGCGGGAGTGGTGGATGTTGAAGGTCGCAGAATTTTAGTCACTGATGTGAGTCGTCAGGCGGTGTATGTGTTTGATCAAGTTGCTGGGCGACTCGACATCTGGAATAATGCCACAGCACAGAAGACTTTTATTACGCCCACTGGCATTGTCATGGGAATGGCAAATGATGTTTATGTGGCTGATGCAGACTTGGCCTATGTCACACAACTAAACTTGCGTGGAGAAAGTATAGCTATCATAGGTGAGGGGCAGTTGGTTCGCCCCACTGGTTTAGCATTTGATCGAGTCAAACAACTTCTTTATGTAGCAGATACTCACGATCACAACATTAAGGTGTTTGATGTTTCTCAAAATAATACTAGCGATGCGGCTGGAAAAAAAAGCAGTACTCTGCTACGCACAATTGGACGTAAAGGTGAAAAACTTGGCGAATTTAATTCACCCACCTATATGGCTTTGGACAAGGGCGAGCTATTTGTAACAGATACCTTAAATGCACGGGTGCAGGTGTTGGATGCTGAAACCGGAATTGCAAAACGAGTCATAGGCAAACGTGGTAACAATGTGGGCAACTTGGTTCGACCCAAAGGCGTGGCGGTCGATAGCGATGGCAATGTCTATGTAGTGGAGTCGTATCACGATCACTTGTTGGTATTTAATCGGGAAGGTGAATTTTTGATACCGATAGGCGGAACAGGGGAGGGCATTGGACAATTTTATCTTCCTGCCAGTGTCTGGGTGGATAGCAATGACCAAGTGTTTATAGCCGACATGTTTAATGGGCGTGTGTCACTGCTACAGTATTTAAAAGCACCAGATACGCAAAATTCATTGCTGGATAGTTCGGCCAGCACCCTGCCTATTGCCGACACACCGCTGATTGACTTGCCCGTGCGGGCTAATTAAATTGCTCGTGGCTAATAGGTTATAAGGCAAATGTTCCGTTGATTGCACGAATAATCTATTTAAGATACATGCCAGCATGGATGCAGATACAATTAAATTTAGCCAATATTTATATGGAAATGCCGAGTTTATGGAAATACCTAACCAGTTTGCATAAAAGTTGCTTAATGACATTAAAGCCACAAGCTTTCAATCCATCAAGAAACATTGTTGAAAGCCTAGAGTTCTAGTATATATAGATCAGAAATTTAAGCAGGAGAAGCAAATGAGCCAGACAAAACATTATTCTGTATTAAATTATAGATTGCCGCTGATTGCGGGATTTTTAATTTGTACTGCCCTATCTACAACCGATGTACTAGCAGCTAAAATTGCAGACATACGCGGCACCAAACACAATTTTTCCTCGACGCCAGCGGATACACCTACCCCCACTGGAGTAGTACTCGATCGCGGCATCCCAAACTCCGGAGCAACTCGACCTGATGGCTCTTTGGTGGGTGGTGGTTCGCGTGCCTCGGATGTGCAAGATTCGCAGCGTCAGACTGAAGCGGCAACGCAGATTTGTGTTTTTTGCCACAACCCGCACGGCGCAACCATGGATGCCAATAATAGGCCAGTGGGTCCGATATGGAATCGCAAGCTGTCGAGTGCAACTTATCAGACTTATACTTCAAAATCCCTTGACTCCGAAGTTATATTAGGCGCACGTCTGGAACAGCCGGGTGGCAGCTCCAAACTTTGTCTGTCCTGTCATGATGGCACGCTGGCTATCGGCAATGTCAATGTTGCCAACGGTATATCGGAACGCAATGGTCTGCCCGGACAAAACATAGCACTGAATATTGATGGTGTACGGAAGACTGATGACAGCTTTATGCGCGAGGGCGCAGGCGCGACTACCGGCTTTACTCGCAGGCTGGGTACAGATTTAACCAATGACCATCCGATTTCAATCAATTTTAATAGAGCATTGGCTGAACGGGATGGCGAATTGCGCCCATTAACGCCAGATGCTAACCAGCGCTGGCCTGATAATGCGACCCCTGTTGTAGGCGTGCGCACGGCAACGTCTCATCCAAAAATCAAACTTGAAACACCTATTGGTGGAGGCCCACAATCGGCTCAAGTGCAGTGCGCCACTTGCCATGATCCTCATTTGCGGGAAAGTGATCCCGCTTTGGGAAATCAAAAATTCCTGCGCTTAAATCGCTTTCAAGAAGCGCAGCCTTTAGCGCAATTTAATCAAACCAATGACATTATCTGTCTGGCGTGCCATGACAGAAATCAAGAAGGGCGAGTTAGTTTGGCGGGGGGTATACCTAATTTTGCGGGCCCATGGTCATTCTCATCACACGCTAATTCGCAATCAGCCCTTTCAGTCTACAAGCCGAGTGCAAGTATGTCTGCCATTGCCCTGCGCGAATTTCCAGAAGGCTTGCCAATTTGGAAAGCCGCCTGTTTGAATTGCCATGACACGCATACCGTACAAGGCAGTCGCAGGATACTACGTGAAGGCGTAGACACCCAAGTTCCTCCTGGCACACCCAAAACTGGGGGCAATCCGGCCATCGAAGAAACCTGCTTTACCTGTCACAGCAACGCTGCCACCAGAGTAGTGAACAATACTGTCAATCGTCCGCCACCCGATATTAAAACAGACTTCACCACGTTAAACCGGCGCATGCCTATTACCACCGCAGTACAAGGTTTGCAAGACTTTGGTGGGAATGGCACTGTTGAGATACACAACATCAGCGGTCAAAAAACTGACTTGGCACCAGACTGTAGCGGTGAAACCAACAAGTGCGGCTCTGATTTTATTGAGCAGCGTGCCAATCTTGGGCGCGGACCGAGTGATGCCGGCGCCAATCCGAATCTTGCTAGCCGACATGTTGAGTGTACCGACTGCCACAACCCGCATCGTGTAGTGCCATTCCGCAGCTTTTTGGGTAAACCGCCCGGATCGCTCACCGGCCAGCCTGATATGTCTGGAACACATCCTCATTATAATTCAGCCACAGTCCCTGCGGGCGAAACCAATGCGGGCGCGCCCTTTATTCATAGCAATATTGCCTCTGGCCCGCTACGTGGCATTTATGGGGTAGAACCCGTGTATGGTAGTGCTTCGTTTAACAGCATCGGCGGGGTGCCCGGCGTTGGAATGCCTATCGATTTTATAGTTAAGCGCGGCGATCCCGGGACTAGCTCATCGACTTTGGTGACAGAGCCTTATGTTACGCGTGAGTATCAGATCTGCTTAAAGTGTCACTCTAACTTCGGCTTTTCTGATAATGATCTGCCTTCGACTACTGCCAATCCTACCGTTGGCAATAAACCAATCTTGAGAACAACAAACCCAGGTGGCCAAGGGACGACACCCGCTGGCACCAATGCCTTAGTTCAATACACTAATATCGCCAAGGAAATTCAAGGACCGATTACGCATAGAGGTGGAACTGTCTCTCCGGGGGATTCCGGGGCATTTGCCGGCACATCACCACCTGGTATAGTGAATCCGGGAAATGTGGTTGATTTCCAAACTAACAATCGGCGTGGTTGGCATCCTGTTATTAGCCCAACCGGGCGCACGCCAGATCAACGCGGTTTTGGTATTAACGGCCCGCTAACTCCGACAATTTGGAACTTGCCTTGGAGCAATGGTGTGGGTGTGCAGACCATGTATTGTACGGACTGTCATGGTTCCAGCACCCCCCTTAGATCAGTTATTCCACTAAACGGCGATCCCATCACCGGGTCTTCCAACCGATCATTAGGTACCAACCCATGGGGTCCGCATGGTTCCAATCATAATTTCCTACTCAAAGGCGCATGGGATAGATGCACAGGAACAGATAACCCTGATAGCGTGAATGGTACATTGGCAAATTGCTTGGCCGACACGCCAAACTTAAATGGTGGAGCTATCACTGGCCCCAATTACCCGGATGGGGCGCGGGTCAGTACCCAAAATGATCTATGCTTTAAATGTCATGACTATGGCAATTACGCTACGCCTGATCCAACCACAACTGGATCGGTCAAAAAAACAAGCGGATTTTCAGGTTCTAAAGACAACAATCTGCATGTATTTCATGCCAACATAGTAGGTGCAATGCGCTGTACTTGGTGTCATGTCGCTGTGCCGCATGGCTGGAAAAATAAGGTGCTATTGGCCAACCTGAATGACGTAGGGCCGGAGGCGCTCTGTCGACTAGAGGAACTTGCTGACGGTGTTAACTGCATCGTTGGGCAACCCATCCCAGCTGGTACACAGGTGCGGGCGTCAGATTTGCCCAATCCTAGTCTGGCAAATCCGACTGTGTCTGGAGGTCCAGCCGATTATTGGAGAGCACGAGGCTATACCAATCCGCCCTACTATTTGAATACCCGCCTTAAGGTGAATACCTTCGCTAACAGCGGTACTTGGGAACAAACCAACTGCGGTAATGCAGGACCACCCGGTGATGCCGTTAATCGTCTTGGTATTCCGTGGATGATGAACAGCAATGAAAGTTGTGGTGGATCGTTGTAACGCGTAGCACAGATAAGTACACTCCTGTTATTAATAACAGGAGTGTACTTTGCCATGTTGGGTATTGTGCTTAGTCGCGGTTTTACGGGCTGGCTTTCTGCGTTTGCTTATCTTCAAAAATAAATTTCGTTTGAAAATGCGTTCCACAGAATTTGATTTTGTCTAAAATCCCAACTTCAGGGTCTAACATCCCACCTCTAGGCATCCCATCTCCAGGTCTTCCTACGCCTAGCAGCAATGTTGCACTGCGAATTTTACGTGCGCTCGCCTCACTCAAATTAACTTTGGTACTCATCATCCTGCTGCTGGCTGGGGTGTTAATTATTTACTACACGCATACCCGCTTCGTGTGGGCGCTGGCTGTGCCATTCATAGGCTTCGCCATCAATCTGGCGGCAACGGTTTTGACTAATCCAGTATTCAGGCGACAAATGGCGTTGCTGATATTTCATCTGGCACTGATCGCCATTGCCGTGCTCATCGCCTTGGATTGGCTGACGTATCTTAAAGGTCGAATAGAAATCGTAGAAGGTGAGACCTTTACCGGGCAGACCATGAGTGAGGAAAGTGGCCCTTTGCATAATCGACGGCTGGGAAAATTACAGCTTACCAATGAAAATTTTACCGTGAATTACACCAACACCGATGGTAGATTGCGCCGCACCGACACCCGTAACCAGGTAGCGTGGGTCGCGCCAGACGGACGTTCCGGGCGATCTGTCATCGGCGATCAAGAACCATTGTTGTTGGGCGGCTACCGATTTTATACCACCACCAACAAAGGCTTTGCGCCAATCTTTAGTTGGCGACCTGCCGATGGTAGCGCAGAAAAAATAGGTGCGGTGCATCTGCCTTCTTTTCCGCGTGATTATTTGCAGCAAAAGAATGAATGGAAGCCGCCCGGCAGTTCCACGTCAGTGTGGATATTGTTGCAAATGGAGGAGGAAATATTTTCTCGTGACAAGCCCTCTGAATTGCGCGTGCCCGATAAACACAAAATAGTTGTGCGCCTGAATGCCCCACAAGGGGACAATGACCAGCGCTGGGAACTAAAGCCTGGCGATAGCGTCCCTTTACCGGATGGCGTGCTGACCTATCAGGAGTTACGCAAGTGGATGGGTTACGATGTGTCGTATAATTTCACCTTACCTTGGTTGCTGGCGGCTAGCGTCTTGGCAGTGCTGAGCATGGCTTGGCATTTTTGGCGGAAGTTTTCCGCACGACCCTGGAACCCGAGCTCCGGGAATCCTAACTCAGGAAATACAAACGCGGAGAACCCCGGCCCGGAGCATTTTCAGCAAGCTGCCGCAGATACGACAGCGGATGAGCCTGGTAAATAAGCTAGCTCTGGCATAATGCACTACACATTTTTTAAAAGTTAATTATGGAATTACAAATACTGTGGGTCGCCTTGGTTACCTACGTTCTGGCTGGCTCACTCTCGATTATCGGCTTTGTCATGCAACGCAAACCCGAGCGCGCCATACTCGCATTGCTGGTGCTGGGTGTGGTGCTGCACACCACAGCGATTGCGTTGCGTTGGGAGCGCATGGGACACGGCCCCTACATCACCATGTTCGAAGCCTTATCCAGCGGTATCTGGAATTTATTGCTCATTTACACCTTGGTTTATTGGCGCATTCCGGCAATACGTGCGACGGCGGCGATTATTATGCCGATTTTATTTCTCATGATGGGTTGGATGATGATGTTTACTCCCAGTGAGGTCGGACATAAACCGCAGGTTTATCACACCATCTGGTTATACATTCATATTGGATTTGCCAAGGTTTTCATCAGCACCGTTTTTATAGCCGTGGGTATTTCCGGCATAATATTATCGCGACGTACGGAATATGGTGCGATGCGTTTCGCGCATTTGCCAAATGACAGCCGCTTAGATGATCTGTCTTTCCGTTTTATGGCAGTGGCTATGATATTCCAAACACTCATGCTTATTACTGGCGCGATTTGGGCGCAAGATGCTTGGGGACGCTATTGGGACTGGGATCCGCTAGAGACCTGGGCGTTTATTACGTGGCTGTTCGTCATTTTTTCATTGCACCTGCGCCATACTTATAAAACCAAGCCGCACACTGGCGCGCTGTTAGTAATCGGTGTGTTCATCATGGCCTTTTTGGTTTTTTTCGGTGTTCCCTTTGTATCCACTGACTTTCATCAAGGTGTGGGACGTTCATGAAATTGGCTCTACCTCTCGATCCCGTGACACGTCGGCAAATTGCCGCGTGGCTCATGCTGGCTGTGGGGGCATTGGCGCTATCCACACTATATGCCGTGCTGGTAGTTGCCACGCGCACACCCTTGCTGAGCGGCTTACCTGCCACCCGTGAATTATTTCGAAACGTGTTGGTGCTGCACGTCAGCTTTGCCTTGATTGTGTGGATGCTGGTTTGTGCTGCCAGCTTATGGAGTTTGGCGGCAGGAAGCTACAGCACGTTGCGCCGCTTCGCGCAAATTTTGGCCTACGCTGGCGCACTCAGTATGGCACTAACCCCCTTGTTGGGCGCAGCTCCTGCCATACTAGCCAATTATGTGCCAGTGTTGGATAGCCGGATTTTTTTGGCGGGACTCAGTAGCTTTGCACTTGGGATTGCACTCTGTGGCGCATCCGCAGCGAGCGATATTGTGCAACGATTAAAAACAAATCATTACGATGTCTGGCATGTAGGTGCGCTGCTATCTATTGCTGCAGCGGCGATTGCGGTCGGCTCATTTTTTACTTCGCTTGTGCAAACAGGTGTGCCCAGCAGTCACGCCAACTTTGAAGTTTTATTCTGGGGGCCAGGGCATCTGCTGCAATTTGTGCATGTGCTTATCATGATGACCGTGTGGACTGTGCTGGGTGATTATGTGCTTGGTCGTGCCATCGCACCGCGTCGTTGGTTGATTGGGTTGCTCATTGCAGGTGTGTTGCCGTTGCTGAGCGTTCCCTACATTCATCTTAGCGCCAGTGTCAGCAGCCCTGAATCTCGCAGCGCATTTACCGCACTGATGTCCTGGGGCGCATGGCCTGCAGCGATACTCATGGCTGCTTATTTAATTATGCAGTTGGTACAGGCCGGACGCGCCGTGTGGGGTAAAGTAGAAACACTGGCACTGGCTCTTTCACTTACCTTGTTTATATTAGGTTGTATTTTTGGCGCGGCTATCAACGGTGAAACCACCATGGTCACCGCGCATTATCACGGCACGGTCGGCGCAGTAACCCTGGCTTACATGGGGTTTGGCTATCGCATGTTGCAAACCTTTGGTTACACTGTTGGTCATCTGGCACGCTGGCAACTCGTCGTTTATAGCTCCGGCTTGCTGACACTGGCTTCATCATTAGCGTGGCTAGGTACGCTGGGCGTGCCGCGTAAAACACCCTATGTCGATCAAGCTGAGCAAACTTTTGGCACGATGGCTGCTATGGGTTTAATGGGCTTGGGCGGTCTGCTGTCGCTAACAGGCATCGCGCTGTTTGTCTTCGCCATCTGGCGCAGTATCTGGATGGGCGGAAATAAGGCCGTCCAACGAGTTACCCCTCATGCGTGATGTTCGTATTCGAGCACTGCTGATTACCGCTGCTTTAACGGTTGCTGGCGGGCTGCTGATCGCTACTCAAACCGATGAATACGATACCTCCATCCCCAATGTCTTGCCGCCGGAAACGGGCTCACCTGCTATGTTAGACAGGACGCTACCTGACCAGCCTAATGAGACGGAGTCGGTTCAAGCAGATAAATCGCCAACCTCCAGCTCACAGAAAAAAATCAAGAGTGCAGCGGACGCTGAAAAAGAAAAAATACAGGAAAAAGAAAAAATACAGCAAGCACTGGCAGCACATGCACAGGAAAGAATAAATACTGAAATCACGCAACAATTTCAAAAAAGTGTGACCCTACTACAAGAAAAAAAATTTGATGAAGCGATAACCGTACTGCACCGTGTATTACAGTTTGCGCCGACCATGCCGGAAGCCAGCGCTAATATGGGATATGCCTTGCTTGGCTTGAAGCGCTATGCTGCGGCGCGAGATTTTTTTGTAGCAAGTATTCAGTTAAACAAAAATCAGATTAATGCCTACTATGGTTTAGCTATGGCACATGATGGCTTGCAAGATCTGCCCGCAGCCATTAACGCAATGCGAATTTATCAACATCTGGTGCCAGCAGATGATGTGTATCGGAAGCGCGCCGATGCGATACTCAAAGAATGGGAAGCGCAACCCAGTGCTGAATCCAAGGCAGATTCCAGATAAAAATCCCAGATAAAAAATAACACAGCGGTATTATTACAAGCTAAAATTGTCCATCGTTAAAACAATTTTTCCCAGTACACCACCTTGCTCAATAAGCTGATGCGCCTGCGCAGCTTCACACAACGGTAATATGTGACTTACCAGTACGCCAAGCTTACCCGCCTCGATCAATTGTGCGCCTTGCTCCAAAATTTTTCGTTGTCGTACTCGTTCTTCGGGCAGGTGCTGCACTTGCGGTGTGAGCATCAGCTCATAGCACAGCGATAAATTTCTTAATCGCGCCAATTGGCTGTCTGCCAGGGATAACGGGGTAGACAGCAGCGTGACAATTTTTCCACCAACCCGCACCGCGTTAAACGAACGCAAAAATGTCTCGCCGCCCACGCAATCCAGTACCACATCTACCCCTTTACCCTGTGTCCAATTTAAAGTTTCTTGCACAAAATCTTGTTCACGATAAAAAATTATTTTCTCTGCGCCCAGACCTTGTACCAGCCCGGATTTTTTGTTGTCACTTATTGTTACTGCAATATGCGCCCCCATGTGCTGGGCAAGCTGCACTGCGATATGCCCCACACCGCCCGCTGCGGCATGGATAAGTAGTGTTTGTCCGGCTTGCAAATGCGCCCGTTCAACCAGTGCTTCCCAAGCGGTAATCAACACCAGCGGTATTGCCGCGCTGTCTTGCAAGCTGAGAATGCCAGGTTTAGCCGCGCAATAATCTTGATGCACGGTGGTGTATTCGGCATAGCAGCCAGGCTCACCCCCTATGCCGCCATTACAAAAATACACGGCATCGCCTGCTTTAAAGCGGGTCACCGCGCTACCGATTTTCTCCACAATGCCCGCACCATCGCAACCCAAAATGGTTGGTAAGTTGGTAGGATAATACGTACCTTTGGCGCGCAGTTTTGTATCAAGCGGATTCACGCCTGCCGCCGCCAGTTTTACTCGCAGATGCTGCGCGCTAGGCAATTCCGGCAAATTTATATCGCGTAGCTGTAGTACCGCTGTACTGCCTGCGGCAGTCATTAAAATTGCTTGCATGGTCATCTCTCTCGTTGCGTACGGCCTGGGCTTGTACGATCTGGGCTTATTTTATGTACATTCGATATGTTAAACTTGCCGCATACATTTAGCGAGTTGAGTCATGTCAGGAAATACTTTAGGCACTTTATTTACCGTCACGTCTTTTGGTGAATCACACGGCATAGCCATTGGTTGCGTGGTGGATGGCTGTCCGCCTGGCATGGAAATTTCAGCTGAGTATATTCAGCAGGATTTAGATAGACGCAAACCCGGCACATCGCGCTACGTTACGCCCAGAAAAGAATCGGACACAGTGGAAATTTTATCTGGCGTGTTTGAAGGGAAAACCACGGGCACGCCCATCGCTTTGCTCATACGCAATGAAGATCAGCGCAGCCAGGATTACGGCAATATTGTTGAGAGTTTTCGTCCCGGTCATGCGGATTACACCTACTGGCAAAAGTACGGCATACGCGATTATCGCGGGGGGGGGCGTGCTTCGGCGCGGGAAACCGCAGTGCGTGTAGCAGCGGGTTCCATTGCAAAAAAATGGTTGCATGAAAAATATGGAGTCACAATACGCGGTTACTTATCACAATTAGGCGAGGTTGTTGTGCCGTTCAAAAGTTGGGATGGCGTGAACAGCAATCCATTTTTTGTGGCAGATGATAGCTATGTCGCACAATTGGAAGAATACGTCGATGCAATACGCAAGTCCGGCGATTCCATCGGCGCGAAGCTAACCGTGGTGGCGGAGAATATGCCTGTCGGATTCGGTGAGCCAGTTTATGATAAATTAGATGCTGAAATCGCTTATGCCCTGATGAGCATCAATGCAGTGAAGGGCGTGGAAATCGGTGCGGGCTTTCAATGCGTCATCCAGCGTGGCAGCCAGCACAGCGATGAGTTAACGCCACAAGGGTTTGCCAGCAATCACGCGGGCGGCATACTCGGTGGCATTTCTACCGGGCAAGATATTGTCGCGCACATCGCGCTGAAACCCACTTCCAGTATTCGCCTGCCGCGTAATACTATCAACAAGCAAGGCGAAGCGGTGCAGATAAAAACGCATGGTCGGCATGACCCTTGTGTTGGCATACGCGCAACACCTATTGCCGAAGCGATGCTGGCGCTGGTGTTGATCGATCATGCTTTGCGTCATCGTGCGCAGAATGCGGATGTAATGTGTGCTACGCCGAAAATTCCAGGAAAAATTATCTAAATAATGGGAAAACCACTAGCTATGTCGGGGGGTGGCAGTAGAAGTTAGACATATTACGGGAGTCCATCTGCGGCACTCCAATCGTGAGCCGCCAAGCACGCGAAGAAAGGAGAGCAGAGATGGACGACAGCGCAAGCCTAAGTTAAGTTTGAAGCACGCACTGACAAAACATGATCTGGAAACCTAATGTAACCGTAGCTGCCATCCTTGAACGCGATGGGAAATTTTTGTTGGTAGAGGAGGAATCAGCAACGGGTCTAGTACTGAATCAACCCGCTGGTCACTTAGAGTCGGGCGAGAATTTACTCGATGCAGCTGTGCGCGAAACATTGGAGGAATCCGCTTATCGGTTTGAACCACAGCATCTGATTGGTATTTATCGCTGGCATTCTGATGTTTCCCATACCACCTATTTACGCTTTGCATTCACGGGTAAAATTTTGACGCATTACCCAGATCAATCATTAGATACGGGTATTGTGCGTGCGGTCTGGATGACTTTGGATGAAATCCGTGAAAGTCAGACGCGCCATCGCAGTCCGCTGGTTTTGCGCTGTGTGGAAGACTGCCTAGCGGGCAAACGTTTCCCGTTGGATTTACTGGTGCATTACTCATGACGAAAAAATGTCCCACAAGGGGACAATGTGTGGTGGTGGGCATGTCCGGTGGAGTGGACTCTGCCGTCACCGCGCTTTTGCTTAAACAGCAAGGCTTTGAAGTCATCGGCCTGTTTATGAAAAACTGGGAGGAAGATGACAATGATGAATATTGCTCAACCCGCCAGGATTTAATCGATGCTGTTTCTGCGGCCGATGTCATTGGTATTCCTATCGAGGCAGTGAATTTTTCTGCGGAATATAAAGATCGCGTGTTCAGTTATTTTTTGCGCGAATATCAAGCTGGGCGCACACCTAATCCGGATATTTTATGCAACTCAGAAATAAAATTTAAAGCTTTTTTAGAACATGCCATCAAGCTGGGCGCAGATGCAATGGCGACCGGGCATTATGCGAAAGTGCAGGAAACAGGTTATGGCTTCCAATTATTAAAAGGCAAAGATGCCAGCAAAGATCAAAGTTATTTTTTGCATCGTTTGAATCAAACGCAATTATCCAAAGCAATGTTCCCGCTGGGCGGGCTACTGAAATCACAAGTACGCGATATTGCAAGGCAGCACAATCTGCCGAACCATGCCAAAAAAGATAGCACCGGTATTTGCTTTATTGGTGAGCGTCCGTTTCGAGAATTTTTAAATCGTTATTTGCCCACGCAGCCCGGCGATATGCTCACGCCAGAAGGGAGAAAAGTGGGCACACATCATGGTTTATCTTTTTATACGCTGGGTCAACGCCAGGGTTTAGGCATCGGCGGGACACGCGGCTCAGCAGGTCTGCCGTGGTTTGTGGCGGAAAAAAATATGCAGAAAAACCAGTTGATCGTGGTGCAGGGACACACCCATCCGGCATTGCTGTCGCAACACCTGAACGCGCTGGAAATGCATTGGATAAGCACTCAAGCACCTGACAAGACACGCAGCTACGCAGCTAAAACTCGCTATCGACAGGCTGATGCAAGTTGCTGCATCACCGATTTATCTGGGGATATTGCAGCAATCACTTTTAATGAAGCGCAATGGGCGGTTACGCCCGGGCAATCAGTGGTGCTCTATGACGGAGAGGTTTGCCTAGGTGGAGGGATTATTCAGGGTGGAGGGAATATTCAGCCCCCTATTTCTACAAGTACACACAAGCCGCCACCGGGAAGCGCTTTCACGTAAAATATCTATTTTCTGTTGCAAGGTATTGTCATGACCCCACTCTCCTCTCTCACCGCCCTTTCCCCGCTCGATGGTCGCTATCACAGCAAGGTCAAGGCTCTGTGCCATCACTTCAGCGAGTTTGGTTTAATCCGTTATCGGGTGTTAATTGAGATCGAATGGCTCAAGGCGCTAAGTATAGAGCCTGGCATTACTGCCCAGAAAACATCACGGTTTGCGCCATTTTCCAGTGCCACCATTATGCGACTGGATGCGCTGTGCGCGCAGTTCAATGAAGCCGACGCAGCACAAATCAAAGAAATTGAAAAGCGCACCAATCACGATGTTAAAGCCATCGAATATTGGTTGCGCGAAAAATTATTATTGTTTCCAGAAACTGCACATGCATTGGAATTTATCCATTTTGCCTGCACCTCGGAGGACATCAATAATTTAAGCCACGCGCTGATGTTAAAAGCCGGACGCGATACGGTGATGTTGCCTGTGCTGGATGGGGTAATCAATCGTTTGCGCGAGTTGGCGCATCAGCTAGCCGATTTGCCGATGCTGTGTCGCACGCATGGGCAAACTGCCACGCCCAGCACACTGGGCAAGGAAATGGCAAATGTGGCGCATCGTTTATTGCGCGCACGCACGCTGCTGGCTAAGGTGGAAGTTCTGGGAAAAATAAATGGTGCAGTGGGCAATTACAACGCGCATCTGGCAGCCTATCCAGATGTGGATTGGGCGGCACTGGCCGAACGCTTTGTCAATGCGCGAGGCATCACCTTTAATCCCTACACCACGCAAATTGAGCCGCATGATTACATGGCTGAAATGTTTGACGCTTATGCCCGCGCTAACACGATTCTCATCGACTTAAACCGCGACATCTGGGGTTATATTTCGCTGGGTTATTTCAAGCAAAAAGTGGTGGCGGGCGAAGTCGGCTCTTCCACCATGCCGCACAAAGTCAACCCGATCGACTTCGAAAATTCCGAGGGAAATTTAGGCTTGGCGAATGCGCTGTTGCGTCATCTCTCCGAAAAATTGCCAATCTCACGCTGGCAGCGCGATCTGACCGACTCCACCGTGCTACGTAATATGGGTGTGGCACTGGGCTACACCTTGCTGGCTTATGAATCATGTGTGAAGGGCTTAAATAAACTTGAAGCCAATCCGCAGCGCTTGGCAGAAGATTTAGATAAAAGCTGGGAAGTGCTGGCTGAACCAATTCAAACGATAATGCGGCGCTACAACATCGCCAATGCCTACGATAAACTCAAAGACATGACACGCGGGCAGGGTAGTATTACCCGTGAAACCATACGTGCTTTTATCGACACGCTAGATATTCCTGCTGCAGAAAAACAGCGTTTGCATGAATTAACCCCGGCAAGCTACATCGGCATGGCGGCTAACTTAGCGAAGTGGATATAATATAATGCACAGGTTGTCCGCAACATTCTAATGGCTCACTTTACCTAAGTTAATATAGGAAAATAAAATGCAAATTTCAAACTCACTTAAGCAATCAAAATTAATCAGCACAACGACCTTGCTTGTGCTGACCGCCACACTGTTATTTACCGCGTGTTCACCCAAGCCATCAGCTGAAGAAACCGCTGCACAAACAAAAGCAATTGTTGAAAAAGCTGTTGCAGATGCGAAGGCAGAATTGCTCGCCCAACAAGCTGCTGAAAAAGCTAAGCAAGATGCTGAAAAAGCCAAGCAAGATGCTGTGGCCGCAGCAGTGGCTGAAGAAAAAGCCAAGCAGGAAGCCATGGCTGCAGCAGTGAAAAAAGAAGTTCAAATACAGCAGCGTGCCGCTGTAAGAGAAAAAGTAGCCAGCAAACCTGCAATATGTGCGAATTGTGGCGTAGTAACAGCCGTGAACATTATTGAGGCAAAAGGAAAAGGAACAGGCGTAGGAGCCGTTGCAGGTGGCGTGGTCGGTGGGTTGATCGGCAATCAAATTGCCAAACACTCAAGTAACCAAACAGCTGCAACGGCTGTTGGTGTGGTGGGTGGCGCGCTGGTTGGTAATCAAGTAGAAAAAACAGTCAAGAAAACGACTACCTATGACATTGTTGTGCAGATGGATAATGGCACCACACAAACCATTAATCAAGCCACTGATCCTGTTTTAACAGTTGGACAAAAAGTTAAAATAGAAAATGGAGTGGTTGTAAAAAACTAGATTTTATAAGGCTGCTGTAAAAAATAAAGGGGCACTCGCCCCTTTATTTCTACCATAATATGGTATGACAACTGGCTTCACTCATCCAACAATGTAACGGAGGTTTCAGCTGTTGCCTTATTAATATCCAATTGCACAACGCAATACTCATTGCTGGGACTGATTGGCGTGGCGGATCAGTTTAAGGTGAGTGGGCAGCGTAAAAGCAAATATTCGGTTACGTTGAAAATAATGCAAGTTTGGTGGGAAACATCGTCTGTCGTCTATTATTCGAATCATTGGAGGTAATATGAAAATATTTGGCTATCCTGTAACTCTGGCACTTATATGCGCTTTAGCATCTGAAATAGCCGCAAAACACTTAAAGGTATACAAATCGACTTGATAAATCATATTGAAAATGCCCACTTCCAATACCTGCCAATAATAAATGCACAGTTTTAAATTCAGCCCCAGTCCACTCGCCACCATTGCTCCATCCTCCTTAATTGTCACATCTCCGTTTCATGAGCCAACCCAAAAACTCCCAATGCAACTAAAAGTCTTATGAATCTACTCGAAGTGCATGGCCTTAAAGTTTCTTACGGAGGAATTCAAGCGGTGAAGGGTATCTCGCTGCACATCGAGCCCGGCGAGCTAGTTGCGCTGATCGGTAGCAATGGTGCGGGCAAAACCACCACGCTTAAAGCGCTGGCAGGTTTGCTTCCCCTCAGCGCGGGTACGGTGCATTACTGTAATCGGCCGATACAAAATCTCGCGCTGCATGTACGTGTGCAGGACGGCTTGGTGTTAGTGCCGGAAGGGCGGGGTATTTTTGCGCGCATGGATGTGGCAGAAAATTTGTTGATGGGCGCGTATTGTCGCAACGACAAAGCTGCCATCGCGCAAGACTTGGAGCGGGTTTACACTTTGTTCCCGCGCCTCGCCGAACGTCGCACTCAACTGGCAGGCGGTTTGTCCGGCGGTGAACAGCAGATGGTGGCGATGGGTCGTGCCATGATGAGTCGCCCTAAATTACTGATGCTGGATGAACCGAGCATGGGTTTGGCTCCTATTTTCGTGGCAAAAATATTCGACATCATTCGCGAGATTTCTGCACAGGGTGTTGCTATTTTGTTAGTGGAGCAGAATGCCAAGCTCGCGCTGCAAGTGGCACAACGTGGCTATGTGTTGGAGAGTGGCTTAATTACTTTAGCGGATAGCACAGCTAATTTGTTACACAACGATGCTGTGCAGCGGGCGTATTTAGGTGGCTAACGCGCACGAAAAACGGGAACGCCCATCATGATTACGAGCACACCTCTGCCTTACTCCGCTGATGCTGTCACTTACTTTGCCGCGATTAATGATCTGCCATGGGCTATATGGCTGGATAGCGGCGGGCGTGATCGCTACGATATTTTATGCGCGCAGCCGGTGGCAACTTTGCTGACGCATGGCGCGAGCACTGCAATAAGCGATGCCCTTGGGAGCAGAATCTCTAACGACGATCCCTTCGATTTGTTGCGTCAAATGCGGGACTCCAAAATAAATGCCGCGCCAGATTGCGGGCACATGGATGACATCCCATTTACTGGCGGCGCGCTGGGTTATTGGGGTTACGATCTGGCACGGCGCTATGTTGCGTTACCTTCTAAAGCGCAGGATGCCCCAGCGCAAGATGATAGCCATCTACCCGATATGGCGATCGGCATTTACGATTGGGCGATCGTATTGGATCATCATCAACACACCGCACAACTGGTTTCACAACACCGACATCCTGACACGGCGCAGCGCTTGCCGCAGATTATTGAGCGTCTGCGAAATAATAAAACAACGACTCAAAAAAATAATAAAACAACGCCTCAGGCAGCGTTCAATGTGCAGGGGCGTATCGATTCTAATTTCAACCGCGTCACATACGAAACGGCATTCAACGTCGCCCAACAATATTTGCGTGATGGCGATTGTTATCAGGTAAATCTGGCGCAGCGCTATGTGGCTACTGCCACAGGCGACGCGCTGGAAGCCTATCTTGCGTTACGTCAACTCAGCCCGTCACCGTACAGTGCTTTCATGAACTTGCCGCAGTTGCAAATTCTATGTGCCTCGCCAGAATGTTTTTTGAAAGTACATAATGGCCTGGTGGAAACAAAGCCGATCAAGGGCACGCGACCGCGCGCCGTCAATCCGCTGCAAGACGAACGTATGGCAAATGAGTTGCAGCAGAGTGAAAAAGATCGTGCTGAAAATTTAATGATCGTAGATTTATTGCGAAATGATTTGGGTAAAAGCTGCGTGCCAGGTTCAGTGCAGGTGCCAAAATTATTCGAAATAGAAAGTTTCGCCCAGGTGCATCATCTGGTGAGCACGGTCACCGGAAAGCTTGCACCGAATCAGGATGCGATTTCATTACTGAAAAATTGTTTCCCCGGCGGTTCGATTACTGGTGCGCCCAAACAACGCGCCATGCAAATCATCGAGCAGATCGAACCCAATCGGCGCGGCATTTATTGCGGGACAATCGGCTACATAGGGTATGACGGTAATATGCAAACCAACATTGTCATCCGCACGCTGATTTACGCGCAGGGAAAAATTCGTTATTGGGCGGGCGGGGGAATTGTGGCAGATTCAAAAGTGGGTGCTGAGTATCAAGAGACGTTAGACAAAACATCGGCCATGCTGAAATTATTGCAGCGCTTTGGCGCAACACCTTAAATTATCCGCATTATTTTAATGGGTCTTAGGAAGCTAAAGCGGATTCAATCTCAATAATTTGAGTAGTTCAAGGTAAAGATTATCACGACGATGATTAAAACGATATTCAGTTTCTTTCAGATGCAAATAGAACGTATGTTTAGGTATGCCATTAAATTTGGCCAGCCT
>CANJMS010000010.1 GCA_947475825.1 Nitrosomonadales bacterium
GCTTTACAACCACGGTCTACCACTCGCTGGTGAAGACAGTACATTTGAGTACGGCTATAACCAACCACTTTGCAACCGTTTTTTGGTTGCTTAGTGGGATGGCTAGTAGTTTCATCAGGAGCCGAGGACGATGCCAACACAGTTATCGTTTTTAACGCGAATTGGAATAAGAGCGCAACAAACGCCAGGGAAGCATGCTGCTGAGATACCTGCAGTACATCGGTGGCAGGTGGAGGCGTATTTGCCTGGCTGTTTTGTTAAATAAAAATAAAGCTGGCTGCGGTGATGTCAGTCGGGATGTTGCTCAGCGTGGCAAATTGCACCATGGCACCGGCACCATTACCGTCTGCGTCGTAGAACAAGTTGCCCGTGCCGATATCGTACTTGATGAATGAAGTATCAATCCCACTGGTATCCAAAACACCCGTCCCGGAGAAAAAGTTAATTGCATCAATCGCAGCTCCCGGTATGCCCAATGCGCCAAGTGCATCAAAAACGGTATGGCTTACAAAAATGAGATCTATTTATATTCTCAAAGTTATTCACGATGGTGTTGTCGCCTGTTGTCTGATCAACAGAGACCAGGTCCACTGTTGCCGCTTCCGTGCCGATCATGGTCAAGGTGTCGCCCCCTGGCCCATTTGCCCCGGCATCAATCGCGAGTCCATTCAGGTTGAAGTACCGAACAGTGTCATCACCAGCACTGACGACAATGTCAGTGATGATGCTGAATATTGGCTGTGAGGTGAAGTCCTGCTGCGGACTGCCATTAGCAGCCTTTGCGCCAGTCACATTTACTGTTACGTTTGGTATAGCCACACCGGCATCGGCCACGCTGTAGGTCGCTGTGTAAACAGTATTAGGATTATCACCAGCGTTCCACGCGCCACCAGAAGGTATCAACGTGCCACTTACTCCCAGGTTATCCGGGTTAAAAGTAATGGTTGGCGCAAATGACGGATTCATCGCCTGATCAAAGGTCACGGTGATACTGAAAGTAACCACACCCACATCCGCATCGGTAATCAATTGGTCACTCGCCACCACACTGACGACGGCCGGGTTCAGTGTATCAATGCTGAATGTTGGTTGCGTAGGAAGGTAATCCTGCTGTGCGTTACCCGCTGCGTCCTGCGCGCCCGTCACGTCCACCGTCACATCCAGTATCGCCACATTAACGTCGAACACGTTGTAGTTCGCGATGTAGATTGAATTTACTCCGTTAACACCATCACTCCATACATCGTTGCTGAAGGTCAAAGTGCCCGCTACCGCTGGTGGTAAAGTAAGGGTTGGCACTACCGTCGTGTTCATCGGCTCGTCGAAGGTCACAGTAATATTGAAAGTACCAGCACCCACGTCCGCATCGGTAATCATTGTGCTACTCGCCACCACGCTGGCAACCGTTGGATTAACGGTATCGATTGTTACCGTGTCGAGCGTAGCCACCAGGTTTCCATTACCCGCCGCGTCGGTGAACGCGCCAGCATTGATAGTCACCGAGCCCAAGCCATTGAAATTGTCGCCAGCCGTAAAAGAGGCGTGATAGGTGGTGGCGGTATCCTGCACTAACGCGCCCAGCGTGCCGCCTGCGATGACGACGTCACCCACGTTGCCATCCCAAGTGAAGCTCGTGCCCGGGTCTTCGCTGAAGGTAAAAGTTACGTTTGAAGTGTTGGTGGCATCGCTCAGCAAAGTTGCCACGATATCAATCGCGACCGTCGGATTCTGTGTGTCGATGCTGAATTTGGCCACAGCTGTATAGTCCGACTGCGGAATGCCACCAGCATTCTGTGCACCGGTTACATCCACCGTCACATCTGTTGCAAACACGTTTGCATCGGTCACGCTGTAAATTGCGGTGTAGACTTTTTGGTCTATGCTCCATCCGCTGAGGAGAATGTTTTGAGTCAGTGTGCCCGTCACTCCCGGTGTAAAAGTAAGGGTTGGCACGACCGCCGTGTCCATCGGCTCATCGAAGGTCACAGCGATATTGAAAGTGCCAGCACCCACATCCGCATCGGCAATCAAGATGTCACTCGCTACCACACTGATAACAGTCGGATTCAGTGTATCGATGCTGAACGTTGGCTGTGAAGGAGTGTAATCCTGCTGCGCGTTACCTGCTGCATCCTGCGCACCCGTCACACTCACCGTCACGTTCGGTATCGCCACATTGACATCGAACACGTTATAGTTCGCGGTGTAAACGGTATTAACTCCATTAACGCCAGCACTCCATACACCGTTGCTGAAGGTCAAAGTGCCCGCTACCTCCGCTGGTAAAACCAATGTTGGCGTAGCCGCCGTATTCATCGCTTCGCTGAAAGTCACTGTGATACTGAATACGCCACCGGTATTCGAATTGAGGATAATCGGGTCGCTCGCCACGACGCTGGTAACCGTCGGAGTCGTCGCGTCCTTAGCGGATACTGGAGCACCTCCCCCTCCACCCCCGCTCAAAGCAGCGAGTGCCACCACCCCGCCGCCTGCCGCCAGCATACCGCCTGCAGTAATGTTCACACCACCCACGACGCCCATAACATTGGAGAGCCCCAATGCGGGTGCTTCACTCACGACAGCTGCCCCACCGATTGCTTCACTTCCGATTGCTTCACTTCCGATTGCTTCACTTCCGATTGCTTCACTTCCGCCGGATATACCAGGCTCTACAGTTTTTATCGGTGTCGGTTCAGATATTGGGTCTTGGGGCACATCTTGAGCCGCACCTTGTGGCGTGTCTTGTGGCGCATCTTGAGTCGCACCTTGTGGCGTGTCTTGCGGTGCGTCTTTAAGAGTATCTTGAGGTGTGTCCTCTAGTGTATTTTGAGCGAGCGTCTGATTGGGTTCGTCGATTTGATTCTGTAATGGGTCGTCAGGGTCAACAATATCAATTTCGCGTTTGGCTTGTTTTATTGCTTTAGCGCGTGTGGAGAAGACGGCTTGTTTGGGTGTACCAAGACTTGCGATTGCCATTTTTTCCTCTTTCAATCTTTAAAAAATTAATTTTTTTGGGTCGCCATTTCCTAATGTTTTAATCGACATTGACTGAAAATATTGACTGTTACTTATACGACATTAATCAGAGCAGCATACCTTGCTTACGCATAATTATAAATTTCAAGCGGGTATGTTAAATAAAAATAAAGCTGGCTGCGGTGATGTCAGTCGGGATGTTGCTCAGCGTAGCAAATTGCACCATGGCACCGGCACCATTACCGTCTGCGTCGTAGAACAACTCACCCGTGGTGGTATCGTATTTGATAAAAGAAGTAACAATGCCACTGGTCGCAGAAACACCCACCCCGGAAACGAAGTTGCTTGCGCCAATCGCAGTCCCGGGCAGAACCCCTGCATTTCCAAGTGCACCAAAAGGACCATGCTCCAACATGATGAGATCTGTGCCCACCGCGAAGTCTGTGATGGTATCGATGTTATCCAGACCAATCAGTGCATCAAAACCCAGTGCCGAATTAAATATGAATTGATCAGCGCCTAGGCCACCGGTCAATATGTCGCTGCCCAAGTCACCGTTCAAAATATCATTATTGGCACCCCCGCCCAAAGTATCATTGGCATCCAAGGTGCCCCACAGGTCCACACTCGTTGCAGCTCGGGCAACGGCATCCGTACCAAAAGCAGTGCTTGAGAACACAACATCCCCCAGATTACCCGCATCCTTATCTAGGTCAGCGAAATAAATCCCTACCCCTCCGAATACATCAAACTCCACGCGGAAATTGTTGACATTGGTTGCGCGTAGCAGAATCGCATCTGTGCCTGTTATGAAGTCAACAATTGTATCTTCGACACCCACATTACTATCGCTTGACCCAACTATCCCGGCAACGGCAACGGCATCACTCACCACGGCATTAAACACAAAAGTATCCGCACCCGCCTCGCCTGTCAGCGTATCTACACCCTGACCACCCGTAAGGGTATCCGCATTCACGCCCCCACCCAGAGTGTCATCGCCTATCGTGCCCGTCAGATCAACAATGGTCGCGGCCTGGGCAGTGGCCGCTGTAAGGAAAGCAGTGCTCAAGAAGAAATTGACATCACCCACATCGCTCACATCCAGATCGGCGCTATAAGTTGAAGGGGCAACAATATTTACGCTGACATTGTCTGCCACGTTAAAGTTGCCGACATTGGTCGCACGGATCAACACAAAATCTATGCCCGCTACAAAGTCGGTAACGGTATCCCCGACCCCCGCACCTCCGTTGCTATCGCTTGCTCCACCCACTATGGCATCAAACACAAATGTATCCGCGCCCGTGCCACCCGTGAGGGTATCTATACCCCCGCCGCCCGTGAGCGTATCTGCACCCGCACCGCCCTTGAGGATATCTACATTGGCTCCCCCACCAAGAATGTCGACACCTGTCGTACCGGTCAGATCAACCATCGTGACCTCTTGGGCTTGAGCCGCTTGAGTAAGGTTATTCCCCGTCCAAAGAACCGTGGCACTGTTAATTTTAGCGATGTCCGAAATGTATAAGTTGCCTCCGCTTCCGATCACATTGTCCACCACGCTGAAATTGCTGATCCCGGTTGCCCTGAGCAAAATAAAATCCTCGCCTGGTACGAAATCAGTTAACGTATCTATTAAACCACCCACGCTGTCGCCGTCATTAAACACAAAGATATCCGCACCCGCTCCGCCCGCAAGAGTGTCGGCACCTGCGCCACCCGTGAGGGTGTCATTTAATCCGCCAGTCGTAATTATGTCGTCCTCAATTGAGCCAGTCAGATCATATTGCAGGCGAGCCTCGAAGCTTACTTCGTCAAACGCGCCAGTCGGCGCAGCAAAAGTCACAGCAATATCACCGGCATCCGCAAAGCCTGCGCCGACATTATTGAGGCTAACCAAACCCGTCGAGGTTGTGAAGCTGGTTCTATCAGCTCCTGTTCCAGCGCCACCCGTTCCGATGGCGGTATTTGTCCCGTGCACAAAATTGGTCACATTGGTTGCGGCAATTCTCAAGGTGTCGCTGGTCAAATCAAACCCCGTGATCGTATCTTGCCCGGTATCGTTGCCACCACGAGTTACCACCACGCGCGCGGAATTGCTCGAGGTGCCCACCACGGCATTTACGATAATGGTGTCCGAACCTGTGCCGCTGTTGATAGTATCGGCACCCGCTCCACCTGTAATAGTGTCAGCGCCGATACCTGTCGTGATTACATTGCTGCCTGTCGTGGCGATTACAGTGAGGTCTCCGGTATAAGTATTGGCCGTCAGGTCGCCACCATTCAATGTGACGGTCGCCGCAGTACTCCCGGTCAAGGTCAATACCTGACCTTGAGCACCGTTTAGGCCATCGGTTAACGCACTGGCATTGATCGTGTTGGAGCCGCTACCTGTTGCGATCGACAGCCCAAAAACCCCAATCACATTTCCCGTGGTCACATTCAATGCACCAGTCAGCCCGGTAGCCGTGATGTTTCCTTTCAGGCCAGTGACGGTTTCCGCAGCTGCACCCGCCAAGGTCAGCGTGATGTTATCCGCCAGCGCGGTGGCGTTAACCGTTACCGTATCGTTTGCCGCCGTGCCGGTGATCGAAGTGGCTGCCGTACCCGTGATGATGGTGATACCGTTGTCAGCCGCATCACCGATCGTTACGGTCAAGATACCAGTCAGAGTGGTGGCGGTGAGGTTGCCGACCAGATCGATGACGGTTTCCGCTGCCGAGCCTAACAAGGTCAGCACAGTGTTCTGTGCCAGCGCAGCCGCGTTGGTCGAGATCACATCGCCTGCTCCGCTGGCAGTAATGGAAGTGGCCGCCGAGCCAGTGGTAATGCTGATGGCGTTATCACCTGCATTGCCAGTTGTTATGGTCAATGCGCCAGTCAGGCCACCTGCCGCCACGTTGCCGACCAAACCTGTGATGGTTTCCGCTGCTGCACCTGCCAAGGTCAGCGTGGTGTTGTCCAGCAGCGCAGCGGAAATGACCGTCACCGTATCGCTTGCCGCCGTACCTGTGATCGAAGTAGCCGCCGTGCCAGTGGTGATACTGATGGCGTTGTCGACTGTGTTGTCGCCAGTGATCACGGTCAGGATGCCATCCAGCGCAGTGGCTGTGATGTTACCAACCAGATTGGTTACGGTTTCCGCTGATGTACCCGTTAATGTCAGCACGGTGTTGTCCAGCAGCGCAGCGGTATTGACATTGAGCGCGGTGGGGACATTGGAGCGATTGATAGTCGTCGCGCCAGTTCCGGTGTCTACATTCACGATACCTGCCGCGTTGGCATTGGCTTCCAATGTGACGGTGCTTGCGCCAGTTAAACCCAACGTCTCAATGCTTGTTATTCCAGCACCCGAAACGAAATCGGTATCGATAAGCGTTGCTGCTGCCGTCATCTGGATGCGGTCATTACCTAGCCCGCCATCAATGATCACGGCTGCAGCCAAGACTGCTTGCGAGGCGAAATTAAAGGTATCGTCGCCATCACTGCCACTGAGAGTATCCGCACCGCCACCGCCCGTGATGATGTCATTGCCTGTTCCGCCCCGCAGAACATTCACAACCGTTGAACCCGTCAGATTAACAGCGACAGTCGCGCCGGAGGCATCCACATTCTCAAAGTTGTTCACGATGGTGCTGTCGCCTGTTGTCTGATCAATTACAAAGCTTAGGTCTGCTGTCGCCACTTCCGTGCCGATCATGGTTAGTGTGTCGCTGCCCAGACCCCCATCGAGCGTGAGCCCAGCCAGGTTGTGATACTGAACAATGTCGTCACCGTCGCTTACGGTAAAATCAGTGACGATGCTGAATGTTGGTTGTGGGGTGTAGTCCTGCTGCAGGCTGCCATTGGCGGCCTGTGCGCCAGTCACATCCACCATAACGCCTGCTGCAACCACACCGGCATCGGCCACGTCATAGGTCGCGGTGTAGATGGTGTTGGTTACGTTCCATACTCCAGCACCGTTTTGGGTTAACGTGCTAACCACAGGCTGGCTGAAAATCAAGGTTGGATCTGCTAAGCCGTCCGCCTTCATCGCTTCGCTGAAGGTCACAGCAATACTGAAAGTGCCTGTGCCCACATTCGCATCGACAATCGTCTGAAGGCTTGCCAACACACTGACGACGGTTGGGTTGGCAGTGTCGATCGCCACCGTGTCGGGCGTTGCCGCCAAGTTACCATTGCCCGCCGCGTCGGTGAACACGCCAGCATTGACTGTTACCGAGCCTGCGCCCTGAACGCCGTCGTTGGCGGTGAAAGTAGCAAAGTAGAGCAGTGGGTTATTAAGTGTGGCCGATAAGTTGCTGATTGTTCCGTTGGCAGCAGAAATGTCTATAAGATCAAAACCGACTGGAGCCTCACTGAAGGTGAAGGTCACATTCGCAGTGTTGGTGGTATCAGTCAGCGAGGTCGCCACGATATCGATGGTAACCGTCGGATTAACGGTATCAATTGTCACTGTATCGGGCGTTGCCGCCAGGTTACCACTACCCGCCGCATCGGTGAACGTGCCCGCATTAACTGTTACCGAGCCGGAGCCATTGAAGTTGTCAGCAGCGGTGAAAGTGGCGGTGTAAAGCAGTGGGTTATTAAGCGTGGCCAATAAGCTGCTGATTGTTCCGTTGGCAGCAGAAATGTCTATAAGATCAAAACCGACTGGTGCTTCGCTGAAAGTGAAGGTCACATTCGAAGTGTTGGCGGTATCGCTCAGCGAGGTCGCCACAATATCAATCGCGACTGTCGGATTCCGTGTGTCGATGCTGAACTCAATTTCGGCAATATAATCCGACTGCGGAGTGCCGCTAGCACTCTGTGTGCCCGTTACATCCACCGTCACATTCGGTGCCGACACATTTACGTCGGCCACGCTGTAGTTCGCGGTGTAGACGGAATTATTTCCATTAACGCCATTACTCCAGACACCATTGGTAAAGGTCAAAGTGCCCGTCACCGCCGGGGTAAAAGTAAGGATTGGCACTACCGAAATGTTCATCGACTGGTCAAAAGTCACGGTGATATTGAAAGTGCCAGTACCCACATCCGCATCGGTAATTATTGTGTCACTCGCCACTACACTGACGATGGCCGGGTTCACCGTATCGATGCTGAATGTTGGCAGGGGGGTATAATCCAGCTGTGCATTACCTGCTGCGTCCTGCGCACCCGTCACATCTACCGTAATACCTGCTGCAACCACGTTGGCATCGGTCACGTTATAGGTCTCGGTATAGACGGTATTGCCCAAGCTCCACACACCAAGGCCGTTTTGAGTCAGTGTCTGTGTGTCAATTAGCGTCGGGCTAAAAATCAATACTGGTGTTGCCGCCGTATTCATTGCTTCACTGAAAGTCACGATGACATTGAAGAAGAGGCCAATGCCCGTGTCCGTGCTGGTGATCATCGGGTCGCTCGCCGTCACACTGGTAACAGTCGGAGCTTGCCTGTCTACAGCGGGTGGGGGAGCACCTCCACCCGCACCCGCACCACCACTCCCGCCGCTCAAAGCTGCGAGTGCCACCACCCCGCCGCCCGCCGCCAGCATACCGCCTGCAGTGATGTTCACACCACCCACGACACCCACAACATTGGAGAGCGATTCACCCACGCCATCTGCCCCACTGATAGCTTCACTTCCGCTGAATAAATCAGGTTCTACAGGCTCTACAGTTTTTATCGGTGTCGATTCAGATATTGGATCTTGAGGGACATCTTGCGCCGCACCTTGTGGCACATCTTGAGTCGCATCTTGTGGTGTGTTCTGTGACGTATCTGGCGGAGTATCTGGCGGAGTATCTGGCGGAGTATCTGGCGGAGTATCTTGCGGTGCGTCTTGAGGAGTATCTTGAGGTGTGTCCTCTAGTGTATTTTGAGCGAGCGTCTGATTGGGTTCGTCGATTTGATTCTGTAATGGGTCGTCAGGGTCAATAATGTCAATTTTGTGTTTGGCTTGTTTTATTGTTTTAGCGCGTGCGGAAAAGACAGTTTGTTTGGGTGTACCAAAACTTGGGATTGCCATTACTTTCCTCCTTCAATCTTTAAGAAATTAATTTTTTTGGTCGCCATTTCCTATACGACATTAATTCAGATAAATTAAAGCGGCATACCTTGCTTACGCATAAGCACACTTATAAATTCCAAGCGGGCATGTTATGTCGATTATATGTAGCTTTGAGTACAAGGTAAAGCTTATAAGCGCGCGAATATTGGTCGTGCAACGCACGCTAGATTAGCGCACCATCTGGTTCATATCGATGATCGGCATTAAAATCGCCAGCACAATCAGCAACACCACACCACCCATCACCAGAATAAGCACGGGCTCCAACAATGAGGTCAGCACCGAGGTGTAGCCACTGACTTCCTGTTCTTGCTGAGCAGAGGCGCGCTCTAACATGGCATCCAGCTGGCCGCTGGATTCACCACTGGCTATCAGGTGAACCAAAATAGGCGGAAACAACTTGGACACTGCCAATGCACGACTCAGACTCGCGCCTTCGCGAACTTTTCTGGACGCCTCTTCCAGCGCACGCTTCATGGGTAAATTTTGCACCACGCCTGCTGCTGCAGTCAGCGCGGTCAAAAGCGGCACGCCGCTACCCACTAAAATCGCCAAGGTGCTGGACATGCGCGCGGTGTTGATGCCGCGCACCAGCCGACCTATTATTGGCAAACGCAGCAAGCGCAAATGCCACTGGTAGCGCAACGCCTCACGGCGCAACATGACGCGCACCGCAAATCCGGCAGCGATAAGCGCGATCAAAAAATAGATGCCCAAGGTTTGCACCAATGCGCTTAAGCCAATTAACAAGCGGGTGAGCAAGGGTAATGTTTGGTGGGATTGTTGGAAGACACTCACGACTTGCGGCACGACATAGACTAATAATCCGGTCACCACCAACAGCGCAACAAACGTAACGATGGCCGGGTACACAAATGCCAGCACCACTTTCTGGCGTAAGGCCTGGCGCGACTCGGTGTAGTCCGCTAAACGCAGCATCACTTTGCCCAATTCGCCGGATGCTTCGCCCGCACGAATCAGCGCCCGATAAATATCAGGAAAGACCGACTCATATTTGCCCATCGCTTGCGCCAGCGTTTGTCCAGCCAGCAACTCAGCGCGCACGCCCGCCAGTATTTGCCGTGCCGCTTCGCTCTCGCTTTGCTCAACTGCGGCGCTGAGTGCCTGTTCCAGCGTCAGCCCAGCCGTCAGCAGAGTCGATAGTTGCCGCGTAATCAGATTTAACTGCGCCGATGAAATACGATTTCCTCTGCGCCAGTTTATGCTCAAGCCATTGCCGGATTTCATTCCTTCCTGCGACACGACCGCCACTTCCAGAATCGTCAAACCCGATTCACGCAAGTTGCTGCGTGCCTGGCGCAAGGTGTCGGCCTCCACCACGCCACGGGTTACGCGACCTGCCGTGTCTAATGCCTGATAGTGGAAGGCTGCCATACTATTTTGGAGTTAAGGTTATATAAAAATTAGTCGCGCGTAACACGCAACAATTCTTCCAGCGAGGTAGTGCCGGAAAGCAAGTAGCGAATACCGTCTTCACGCAGGCTGCGCATCCCGCGCTGGGTTGCATGTTGCTTTAACACTTGCTCTGAGGCGCGCTCGTGAATCAAATGTCGCATTCCCTCATCAATAATAAATAATTCGTAAATGCCAGAGCGCCCACGGTAACCCGTATTCGCGCATACGGCACAACCCACCGGACGATATAAAGTTGCAGGCTTAGCCATCCCCTCCAGCAAAGTCAACTCCGAGGGCAGCGGCACATAGGCTTCACGGCATGACACACATAAGCAGCGCACCAGGCGTTGCGCCAGCACACCCAACAGGCTGGATGATAATAAAAATGGTTCCACACCCATGTCAGTTAATCTTGTCACAGAACTGGCGGTGTCATTGGTGTGCAAGGTTGCCAACACCAGATGTCCGGTGAGACTGGCCTGCACCGCGATTTGCGCGGTCTCCACATCACGTATCTCACCGATCATAATGACATCAGGATCCTGCCGCAAAATCGCCCGCAAGGCGCGTGCAAAAGTCATGTCTATACGCGGATTCACCTGCGTCTGACCAATGCCGTCCAGATCGTATTCAATCGGATCTTCCACCGTCATGACATTGGTCACTGTCGCATCAATGCGCGCCAGTGCGGCATACAACGTGGTGGTCTTGCCCGAGCCTGTAGGTCCGGTTACCAGAATGATGCCATGTGGTTGGCGCATCAGCGTATCCATGCCTGCCAGTGTCGCGTCATCCATGCCGAGCCGAGCCAGCTCCAGCCGTCCGGCATCTTTGTCGAGCAAGCGCAATACCACACGCTCGCCATGACCAGTCGGCAAGGTGGAAACTCGCACGTCCACTGGCCGCCCGGCCAAGCGCAAAGTAATACGCCCATCTTGCGGCAGACGCTTTTCGGCGATGTCCATTTCCGCCATAATTTTAATGCGTGACACCATCGCGGCGTGCAATGCACGATGCGGTTCGATCACATCCTTCAACGTGCCATCCACGCGAAAACGAACGACTGAACGAGTTTCAAATGGTTCGATATGTATATCCGAAGCCAACTCGCGCACTGCCTGAGTCAGTAATGCATTAATCATGCGAATCACCGGGGCATCATTTTCTGCATCAAGCAAATCTTCGGTTTGCGGCAAATCATTTATCAGTTGCGATAAGTCCATGTCCTGCTCAACACCCATCACCATCGCAGCGGCTGAGCCATCTGCCTGTGAATACGCGCCTGCCAAAACCTTGTCGAACTCGCTGACAGGTAATATCTGCGCCTGTAACGGCACGCCCAAAATACGCCGCACTTCAGCCAGCGTTTCTGCCACGGCATCCTCGCGTAATTGAATTTCAGCGAATTCTGTCGTGCAATGCGTCAATAACACGCCTTTGGTTTTGGCAAAAGAATAAGGGATTCTTCTCGATATTCTGGCATCGAAAGCTCTGGTGTCGGCAATCTGAAAGTCATGCGCAGTTAAATTAACCACGGGGGCATTAATTGAAGGTAGTTCATCCACGGTAAAAAATCCTATGGAGAAACACTGGCTGGTGACTGCACGTCACTGGTCGGCTTGTCTGTCTGGCTCACTGGTGCAGCTTGTCTGTCTGGCTGGGTTGAAGCTGCACCCGATTGGACTTCTGTTGGAGTGGCCGGAAGTTTCTCCGCAGAAGTATTCTGCCCCGCTGATGGCACTACTTCCGCAGGAGGATTTTTAGGGGGTTCCTGCAACACCAAAGACGGCATAGTTGGCGCGGGCATACTGGGCAAAATTGCATGTCCGGATACTTGACCCCGCTCTTGCTCGCCCAGTATATATTCGTATCGTTCTTGTGTTAAACCCTGAGAAGCAGACGCGGTACGCAACACATAAGGCCGGATAAAAACCATCAAATTTGTTTTGTTGTGCTGCCGTTTTTCATAACGAAATAATGCCCCCAAAAATGGGATGTCCCCCAGGAATGGCACTTTTTCTGTGCTATCTTTCACGGAATCCTGAATCAAGCCACCCAGCGCAATAATCTGCCCATCATTTACCAGCACAGTAGATTCCAGCGAGCGTTTATTGGTAATCACCCCGGCCACATTAGTTAAGCTATCTACATTAGATACCTCTTGAAATATCTGTAACTTGACCGTACCACCTTCTGAAATTTGCGGCTTGATACGTAGCGTCAGTCCCACATCTTTACGTTCAATCGTCTGAAATGGAGTGGCATTTGCACCCGTACTCAGTTGCGAACCAGTAATAAATGGTACGTTTTGACCAATCAGAATTTTCGCTTCCTCGTTATCCAGCGTCAGCAGATTGGGCGTAGAAAGAATGTTGGCATTTGCGTCAGTTTCCAGCGCGCGCGCCAGCACACCCAAATTCAGCACCGTTCCCACCCCTGGCAGAGTGGTAGTCCCATTGACAATACCAATATTTAATCCCCTGCTGACCGACGAAGCGATATTGCCACTGGCACTAATAATATTGCCGCCTCCCACTCCTGCCGCGCCAAAATTAGTGCCGCCGATAACCTGTGATCCCGTGCCGTTTAAGCCCGTTAAATCCTGCCATTGAATGCCGAATTCAGCCGCCTTATCCGCTGTGACTTCGACTATTAAAGCCTCGACAAATACCTGCGCGCGACGCACATCCAACAATTCAACCACCGCACGTAAATTGTTATAAACCGCACTCGGTGCAGTGATGATAAGCGCGTTGGATGCCGAATCAGCCTGTATCATGCCGCTGTTCGCTGCCCCGGCTCCTGCTGCTACACCTCCTGCTGGTAGTGTGTTACTTGAAGCATCCCCCGACACGACCGCGCGCAAAGTTTGCGCCAGCTTTACCGCATCCGCATTCTTCAGATATACCACATTCATGTTACCCGGCCTGCCAGTGTCGATGTCCAGTTTTTCTGCCAGATCACGCACGCGCGCCACGCGTGAAGGATTATCGGTACGTAAAAGCAGACTATTTGTGCGTGCATCTGCCCCTAATACAAAACGCATACTCGGATCAGATGAAGCAGCCCCGCCATCCATCATCAACCGAGTAATGATCTGTGCCACCTCGGTCGCCGAAGCACGTTTCAATGGAATAATAACGGGGCCTTCAGTGCTGGCTTGATCTATGGATTTTATGATTTGCTCAATACGCTTAAGGTTGCTCGCATAATCCGTTACCACCAGTACGTTGGAATTAGGATAAGCCACGACGACATTATTCGGCGCAATAAGCGGACGCAAAATTGGCACCATCTGAGCAGCAGATTCATATTTCAAGACATACACGCGCGTCACCAATTTATCGCCTTTAGTCGTGTCATCAACATTGGCGATATGTAATTTGGCCTCTGCTTCAGGCATGACTTTTGTAATGCCACCAGACTCGACTGCTGCGAACCCTTGCAAGCGCAAAGCAGAAAGAAGGATGTCATAGGCAAGATGCGTAGGAATAGGAGTCGATGACACAATATTAATCGTGCCTTTTACTCTCGGGTCGATCAAGAAATTACGGGAGGAAATTTGCGATACGGCTCTAATCACTTCATCAATATCAGCATTCACGAAGTTGAGCGAGACCTTGCCGTCCTGTACCTGATTGTTTGACGCAGACGCACCTGAGGATACCTTACCAGCCGGTGCGGACACGCCTATCTGCGGTAGCAATAATACCCAGCAAAGAAACAGCCGCATCAGCCACACATTTAACACACGGTTCATATATCACAACGCCTTATTGATTTGTATGTTGTACTTAAAAAAGCGCTGAACAAGTTGATTCTACTCATGGTTCGACAAGTTCGCCACAAACGGATCAAATACTTGCCGTTCGTCCTGAGCTTGTCTTGAGCTTGTCTCAGGGACTTGTTCAGCGCTTCCCTAAACTCAATTTATTGCTGCTGGGGTAAATTTCCAGCCGGAATTTACCATGCCCCATGGATTGTTTTAAAATTCTTTTCCCGACAACGCCCCGCGCCCGCCAAACCGGGATTCATCAGCACCTTGCATATTGCCCGATCGCCGCTGCACGCTATCTCGCGCTTCTTGCGCTGCCTGCAGCGCAGCTTGGCTATTTTGAAATTGTTGAGGTGTCAGCATAGAAGGAGCATTCGCACCGAATCTCCCACTCTGGGCATTAGCACTATCTGAATTTCCACCTACACTTTTTCCTTCTAACTTGATCTTATATGGCATCCCTGCTCGTTCCAACACCACATAATCTGCATGCACCTCTTTCAGTAGCGTACCCGGCATCACACTCCCCCCCACTACCACACCCAGCTGACGATTGTCATCCAGCTTTATAATCGCAAATCCCCGTTTGCCCGGACTTCCCCTTTTACCCGGACTCGCCGCGAACAAGCCCACCAATTGAACATCCGGCAGAACGACATTTTCTACCGTCGCCACCGTAGTAACCTCGCCAAACAAGCGACCTGTTTGCGCTATCGAACCTTGCTCAACAGGAGCATTCAACATTGCCGCTTGCGAAGCAAACAAAATCCAAATCCAGCGCGCCAAAAAAATTCCCAGCACCACCGCGCCGAATCCATATGCTGCAACGGTTGCAAGGTTTACCCCCCCCCGTACAGCTGTGTTGGTATGATTTGTCAAAAAATCCATCCCCTGCCCCCAGCGCATTATCACCCCCAGATCATCACCCCCAGAATCTTCCCTTAGGTAGAATCTACCTCTAAAATGACCAGAGCATCCAGTATACACAAACCCGCTATTTATGGTCTTCCCCGATGCAATGAGTTACTCTACACCATGTAGTTGTTAACATGCTCATCATTTATCTGAATGCGTCCAGTTTTGATTTAATCATTACATTTAATATAATCGGCACCTTACTTGAGCTCGCGAGCCAAACTTAAAAATTGACACCGTTAATTTAACTCAACTTTTCTTATTTCAAAATATGTCACCCATACACACAGCTACTCAAAAATTTTCCACTAGCAAACAACGCGGTTTTACCCTGATAGAAATTATGGTCGTTGTGATCATTCTAGGCATACTGGCCGCGTACATCGTACCTAAGGTAATGGGGCGACCAGATGAGGCACGTATCGTTGCTGCCAAACAGAGCATTGCAACAATTGTGCAGGCATTGAAAATGTATCGCCTGGACAATCTACGCTACCCCACCACCGAGCAGGGTTTGCAGGCACTGGTGCAAAAACCTACCATTGCGCCCGTGCCCACTAATTGGCAGACTAGTGGTTATGTGGAACGCTTGCCGAAAGACCCGTGGGGGAATCCCTATCAATATCTGCAACCTGGCCTGCATGGTGAAATTGACGTGATGAGCCTGGGTGCGGATAACGCGCTGGGCGGCGAAGGCAGCGAAGCCGACATTGGTTCGTGGGAACTATAAACAGACCTCTCTAAAAATCCAACTTCCGTCGCCGCACTGTATTGCTCACAACAAATAATTCTCTACATATCAAATTTATGCGTCGTCGTAATTTTTTACCTGCGCCTTGCCTGGCTTTAGTAACTGGAATTTTTTGAGACACCCTGATTTTTCAACATTAATGGTATTACTCGTTGCTGGCACTCCGGTTTGACTATCTGGAAAATCAAAATGCCCTACCCTCCTCTCACTTCTCCCCGCACAACATCTCACGGATTTACGCTGATCGAATTGTTGGTGGTGATGGTAATAATGGGTATCGCGCTCGGTGCAGTGGTACTGCAACTGCTACCCGATGAGCGCGCCATATTGCGTGAAGAAGCACAGCGACTGGCGTTATTATTGGAAAATGCCGGATTAGAAGCACGCGCCAGTGGACACTCGTTGGCGTGGACAGTTGATAAAAATAACTCTGATCTAAATAATTCCAGCAGGAGTGACACTTATCGCTTCTGGCAAAAAAATGAATACTCTGATTGGATAAAGATTGAGCATGACCCGATTTTTCGCGCACGCGCGCTAGCCGATGGTGTACAGGTTGTCAAAGTCAGCATAGAAGACCAGCCGCTGCCCGCTGGAGAATATCTGGTATTAAGCGCCCATTCATTTGCCCTGCCTTTCCACATTCAATTGCAAACTGCTCATGTCACAGCCAACGTGATTGGACATAGTACAGGCAAGGTATCTGTACAACTCAACGATGTGCAATAACACATGACCAACAATCCCTTTAAAAATAAAAAGACAGCAATTTTTCATTGTCCCCTTGTGGGACAACGGGGATTCACCTTATTGGAAAGCCTCGTGGCACTCGCCATTCTTGCCATAGCTTTATCTGCAATATTGCGCGTGGCAGGCGCTGAAACTCGCCATACCGAAGCATTGCGTTTACGTTTACTGGCAGATTGGGTCGCGCAAAATCGGCTGGCTCTACATGCTGCGCAAGGAGACTGGCTGGCAGTAAGCATACAGAAAGGCGAGGAAATACAGGGTGGCATACCTTTCCAATGGCGCGAAGAAATCAGCGTCACGCCCAATCCGGCATTCCGCCGCGTGGAAGTCAGCGTTTCCGTGGCCGAGGATCCCGAACACGTGCTGCGTAAATTAAGCGGATTTCTAGTAGAGCAGAGGCGACGCTAATGACTAGCCGCCGCACTCTTACACCCATCTTCAATCGTGGCTTCACGCTGATTGAATTATTGGTTGCGCTGGTGATACTCACGTTCATCGCCGTAGCCGGCTATAGCGGCCTGAATGCGGTAGTACAAACGCGCGATCGGGTAGCACAGGAAACGCGCAAGTGGCAACATTTAACCTATTTTTTCTCCCGACTGGAACAGGATGTCGCACAAGCAGTGTATCGACCAGTGCGTGGCACAGATGGATTTGCTCAGCCAGAATGGATAGGCCGCACCGTTACGATGGCGCATGAGGCTCAACTTACTTTCACCCGCGCCAGCATGGCGGATGCCGCTCTGCAAGCACCGCAACGCATTGGCTATCATATGGAAAAAAATACCATACAATTATTTCGTTGGCCATTTCCTGATCAAGCCCCGAACACCCAACCCATCATCTATCCCTTGTTGGAAGGTGTGAGTGATTTTCGTCTGCAGTATCTCAGCGCCGATAGAATCTGGCACAAACAATGGCCTGTCGCGAACGGCAGAAATGAGAAATTACCTGTGGCGCTGGAGGTGCAATTGACCTTGATCAGCGGCGAAAAAATTATCCGCGTGTTTGCGCTGCAATGACTGAAAATTGACTCACATGAGCGCCTTCGACAGAATATTGAAAAACGTTGCAAGAGGTGACAGGGCAAGGCGCGCGCAGGCGAAAAAGCGGAGTTTACTGAATGTTCCACAAGGGGACAATGTAAATGGACATTTTAAACCCTTGAGCAACGCAGTCATGTCGAGCACAGGCGTTTTGCAATGCCCCGCTAAACAATCTGGCGCAGCCATCATCATGGTGCTGCTCATCGTCGCACTGGCAACCTCACTGGCTGCTTATATGACCGAGCAGCAGAGTTTGTGGCAGCGTCAGGTTGAAAGTCAGTTCAGCCACGTACAGGCCAGACGTTTGGGGATTGCCGGGATTGATTGGTCACGCGCAGTGCTGGGAGAAGATGCGCGCAGCACAAGTGGCATCGATCATGAACAGGAACTGTGGGCCATGCAACTCCCCGCTTTGCCCGTGGAAGGTGGCGAGGTCATCGGGATAATTAAGGATAGGCAGGGACTATTTAATTTAAATAATCTTGCCCGCAATAATGTTCGCAGCCAGCCGGATATTGAGCAATTTCAACGCTTGCTGGAGATACTGAGATTACCGACTGAACTCGCCAGCGATGTGGCAGACTTTATCCAGCCACAAAACGATACTGAGAATGTGTATTATCTCGGGCTGGCGCATCCATACCGGGCGTCAAAACAACAACTAACTGAATTGGGTGAATTAGCGTTGATAAGAGGCTTCGATAAAAAAACCATAGCCATCTTGCAAGATTTTGTAACCGTGTTACCTGACTTCACACCCATTAATGTCAATTTTGCATCACCTGAAATTTTAGCCGCCATACTAAAAAACATGACGCTAGCAGACGCACGAATGATGGTTCAGCAACGCAAAGGGAACCCCTTCAAAACCGCACAAGATTTTCTGAGCCGCTTGCCGAAAGGCAATATATCGATTCCAGCTAATTCTATTTCCGTTACGAGCAATTATTTTCTGGTGACTGGTCGCGCCAATCTGGGTGAGGCACAGGTGACCACCAAAGCCTTATTACATCGTACCAATGGCTGGCCTAAAGTAGTATGGCAAAGTGTGCAATGATTAAACCATTTTTATAAATATGAGCTCATTACGAATCTACTTCACTGATAAATGGCGCGACCCCACCTCCCCCTGCGAATGGGCGTTATGTGATGACTCTGGCAAGCTATTGCAAACGGGACATGACCCGCTCGCCAATCTGCCCAAGGGTCACGAATGCATTGCCATATTGGCTCCGGATCGCGTCTTGAGCATTGCCAGTACCCTCCCCCCAGGGTTGAAACGACGTTGGCGAACAGCACTGCCTTTCATCGCAGAAGAATACACATTAACCGAGCCTGATAATAATCATGTCGTGCCCGGCAAGATGCTCGATGATGGGCGCACCGCCTTGGCGGTTGTAGACAAAACTTGGCTCAGCCGGATTATTGAAGCCTGCCGCAGCGCCAAAATTACCTTGCGGCGCATCATTCCCGAAACCTTTATGCCCCCGCTGGAAGCGGGAAGTTGGACAATGATCTGGGATGGTAAAAATGGGTTTTTACGCACAGGCGTGACCAGCGGTTTAGCGCTGGACGGTAACGACCACGCTATGCCACTGGGCTTGCAACTTCAGTTACGCACGGCAACCTTACCCCAAAAAATCGTGGTCAGTTTTCCACAAGCCACCTCGTCCCACATCCCACAAGGGGACAATGAGGGGACAATGTCTGCAACACAGCAATTACCCGCTTGGCATAACTTGTCTGTGCCATTGGTATCCGGCGCAGCGTGGGATTGGCGGCGCGCATCCATCCCATCTGAGGCGCTGAACATGCTGTGGGGCGAGTTAGCACCCAGCATACGCCTCAAAGAATGGTGGCCGAACGTGCGCCCAGTGACGCTACTGTTGTTGGCACTGTTTTTGATAGAAGCCATCGGCACTAACATAGAATGGACGATGCTCACGCAGGAACGCAAAGCGCTAACCGACAGTATGCAACGCAGCTTTCGCAGTGCTTTTGGCGAAGGCAGCGCGCTGGTCAATGCACCGCTACAAATGCAGCGTAACTTAGCGGAGATGCGCCATGCAGCGGGCTTGCCGGATGAGGGAGATTTTCTGCCGCTTATCAATTTGGCGGCGGTTCGCTTAAATGACCTGCCTGCAGGTAGCGTGCGCAACTTGCATTACGAAACGGGCCGATTGGATGTGGACATCAAGCTGGCGCGCAATGAAGATTTTCACAAACTGCAAAGCGCATTACAAAAATCCGGGCTCAATGTCCGTGTGGGTGAACTGCAAAATTCGGGCGATAGTGTGCAATCCCGCTTAACGCTGATGTCCGGTAATGTGCCGTTTGACAATCCCTCCACAGGAGCCAAGCCATGAACGCCTCTCTGAAAGTGCATAGTCAGGCGTTCATAAAAAAACATTGGCTTTCTCGCACGCCGAGTGAACGGCAAATACTGACACTTGCAGCTTCAATATTATTGCCCTTGCTCACCTATCTTTTGTTGTGGCAACCCGCCCATACTGCTGTTGAAAAATTACACCTCAACCTCCCGGTCATGCGCGCACAAGCCTTACAGCTTCATGCTCAAGCCGCTGAAGTAGCAAGACTGCGCCACCTTCCCAAGCCGGCCGTGCTGGATGCTCACTCCTTGAAATCGGCAGTTGAAGCAACTTTGGCGCGCCATCAAATGCGCGATGCTCTCTCTGCCCTGGATACACAAGAACCTAATGCCGTTCAAATTACTCTTGCTGCAATATCATTTGAACAATGGCTGTACTTTCTGCATGAATTACAACAAGAACAGCATGTGCGTGCCGAATCAATCAGCATCGCTGCATTGCCGCAGACAGGCATGGTAAAAATCACTGCCACACTGAGTAATGGTGGGATGTTGGTCAATGGAGGGAGCCGGTGAAATTATTCAGCAAAATCCCGGTTACGATTTTTGTGTTCACTCTGCTCATCACGCTCATCATCACCGCCCCTGCCACACTATTAAACAGCCTAGCGACTCAAGCTACACAGGGTCGTTTGCTGTTAACCAACATCCACGGCTCAATATGGCAAGGCACAGCCACCCCGGTGATCATCCAAAAAGATAACGTGCTGATGCCCCTCCAGCAGTTGCACTGGAAAATCCATGTCTGGCCATTATGGACTGGTAAATTGAGTATCTCCTTGTGGCGAGATGACGTGCCGCAAAGCTCGGCTATGCAAGCGATTTTTTCTGCCGATCAAATTGAATTAAAGCATTTGCAATTAACCATTCCGGCCGCCGCACTGAGTGAAATATCGCCTCAACTGCGTCTCGCTCAATTGCAGGGAAAAATTCAGATCACCAGTGAACATCTGCTATTAAGCTCGCAAAGCATCACTGGCACAGCCAATGCAGACTGGCTGGATGCCGGCTCAACGCTCAGCCCAATCAACCCGCTAGGGGTTTACCACCTGACCCTGAATGGTATACCTGGTAAGGACGTATCTGGCAATGCCATATCTGGCAAAGACACATCTGGCACTGAAACTGCAAGTGGCTTGAACATCGCGCTAACCACCACCTCCGGTGCGCTGATTCTAAAAGGCAATGGCAACTGGTCACCTGCACAAGGTCTGAAATTTCACGGCACGGCACAAGCAGCAGAAAGCCATCAAGCAAGTTTAGGCGCATTATTGGGTTATATGGGACGGCAAGAATCACCGGGTGTATATACACTGGCATTAGTCACGCGATAGCTGCACTGTCAAATTTAGACCCCAGGTGGGCTTAGACACCAGGTAAGCTTAGACACCAGGTGAATTTAGACGCCAGACAGGAAGAGGCTGATATTTGACAAACTCGGGGGGTAACATCATAGCCGGCGCCGAGCTGTACGATCGAGCCACCGGGCTATGGAGCGCGACAGGCAGTCTTGCAGTGGCGCGAGACTTCCACAGCGCGCAGACCGAGGGGTTTTTGCGCCGCTTTATTGACAGCGTCGTAGAGCGGCATGAAGCAGGATCACAGCAATCCGCACCGGAAGGCGTAGCGGAGTGAGATTGGCGATATTGCCGTCAAACAAGAATGCTTTGCGCTTGAATTCGGGGGGAGACGAGTAGATGCCATTAAGCTGGAACGAAATTCGCAACCGCGCACACGAATTTTCCAAACGATGGGAAGATGAGCACTCTGAAGATGCCGAGGCCAAGCCGTTCTGGACGGAGTTTTTCAACGTCTTCGGCATAGACCGCAAGCGGGTTGCCAGCTTCGAGGAGCCAGTCAAAAAACTTGGAGACAAGCAAGGCTACATCGACCTGTTCTGGAAAGGCATGTTGCTGGTTGAGCACAAGTCGCGCGGCAAGGATTTGGATAAGGCCTACACCTAGGCACTCGACTACTTCCCTGGCATCAAGGAACGCGATCTGCCGAAATATGTGCTGGTCTCCGACTTCGCCCGCTTCCGTTTATACGACCTCGAAGCGGAACCCTCTCCCGTCGGGAGAGGGCAGGGTGAGGGAGCTTTCCAGGAATTTAAACTTGCCGACCTGCACAAGCGCATCAAGCATTTTGCCTTCATCGCCGGGTATCGCACGCAAACCATCGCACCGCAGAACCCGGTCAACATCAAAGCCGCCGAGCGCATGGGCAAGCTGCACGATGCGCTCAAGGCGGCGGGCTACGAAGGGCATCCGCTCGAAGTGCTGCTGGTGCGCCTGTTGTTCTGCCTGTTCGCCGAAGACACTGGCATCTTCCAGCCCGCCAGCGCGTTCCATGCGTGGATAGAGGAACGCACCGCAGCCGATGGCTCCGATCTCGGGCCGCAACTCGCGCTGTTTTTCCAGGTGCTCAACACACCGAAAGATAAACGCACAAAAACGCTGGATGAACAGCTCGCCACTTTTGAATACATCAACGGCAAACTGTTCGAGGAAATGCTGCCCATCGCCTCGTTCAACTTCGCCATGCGCGAAGCGCTGCTCGACTGCTGCGCGCTGGACTGGAGCGCGATCTCGCCCGCGATTTTCGGGGCGCTGTTCCAGAGCATCATGGACGCCAAGGCGCGGCGCAACATCGGCGCGCACTACACCTCTGAGGAGAACATCCTCAAGCTGATCCAGCCGCTGTTCCTCGACGCGCTCTGGGAAGAATTCAACCGCGTGCGCAGCAACAAGAACAGGCTGTTCGAGTTCCACAAAAAACTGCGCACGCTGACCTTCTTCGATCCCGCCTGCGGCTGCGAAAACTTTCTGGTGATCGCCTACCGTGAACTGCGCAAGCTGGAACTGGACGTACTGCGCGCCGTGCATGAAGGGCCAGGCTCGCGCTTCCTCGACATCCACCAGGAAATCAGCGTGGACGTGGATCAGTTCTACGGCATCGAGATCGAAGAATTCCCGGCTCAGATCGCACAGGTCGCGCTATGGCTGATGGACCACCAGATGAACGTGCGCGTGTCGGAAGAATTCGGCATGTATTTCGCGCGCATCCCGCTCAAGACCTCGCCGCACATCGTCAACGACAACGCGCTGACGCTGGACTGGAACGATGTGCTGCCTGCGGAGCGCGCGAGCTATGTATTCGGCAACCCGCCGTTCGTCGGCGCGAAATTCATGGGTGACGGACAGCGCGAGGATGCGCAACGGGTATTCGCGGATATAAAAAGCGGCGGACTGCTCGATTTCGTCGCCGCGTGGTACGTGAAAGCGGCGCGATATATAACGCAAATCCCCCTCAATCCCCCTTTTTCAAAGGGGGAGGCAGGATTGGTTCCCCACTTTGAAAAAGGGGGATTGAGGGGGATTTGCGCCTTCGTCTCCACCAACTCCATCACCCAAGGCGAACAAGCCGGCGTACTGTGGAGCTGGCTGCTCGCGCAAGGCATCCGCATCCACTTTGCCCACCGCACTTTCCAGTGGAGCAATGAAGCAAAAGGCATGGCGGCAGTGCATTGCGTCATCATCGGCTTCGGCGCGTCAGACGCGGAGAAAAAGACCATCTACGAATATGAGGACATCCGCGGCGAAGCGCACGCCGTCGCCGCGCGCAACATCAATCCCTATCTGGTGGACGCGCTGAATGTGGTGCTGGTCAACCGCCAGCATCCGATTTGCGCCGTGCCCGAAATAGGCATCGGCAACAAGCCGATTGATGGCGGCCATTATCTGTTCACGCCGGAAGAAAAAGATGAGTTTCTTTCGCAGGAACCCAAGGCCGCCAAATGGTTTCGCCGCTGGATAGGCGCGGATGAATTTATCAACAACTACGAGCGCTGGTGCCTGTGGCTAGGCGACTGCCCGCCCGATGAATTGCGCAAAATGCCGGAAGCGATGAAGCGCGTCGAAGCCGTGCGCGAGGTGCGCCTCGCCAGCAAGAGCGCGCCCACGCAAAAACTTGCCGCTACACCGACTCGCTTTCATGTTGAAAATATTCCCGATGCGCCTTATCTGGTGATTCCAGAAGTTTCATCGGAGCGGCGCAGATTCATTCCCATCGGCTTCATTCAACCGGATACGTTGGGCAGCAACAAAGTGCGCATTCTTCCCAATGCTACGCTGTATCACTTCGGCATCCTGACCTCCACGATGCACATGGCATGGACGCGATACACTACTGGGCGCTTGAAAAGCGACTACCAATATTCCATTACCATCGTCTACAACAACTTCCCGTGGCCTGACGAACCCACCGACAAACAGCGCGCAGCCATAGAAGCCGCCGCCCAAGCCGTGCTGGATGCCCGCGCGCAATTCCCGCAAAGTTCGCTCGCCGACCTCTACGATCCGCTCACCATGCCCCCCGTACTGGTCAAAGCCCACCAAGTCCTCGACCGCGCCGTGGATGCCTGCTACCGCAAAGCCGCCTTCACCAGCGACGCGCAACGAGTGGAGTTCCTGTTCGAGCGCTACCAGCAACTCACCAGCTTGTTGCCGACGGAAAAGAAAACAGTAAAACGCAAAACAAAAACGTGACATGCGGTTCTGACCGATGGCAGCCACCCAACTTCAACACTATGTTCCAAGATTCTTGCTTCGCAGATTCGGGAGCGGCAAGAAGAATAGGCTGCATGTGTTTGACAAACACACGGACGCAACATTTGTTAGCACAGCCGCAAAGCTGGCAGCTAAGAATAATTTTTACAACTTCGAGTTTATGGGGGCTCCCATGACTGTCGAGTCCATTCTTAGTCATGTTGAAAGCAAGGCAAGCGAGCACATTGCGCGCATTGTTAAAAATCGCCGACTGAACATCAATGATCCAGATGAGCGTGGCGAGTTGGCTGCATTTTTCTCGATCCAGATGGTGCGCACACCGGCTGTACAAGCTACACATGGCGATATTTTTAACAGAATGGAAATTTGGTTACGTGCCAATGGTGCGCACCAAGACTTTTTTGCGCCCCACCCTGCGGTGGGAGAAGGCGACAATGCAGAGCGTGCGATGATGGCTCGCAATATCTGTAATGCACCAAGTGATTATGGCCCCGCGCTGATTAATAAGGATTGGCTGTTGTTGCAAACAGATAGCAAACACCCTTATTTGATTGGTGACCACCCTCTAACGATGCACAACATGGTAGAGAGGGAAGGGCGTGGCAATCTCGGTGTTGGCGTGGAGGGAATTGAACTCTACTTTCCACTTTCACCAAATCTTGCGCTTGCCATCTGGTGCCCCTCGAACCGCGAAATGCTCACGAATAGCCTCCAGAGTATTGATCGTCTTGTAGAGACATCAAATAAGGAAAGGGATTGGGTTAAAGCCAAGAGCGATGTATTGGCAATTCTTGAAGCTCTTCAGACAGGAGAGCCATTACGATCAAACCCTGAGAATGTCGAATTCTTCAATTCATTGCAGATATCAACTGCTGAACGTTTCGTGTTCTCATCCAACGATGACTTTTCCATCATCAAGGACATGATTCGAACAAACCCAGAATTGCGGCATGGGCGGCGTATGCATGAAGCGACTGGAAAGTTTTAAGCAAACGTAGAAAACACCCACTACACCAGCTTAATCCTGCAACACACGCAGGAATGAATAGTTGCTACGCAGCGAACCGCTGAATTTCAACCTCTACATGCCGCCGCGCAGTATCGTCGGCATCCGCATACACGCGCTTGGCAGTAGGTTCGCTCAAATAATACTCGCCGCGGTTCTCGCAAACTTCGGCAGGCACGTCGCGAATGGCTAAGCGCAGGAATGATATGGGTCGAACCAAAGGTACCGGAGTTAAATTGTTTATGCTTCGACAGACGCAGCACACATGGCCTTAGACCTCCGTGCCAGGCTCGAATTGTTCAGATGCGATTCTTATTGTGCTCACCGATACAGTCTTTAGCACTGCATCAGATTACGGTAGAATGCTTGCCTTTCAAGACGCGCGAAATATTCAGCCGCTGGAAAATAAACTACCATTAATTAGGAATTGGCATGATGATTAAAGGCAGCATCGTTGCAGTGGTAACACCCATGCATGAAGACGGCAGTCTGGATCAGGTCGCATTTCGTGGGCTGATTGATTTTCATATCGCACAACATACCGATGCCATCGTGGTAGTCGGCACCACGGGCGAGTCGCCCACAGTCGATGTGGCGGAACATGAAATGTTGATTCAAGTAGCAGTTGAACATGCTGCTAAACGCATTCCCATCATCGCGGGAACGGGCGCAAATTCAACCCGAGAAGCCATCGAACTGGCTGACTTTTCCAAAAAAGCGGGTGCTGCTGCTTCACTGACCGTGGTGCCGTATTACAACAAGCCCACACAAGAAGGCATGTATCTTCACTTCAAAGCCATCGCCGAAGCGGTCGATATGCCGCACATTTTATACAACGTGCCGGGTCGTACCTGCGCCGATTTACATAACGACACCACACTGCGTCTGGCGCAAATTTCCAACATCATCGGCATCAAAGATGCCACTGGCAACATCGAACGTGGCAGTGATTTACTGCAACGCGCGCCCAAGGATTTTGCCATCTACAGCGGCGATGATGCCAGCACACTGGCTTTGATTCTGCTCGGCGCACATGGTGCAATTTCTGTTACGGCTAATGTCGCGCCAAAACTCATGCATGAAATGTGTCAAGCAGCACTCAATGGCGAAGTGGACAAGGCACGTAAAATTAATTTCCAACTGCTGGGATTACATCGGCAGCTATTTATTTCGGCCAATCCTATTCCCGTTAAATGGGCGGTGTCGCGCATGAATCTGATGAAAAATATTTTACGACTCCCGCTCACCCCCCTGCCCGCAGCCCAACAAAGCGAAGTTGAAAACGCGATGCGCGCAGCAGGCATCATTCATTAATTATCGGTACAGAATCGGCATGAGAATTCAGCAACCACCCACATTTTTATTGTTAGCTTTATTGGCATTAGCAGGATGCAGCACAATAGGACTAGAAAGCAAACGCATCGACTACAAAGCTGCTGCGATAAAAACCGTACCGCTGGAAGTGCCGCCTGATTTAACTGCACCGATGTCTGCTGGGCAATTTATCATCCCCGATAATGGCTCAAATATTGACGTAGAAAATGGCGCTAGCTTCTCTCAATTCAGCAAAGAGGCAGCAACACCCATAGTTGCGGCACTTCCCGTATTACCCGTCGTTAAAAATATGCATATCGAGCGTAGCGGCAGGCAGCGCTGGTTAGTACTCAATGATAAGGCTGAAAAATTATGGCCGTCAGTGCAAGCGTTCTGGGAGGAAAATGGATTTACGCTGCTGATAAATAACCCTGCTGCTGGCCTGTTCGAAACTGACTTTGTGGAAAATCGCGGCATCATTCCTCAAGGCGGTGTGCGTAAAGTATTCAGCAAAATGTTTAGCCGCATGCACGCATCTGGCGAGAAAGACATGTTTCGCACCCGTTTTGAGCGTACGACAGAAGGGTATACGGAAATTTACATCAGTCATCGCGGCCTGATCGAACAACAAAATCCGAATGGGAATGAACTTCAATGGCGTGCGCGCGGCAACGATCCGGAATTGGAAGCAGCCATGCTGCAAATGCTGGCGGCTAAACTTGGTGGGTTTGCGCCCAGCCCAGTAGCGGATGCTGCGCCCACTAGCCCCGCACCGGTTGACACTGTTATTGAACAGCCCATTATTGAAAAACAAATCACCAGCAGCGCAAAATTGTCCGAAGCAAAAGGCGGCGGCAAGATCATTGTGTTGCAGGAAACATTCGATAAAAGCTGGCGTAAAGTAGGACTGGCACTGGAGCAAGCCGTCATTGAAGTACACGACAAGGATCGCGCAAATGGAGTGTATTTCCTGAGCACTATCAAAATCACTCCGCCAGAAAAAAGCTGGTTTGAAAGTCTGGCGTTCTGGCGTGCTAAAGACAAACCAAAAACAGGCGAGACACCGGTACGTTATCAGGTGATAGTGCGAGCGCGCAACGCGACGGACAGTGAAGTCAGCGTGGCCGATCAGGATGGTCACACTGATGGCACCACGCTGAAAATTATCGACTCACTCTTCCAGCAGTTAAGCAAATGACACTGATACACGCCGCCATCAACAAGTCCCTTTGTTTTTCCCGCACGGAAATGGCTGGCTTTTAAAGATGTCCATCATGCGCTTCGCTTCTCTTGGCAGCGGCAGTGAGGGCAACGGGCTCGTAGTGCAATCCGGCGCTACCTGCGTACTGATGGATTGTGGCTTCAAAGTATCGGACACCGTTGCACGTCTCGCACGCTTACAGTTATCTCCCGAAAATTTAAATGGCATCGTGGTCACGCACGAACATGGTGACCATATTTCTGGAGTGGTTCGGCTAGCACGCCAATACGCAATCCCAGTGTGGCTGACGCATGGCACGCTGCGCGCGCAATTCAAAACGCTGGGCAGCCTGGCTTCCGTGACCGAGATTGATTCGCACAATGCCTTCAACATTCTCGATTTACAGATACAGCCTTACGCAGTGCCGCATGATGCCAATGAGCCTGTGCAATTTGTGTTCAGCGAAGGCAGCAAAAAATTAGGCGTGCTGACCGATACGGGTCGTTCCACCCCGCATATTGAAGCAACTTTAAGCGGTTGCGATGCGCTGGTTTTGGAATGCAACCACGATAGCGATTTACTGGCTGACAGCCATTATCCGTACAGCCTCAAGCAGCGCGTGGGGGGCAACTATGGTCATTTGAATAATGTCGATGCCGCCGCATTACTGGCTAGCTTAGACAACAGCCGCTTGCAACATATCGTAGCCGCGCATTTGAGCCGCACCAATAACACCCCGCAATTAGCCAGACAAGCACTAAGCTCGGCGCTGAACTGTGCGGAAGACTGGGTAGCGGTGGCTACTCAGGATGAGGGGTTGGATTGGCGCGTGATTTTGTAGGCAGTAAATTGCTAAAGGGTACATCGCGACGTTAAATTCCAGTGCGGTTAGACCTGATAATTGCCCATAAAAAAGCTGAGAACACTACAAATGCTGCAATCGGCTGATTGTAAATTAACGAAGCACTAAACGAACCCGCTAATATAAAACTGGCGACCAAACCGAACGCCAACATAGATGCCAAGCCTTGTGTTTTAAATGGCTCGAGGATGAGTTTGCGAATGAAGTAAATAATCGCAATTAAGAACGTCGTCGCCCAAACAATTCCCCCTTCAACAAGGGCTTGAATAAACTCCGAATGAAAATGTCGGTGATGAAACTGCTCACCTCCCAATCCCCCTCCCCCGTATTGTGGCAATAGATCGGGTCGCACCCCTGCACTCATACCCAGTATTGGATTGTCCAAAAAGGCAGCGATGCCCAGTCGATACATTTCCAATCTTGCTCCCACTGCCGTTGTAAGGGCGATAGAGTTTGTTTTATCTACCTGCGAGAAATATTGAAGGGCCTCATTGTAAGCAAGCAATAATCGCTCTTGCCGTAAATATAAGAATGCTACGCCAATCACCATTAATCCTGCCAATAACACGAGTGAACGGGTTAAATTAAGTAAATGGCGAATTCGCCAAAAGCCAATTATTACTGTGATAATAAAAAATCCTATCCATTCGGTTCGTCTATCCGTTGTATACAAAACAACCCACGCAAACAAAGTAGCCGCAACAAACAAGAATCTTGATTGCCTGCTAATTTTATGGTCATCACTTGTTGCCGCAATTAAAAGCCAAGAGCCTGCAATTAAAACTAATTCCGCAAGTATGCCTTTGTTCATGGTAAAAGAAGCACCCTGGTGATACTGAGGGATGCCTTCGTTGAGCAATGCAAACATATCCCACACACCAATCAATATCAGTCCCCAAGCCAATGCCTGTAACGCTTGATTTAATTTTGGCTTGCAGAAACTCATTGCTATAAAAACCAGTGGCCATGTGATTAAATAAATATGCCAAATAGCATTTTCAACTGCCAGCCTTGGAGTATCCGCCCATAGCGTGGAGATTAGTTTAAAAATAAACACACTGGATACCGCCAATGAAACAAATGTGTCTTGCCTCGTCCAGCCCCCTATGCCAGCAAATGTTTGAGCACGAGCTGTAGGAGAGGCCAGACAAAATATGCCCAGTATAGTGAACGCAAGCCACCCGGCATCAGTTGCTCCTCTAACCAACAGGAAGCACAGGAAATAAAGCGGAATCAAGAATTTTATGATGATCGCTCCCTATTTTTGGGGATAAGCGGGGGATTGCAACGGGTCTAGATTTTTGTCATACCAAATGCTGTGAATGCCCAGTATATCTTGCAACAAATGATCCAAGTTCTCCAACGAAAATGGTGTGTTATAAAAACTTTGCGCGCTGCTTTTGGCGTTTTTGTTGTTCCATATAAATAAAGGAATGGTATAGCCTTGCTCACTTTCACTGCTGTGCGCAGCAAAGTTTTGGGTGTGCCCCACTTCTTGGCCGTGGTCAGAAAAATAAATTAACGTGGTCTCTCTTTGTTTGCGCTGTTCGTGGATTTGCGTTAAGACATCAGACAAAAATACCGCGCCACAATAAGTGGCATTATCATAATCATTACGCGCTTGCCGAACCCAAGGTAGCTTGCCAGTTGCCTGCATCTCCAACATGACAGAATCATCATCTATATTTGTATAGGGAGCAATACCCTCAGGACAGCGCAACGCGTAGTGAAAATGCTGTCCGAGTAGATGCAGAATAATGAGTTCTTTTTTAGGTGGTGTTGCCAACAATTGTTTTTTTAGTTCAGGCAATAAATCCATATCAGTTGCCGAGCTATCTCGCCAATTGCCATGATTAATAAATTTATAAACATCGGCACTCCTGCCCAAAGAAGAAACCCACCCATCATTTCCGGGTTGATTGGACAGCCAAGTAATATGGTAGCCCGCAGCTTTGGCCAGCATGATGATATCAGGAGAAGATTTCCAAGCATCTGGATTGGCTTTGGTGGCCGAGGTTAACGCCTGTTGTAGTGAGGATAGTGTAAACGCCTCAGAGGATTTGGCTTGAGCGAACCAAACCGTTTCACCTGGTAATTTTTTTAATGTATTTTCCAGCGGCAATGTTGTTGGTCGGCTATAGCCGTATTGCCCCCAGTTATTTCGATTAGCGCTTTCTCCGATCACCAGCACTACTGTTTTTTCATTATTCTGACTTGTTAAATTCCACTTGCTTTGACTAAATTCTATCGCGCTCCGAATATCTTTCATCTGCCTCATTTCTTCTTGCGCTTCTGCATGTCTCATAAACACAACAAACCATCGCAAAAAAGGTTGGTGGCGCAACATCGTGGGGTTAAAGTGCAATGCAATAATTAATACTACGAAAAAAACAAATACCTTACGGTTTATTTTTTTCATATCCATCCGCAACGTTTTTAAATATTTTTTATTAAATACCGCAATAATAAAAAAGCTTAAGGATGCGAAAATAACAGAACGAATAATCGTATAGCGCTGCTCTATTATGAAATTTTTTGCTTCATTGGGGTTGGTATTTGCAAGAGCTTCGGCAATCACATTGGGTTGGGGGGTTGCTCCAAAAAACTGTCTCACAACGCCTTGTGACGCAAGATCAACAATAAATACAACAAAAAAAACTGCCCAGCATAAGTAGTGGGGATATTTCTTACTTGTCTTGTGGTCAACAAATATAAAAAATGTCCCCAGCAAGATAAACCACACGAATGATTTTAAGCCATCAAGCGGACGTAGCAATCCAAGGATGGTGGCAAATCCAAGTATAACTACAGCTAAAAACACAAAGGCTAGCCATGGTTTATGGAAAAAATCTTTATTGAGTAACTCAGACCCGGCTTCCCGTTTCAACATTGAACGAATACGTTGCACCAGATTCATATATTTCACATTGCCCTTACTCACACCAATGCGCGGCGATCCACGGTGCATTACGCATATATCGCCAGCGACGGTTGCGGTTGCCACTGAGCGCGTCAGGTGGATTGACTTCACCATGAAAAATTAAAATACGAGCCTTATCTGGAATAAATGGGGCACGCCAATAGTTGCTAGGCCACGCTGGGATGCAATGATATTTGTAGCTTTTGCACCATTCAGCGGGCCAGTATTGCAAGCGTCCCTGGCGATGTAACACATCGGATAAATAAGCTTGCTCATTGCGAAAATTTTTGCGTACTGATTCTTGTGTAGCTAAAAATTCACTCAATACATCCGCATGTGCGCCAATTTTGAAACGATATACCGAGGAATTGCCAGTCACTCGCCAAGGCCGTTTCCAATCGTGGATAATGAGAAATTCGCCGGGGTATTCAAAGAAGCAATCGATGCTGTCAGTGATGACCACATCAAGGTCTAAAAAAAGTGCAGTCCCGTGCAAGCCATTTAAATAAGCGGTAAATGTAGTCAGTTTTTTCCAGCCACGCTCAGGCAAACCATCCGGTAAATTCAACGGGGGAATGGGAAAACATTCAACTTCAGAGCGAATGCCTTCTGTGCGATCAGTTAAACAAACAAATTGAAAGTCTCCCTGCAAATGCCTACGCACCATGGCATACAGGCGATTCACATATTCTGGCCCATACTTTGCACCCCATTTCATACACAGAATAACGCGGTGGTCTGATGCGTTGGGTGTCGTTGTGCTCATTACAGTTTCTGCTGATATAAATAAAGGTGAGCATTATAGCGAATTGCATCTGGCGCGATATGAGCCAGATGATTATGCAGGGTTCTTATTTGCTGAGTCATGCGATAATCCGTGCGCGGCATATGCCGCTTTGTGAGGGGAAATGTAATGAAAAAATTATTGCTCGGTTTGTGCGCATATTTAATTCTTACGAGTGCCGCACTGGCAGCGGTTAATCTGAATACTGCGACCAAGGAAGAGTTAGACGGAGTCAATGGAATCGGGCCGGTCAAGGCGCAGGCAATTCTTGACCATCGTAAAAAGAACGGTCCATTTAAATCCGTAAATGACTTGCAAAATGTAAAGGGCTTCGGAGATAAATCAGTGGATAAAGTTCGCTCGGAATTGACAGTAGGGTCGTCAAAATCAGAAGTCAAAGCTGACACAAAAGCCACGCACTAATTATTGCAGTATGAATTCATCCCGCCCTGCGTGAACTTGGCGGGATTTTTATTTCCGTGATTCGGCAGTGGTAAGATAGCGACTCTGATTGTCTCGCATAAATGTTAGGAATAATCTGATGTACCCAACGCTGGAAAATTTCGTCGGCAATACGCCGCTGGTGCAACTCAAGCGCATTCCTGGCGCGACTAACAATGTGATATTAGCTAAACTGGAGGGCAATAATCCCGCTGGCTCGGTTAAAGATCGCCCTGCATTAAGTATGATTACACGCGCAGAAGCGCGTGGCGAAATTAAACCAGGCGATACTTTGATTGAAGCGACCAGCGGCAATACTGGGATCGCGCTGGCGATGGCCGCCGCCATGCGCGGCTACAAAATGATGTTGGTAATGCCGGAAAATCAAAGCGTGGAACGACGACAAAGTATGCGTGCGTTCGGTGCGGAATTGGTGTTGACAGACAAAGCTGGCAGCATGGAGTTGGCGCGTGATACAGCGGAGAAGCTGAGAGATGCGGGGCGTGGCGTGATTTTAGATCAATTCGCTAACCCTGATAATCCACTGTCGCATTATGAGGGTACTGCACCCGAGATCTGGCGTGATACACAAGGTCGTATCACACATTTCATTAGTTGCATGGGTACGACCGGCACCATTATGGGTTGTGCGCGTTACTTCAAGGAAAAAAATCCAGCCATTCAAATTATCGGCGCGCAACCGGATGAGGGTTCACAGATTCCAGGCATACGCAAATGGCCAACCGCATATTTACCCAAAATTTATGAGCCGCGCAGGGTAGATTCTTTAGAGAACGTGGGGCAGGCAGTGGCAGAAGAAATGACACGGCGCTTGGCGCGCGAGGAAGGAATTTTTTGCGGCATCTCATCCGGTGGCGCACTGGCGGTTACCCTCAAAATATCAGCGCAAGTTGAAAATGCGACACTGGTATTTATCGTGTGTGATCGCGGAGATCGGTATTTGTCTACGGGTATTTTCCCGGCATGATTCTTAACATCATGCCTCATGATTAGAATCGGCGAGATAATCCGATATGAAATACCAAATTGCTGGTCAACTGTTCACCATTCACACTTTGATAAAAAGGAATTTGTGCCAAGCCATACAACTGCGTGTCATGGGTGATCGCATAACTTAACCCCGTGGTGGCGCTGAAAATTCTTCCGCCGCTACTGGCTGCTCCGCTTGGCAATACTGTGGCGGCCGCGCCAGTATCTGCACTATTCCGTTGGGCACTGACCTGAAATATGCCACTAAATTTTTTGTTTATTAAATAGCGCGAACCCACATCGAGATTAATTTGATTACCGGGTTTAAAATTTGGCAGAGCATTAATTGACTTTTGTAACGATGCCTGTGCGAAGTGACTCCATGATGTGCCAGGTGTAGGTAGTTGCCAAAAAACGCCCAAAATTAAATCCGTGCTGCCATTACCTAGCTGTAGTCTGATCTCGTCGGGTACAGTACCGGCAACGAATTGCACATTCCTGCTGCCTGTATTCAGCTTCAATCCAAACTTCACACCCACACTTGAATTTGACTCTTCATGCAATGCACAGCGATAACGTCCAATAACATTAATATCGCCCAGCGCGCTGGCTTTGAATTTTTCAACTTCTCCCGTTAAACCGCCGACACCCCCTACGCTATGGCTGCGGTTGCGCATTACATAAGGCAAATACATTGATACCCCCCATTGCTCATCAGTTGCATAATCTATCGTCGCCGCTAAAATTCTATTGGTGGTGTGAATATTTTCAACTTCATCTTTCGTAGTATCAGCCGCAATACGTTTGCTGCCAGCGCGAAGTGTGTCAGCTTTCATATAGGAATAACGCACATCGATTCCCCAACCATGCTGGCTAGTATTCAACTCATCCCAAGTATTATTCAGAGAGCAGGATACTGAGCCACAGCTTGTGTATGTAGCAGTTGATGTATTAGACCAGTAACGAGCAGGCCGCACAGGCTCACGCCCCTGAATGAATTTATTTTAAACATCAACATCGTTTGGTTTGTCATTTGTCAGTTTGTTAAGAATTATAATTTATAAGTGGATAGACAGAGCCAGAACTTCCTTTATGATTGCCTTCTAGCTTGTAACGGACGATTGTAAGAGAAATTTAAATTATTGCAAAACTTAACTGAGTGTTGAATGTATGAAACGTTTTTTCTGATATGCAATATGCTGACGATATGAAATTTTCAAGTAATTGCCGCCTATGCCCACGGTTGGCAAATTTTTTGGAGGAAGTGCGCGCAGCGCAGCCGGATTATTATGCACGGCCAGTGCCCTCGTTTGGGAGTGAGAATGCCCGTTTTCTGATTGTCGGTTTGGCACCCGGTATGCATGGTGCAAATCGAACAGGACGACCATTCACAGGTGATTTTGCAGGAAATTTACTATATTCCACATTACATAAATTTGGTTTTTCCAGCAGCTCGGAACCGTTGGATGTGGAGAACAACCCAAACCCACAGTTAACTTTGCGTAATTGTCGCATTACCAATGCTGTGCGATGCTTGCCACCACAGAATAAACCTGAACCATCTGAAGTAAAGCAGTGTAACGTCTATCTGAAAGATGAGTTGCGCGAATTACCTCATGGCGCGGCAGTGCTGGCACTGGGGACTGTGGCACATACGGCTGTTTTGCGTGCGCTGGATTTGCGTACCCCTAGATTACGTGACCAAGAATTGAGTGACAAGGGATTAAGTGACAAGAATTTTAAATTTTCTCATGGCGCGCACCATATCTTACCCAATGAATTGCGTTTATATGACAGCTACCATTGCAGTCGTTACAACACGCAAACTAAACGTTTGAATGAGGCGATGTTCCATGCCGTTTTCCGTGACATTTGCACATATTTGAATGATGTGAATCGCGTGGATAAATAAAGCCCATGACTACGCCGCCCGCTCAACAACCCGATACGCCACCCATGTTTGACCCTAAAGCATTGGTAGCCAGTCTGCCCTTACTGCCTGGCGTATATCGCATGCTGGATAAACGCGGACAGGTTTTGTATGTGGGCAAGGCCGGGCAGTTAAAAAAGCGCGTGGCTTCGTATTTCCAAAAAATCAATATTTCACCGCGCATACGCTTGATGGTTTCGCATATTGCAAACATTGAAATTACTGTCACAGACACCGAGGCCGAGGCTTTATTGCTGGAAAATAATTTAATAAAATCACTCAAACCGCGTTACAACATTTTATTTCGTGACGATAAATCTTATCCTTATATTCTTTTGACAGGGCATCAATTCCCCCGTCTTGCCTACTATCGCGGGGCAACGGACAAACACAATCAATACTTTGGCCCTTACCCTAATTCGCACGCTGCCAAGGAAAGCATACAGTTGCTGCAAAAGATTTTTCGCATTCGCACGTGCGAGGACGGCATGTTTGCCAATCGCACACGCCCTTGTTTGCTGCATCAAATTCATCGCTGCACCGCGCCCTGCGTCGGGCTGATTACTGCGGCGCAATATTCAATTGATACACACAACGCTAGTATGCTGTTGCAAGGTAAGCAGAGTGAAGTGGAAGCTGGCCTGAGAGCAGCAATGGATGAAGCCGCCGAACAACAGCGCTACGAGCTGGCGGCAGCGATACGCGATCAATTGCAGGCCTTACACACTGTGCAGCAAAAGCAATTTATGGAAAGTGGCCGCGCCACCGACGCAGATATTATTGCCGTGGCAGAATTACAGGGCACGCTATGTGTAAACTTGGCGATGGTAAGAGGCGGACGACACTTGGGCGATAAAAGTTTTTTCCCGCAGAATGTTGCAGGCCAGAATATGGCTGGTCAAAACATAGTTAGCCGAAATATCAAAAACATCAATGTTGATATGCAGAACGATGATCATCCGGTCGCTGAAACTCAACTGATCAGCGAAGTTTTAGAAGCCTTTTTGACGCAGCATTATTTGAATAGTAGCGTGCCGCCGCTCATACTAATCAGTGAAAAAATTGCCTCCCCTGCACTGGAAGCATTGCTCAGCGCACAGGCTGGACACGTTGTTTCAATCAAGCAACCCATATCTGGTGAGCGTAAACAATGGCTGGAGATGGCATTGAAAAACGCTATGTTAGCCTTGCAGCAGCGTGTTGGGCAACAAACAGGGCAGTTAGCCAGACTGGAAAATTTGCGCGATCTGCTCGGGTTGCCAGAGTTGTCGCGGATAGAATGCTTCGACATCAGCCACACCATGGGTGAAGCAACCATCGCTTCGTGTGTGGTGTACGAAAATTTGACTATGCGAAACTCAGAATATCGACGCTATAACATTACTGGAATAACAGGTGGGGATGATTATGCCGCGATGCGGCAAGCGCTGTTGCGACGCTATCAAAAATTGCTGGACGAAAAATTTAAAACCCAGAAACCAAAAGCCGATAAATTACAAAATAGGGAATTAAAAGTTGAGACTGGCAAGCACCCAGATTTAATTTTAATCGATGGTGGCGCAGGACAGTTAGCCATTGCCCGAGATGTCATGCAGCAACTTGGCCTAACGGATATTCCAATAGTGGGCGTGGCCAAGGGCGTAACGCGTAAAGCTGGTATGGAGCAATTGTTTCTGCCGCAACACGAAAAGCCGTTACAATTGTCACCTGACAATCCTGCACTACATTTAATCCAGCAAGTGCGTGATGAAGCGCACCGATTTGCCCTCAGTGGTCACAGAGCCAAGCGCGGCAAGACGCGCACAGCTTCCATGTTGGAGGAAATCAGCGGGGTGGGAGAGCGGCGAAGGCGCAATTTGCTGGCGCGTTTCGGGGGGCTGCAAGGTGTTCGTCAGGCAAGCGTAAGCGAACTGGCGCAAGTAGAAGGCATAAGCCTGGCACTAGCAGAAAAAATCTATCAACAATTGCATTGAAATATGTCGCTTAATATCCCGAACCTCATAACCTGGTTCCGCATCTTACTCATACCCATTTTTATAGGTGTGTTTTACTTGCCTGATGAAATTTTGTCTTTGCACTTCAAGCATGTTGCCAGCACGACCATCTTCGCCCTTGCTGCGATCACTGATTGGCTCGATGGTTATCTGGCGCGCGCGCTCAATCAAACCTCAGCTTTTGGCGCATTTCTCGACCCGGTTGCTGATAAGCTGATGGTTGCTGCTGCGCTGATCGTTTTGGTTAATCTGGAGTTGGTGAATATGATTATCGCCTTTATCATTATTGGTCGTGAAATTGCCATTTCGGCTTTGCGCGAATGGATGGCGCAACTGGGCGGCAGTCAGAGCATCGCCGTGTCTATGCTGGGTAAAATTAAAACAGCATTCCAGATGCTCTCAATTTTTCTGTTGCTGTATAACGAGCCAGTGCTGGGTTTGCCCACACATGGAATTGGCACATTTCTTATTTACGTGGCAGCCCTGCTGACACTGTGGTCGATGATTTATTACTTGAGACTCGCCCTGCCTAAAATTGTAAAACAACAGCACAAGCAGAATTGATTTTTTATGTGTGGCACTGTATAGTGCCGCGCTCTCGGGGTGTAGCGTAGCCTGGTAGCGCGCCTGCTTTGGGAGCAGGATGTCGGGAGTTCAAATCTCTCCACCCCGACCAGGTTTTTTAGTTTAAAAATCTCAAGTTTGTAGATATACAAGTTCCAAACTTACAGTCAAAGTTCAAGAAAATTATTACCGTCAGAATATGTGCCCGTAGCTCAATCGGATAGAGCACCAGCCTTCTAAGCTGGGGGTTACAGGTTCGATTCCTGTCGGGCACACCAAGTAGTAGTGTCTGTCAGTCAAACCGTTCAATGGTGGTCGTAGCTCAGCTGGTAGAGCCCCGGATTGTGATTCCGGTTGTCGTGGGTTCGAGCCCCATCGATCACCCCAAATATACAAAGAGTTAGATTGAATCTAGCTCTTTTTTATTTGTGAATCTGTAGCCAAAACGTAGCTATTCACAAGTGCAGCCCAGAAAACTTCTCAACGTACCCAGCAAGGTGTTCGCTGGAAAGGTGAGCATACCGCCGCACCATTTCCGCCGACTCCCATCCGCCCAACTCTTGCAACACATGAAGCGGTGTTCCCGCTTGGACGTGCCAGCTTGCCCATGTATGGCGCAGGTCATGCCATCTAAAATCGACAATTCCAGAGCGTATTAACGCCTTAATCCATGCGCCATTATTGGGTTGCATAACTGGCTTGTCTCGATAGCTGAATACGTGGGTTTGATGTTTCCCAATCAACCCCCCTAGAACTAATACAGCAGTATTGGTTAAAGGAACAGCAATCGCCTTACGAGCTTTTGCCTGATCTGGATGAATCCACGCACAGCGACGAACCAAATCCACTTGCGACCATTGCAACCCTGTTACATTAGCCTGCCGCAAACCTGTTTCCAAGCTGAATCGCACCATCGCTGCCAAATGATCTGGCAATTCCACAATGAGACGTTCAGCTTCGGCATGTGTCAACCAACGCACCCGCCTTTTCGGTTCTGGCAGTATCTTCACTTTTGGACAGCGATCTATCCATTCCCAATCGAAAGCAGCTTTTCGAAGGATAGTTAGTTCGCAGAACGGACAGCATTCTGTTAGCCCGTCCGTTAGAAACGCCATCCTTCAAACGAGCAGAAACGATAGTCTCGACCTTGTCGCGTGAAATATCCACCAAGTCCAAGCCGTTCAAATATTTATCTAATTGGCGAAGATGATCGAGGTCGTCTTTCCGTGAAGCCTTGTGCGTTGTTTCTTGCAACCACCTTACAACAGCTTGTTGCCAAGAAAAGCTTGGCTTTACGCCGAGCCGCTCCTGTTCCCACAACGAAGCTTTCAACCTGTCGTGGTATTCCTGGGCTTTTACTTTTTCGGTAGTCCCAGTGCTTCTCTGTACGATTTTTCCGCTGTGGTGCAATTTGACCCACCAGACGGAAGAATCTTTGCGTTTGTAGAGCGACATAATTTTACTTCCTCATGTGCGCCCTGCATCACCCGCGATGGGTATTGTGCGCGTAGGCAAGCCACCAAGTCAATTTCAAGGAATATCCAGCGTCTACCAAGTTTTGCAGCAGGAATCTCTCCGTGCTTTGCTTTACGTTGCAAGGTGACGGGGTGCAAGTGCAAGAATCGGGCGGCCTGTTCAAGATTAAGCGTTTCCATCATCGTCATCCTTGGTGCGCTGATAACCGCTCGATGCCTTTCGATAAGCATCAGCAACTTTATCCTTCTCAAGTTGTTTCCATTCTTCATTTAAACGATTTAGGATAGTGTTGAATTCCTTTGCACGGAGCCGGACTTTTTCAAGGAGAAAATTCTCCGCAGATAAACCCATGAACTGACCGCAGGTTTGCAGATGCCCGTAAAGGTCAAACTGAAAACGATCCAGACCTTCGCCATAGTCCGTGATGCCATGCTTTGCCATGTAGGAAGCAATCGAACTCGCGCCCAGTGAAAATATCCGTTTGTCTTCCGGCAATCGTGTGGCCTTGAATGACCTTGAAAGAGGGCCTCCATCGGTTTCCCAATCAACAGAGGAGAGATGCCCCCACAGAGGATGAATGGGCCAGCGTGAGCGTGTCTGGTCGTCTGGGTTGGGGATAGTTAGACGCAGCCATTCTGTAGAGGCATAACTCCATAATCCGTTCAGGTTAGCCAGCACACTGGCAAGATCAACAATGCCATGCTGTGCCAGTACTTCACGCATAAACTGAAACTCAACGCGCCAAACTGGTTCTTCAGGTTTACGCCCCGATGCTTCCCATAGTGGAATAAGATCAACGCGTCCACTGGCAATGATTTCCAGTAGCTTGTTATACAAACGGCAAGCAATGTTGCCTCCTAGACCGATAGACCAAACAGTGAATTTCTCATCGATAGCATAGGCAGCAATATTTTTACCGCGTGTTACCCATGCCTCACGATTCCAAGATTCCATGTTTTCATAAGAGACAAAATCAGCACAAAGATCAATGCGGCTAACGTGTGCTGAAGCAGTGAGGGTGCCGAGTTCTTTCAAAATGCCACGTAACTCCTCCTCTGCCCCTTTGGGTGTGATGCTGGACAGATAACGTGAAGACATCTTCACATAAGCCATAGGAGCCTCTTGCAAAACTCCCCACCTGAGTTGAATTAACTGCCGAATTTGGAGCGAAAAGAGGTAGAGAAGGGCGGCCATTGCTGGCAAGATGGAGGTTCTGAAAACTACATCAACGCCCGATATGAATACTACGCAACGCAGTGGAATA
>CANJMS010000011.1 GCA_947475825.1 Nitrosomonadales bacterium
AAGCCACTGTCGGCGCGCAATAGGCAGACACGCTTGTCACCCAAACGATGGAGAGTGTTCGAGAGGAAGGCTTGTACATTATTGGCCGAACTGGTGTTGCCAGGGCGTAACCAGCAGTTGGCGATCATGCGTGTGTCAGCGACAAAAGCCATCAAGGGGTGATGGCTGACACGGCCGGGTTATAGCCCCGTGCTGCTCCTTGTTGTGTGCCATAGCGCGTCATCACAGTGGAATCCAGATCGAGCGTGATGCCGTTGATGGACAGTTGGCCAAACATCCAGCGGTACAGGGAGTCCATTACTGACTCATTGGTGGCTTGGGTAAATTTATTGAATAGCCGCATGATGGCTTTGAAGTTGGCCATGCGTTTGAAACCGAATAATCGTTTCAAGACTGGATCGTGCCGGGTGACTTCGCCGTGCTCAAAGCGATTGGCGCCACACCATACCGAAAGCATGAATTGGGTGATGAGTTGTTCTGGTCGATAGCCGCGATTACTCTTTGGTTGAGGCAGGCTTGCAGCGGTAAGTGCCGCATCAAATCCCAAGTGGTCGAGCATGCGTTTCATGATGGCCATGCCACCCCAAGCAGTGATCTCTTTGTCGGTAAAACGCAACTCAAAACCCATGATTTCCTCTGCACTCAAATCGCGATGGCTATACGCTACTCAAAATTAACCCAAACTTCAATAGAATCAATGTAATTCTCTAATGGCTTCCATTGGGAATTGTGCTCTATTGGAAAATCTCGGTTTAAAGAAGCAGACACTCGTAGCAAACGTAATTAGATAATCTGCCAGAGTCTGCTTCAGGCCGAAGAGGAGCTAATAAAGGGGCTGTGGCCGCTTTATCTACACCTCCATCAGTTCGGAAAAAGACGCACGCACCCCGGCCATAAAATCAGCATCCGGGGTCAGGTCATGGTGTACGACTTGGTAAAACTGATTTCCTGCCATGCCGCGCATCGTGTCCGAGTCAAGGCCATGTTCCATACATACAGCATCGAATGCCAGCTCAAGGCTCAATAACCGGGCTTCCGCCGCTTCAAAGTGGCTAATCATGGGTTTCCATTCCGATGGGTCATCGGTCTGGTGAAGAGTTGCAGTTACGCCGCCCATCATGGCTTGCGCCAGTGAAACTTGCCTCCAATACTCGATAGCGTAAAGCAGAGAAAGATTTTGAAGGTTGTAAGCCCAGCTCCGATATTCAAGCGGCAGTCCGACAAAATTCTGCATCGGCATCGCGGCCTCGATACGGCCTTGTTCAATCGCGTTGTGCTGTGTCCGGTAAGTGAAGGCCAGCGTAGCGCGTTCCTTGTCGGTCAGCGCGGTATAAAGTTTGGTTATGTGATCATTTTTCATTATTTAACTTTCCTGTTTTCAATGGTGCGCGCCAATAATTCAATGCGATTTTCCAGCACGCCAGTTTCAATAGCTCTATTGAGCTGCCCCAACACAAAAACCAATTTTGTGCCGTCCGCCATGTCGATCTTGCCTTGCCGCATTTCCCGGTAAACTTTTGCAATTTCAAGGCGCACGTCATCGGCGGTTTTGAGGTGGATCGTCGGGGGGGTAGGTAGAACGTGCAAGCTCGCCCCGTCAATGGTCGCAGGCGAATTGTCTGCCGTGTTAGTGGGCATTTTGCGTTTCATGCTGCATGAGTAATTCTAGTAATGCAAAAGGGTCATACTTCGCTTTGGGGATCAGCATTTCGCACGTTGCCCTTGTCGGGTGGCGTACTGCCACGCATAGGATAATATTGTGCGGGTCGCTGGAATCATCAACATGGATTGCCCGTGGTAGTTCGGGCGCAGTGTCTAACATCGCAATAACTTTTTGCCTTCGTGCTTCCCGTTGCCTGTCGAGTAGCGTTACCGGCTTGCCGTCTGTCTCTGTTGCGACGTTGACACTTGCGACAGTTGCGACACTTGGGGGGTGAATAGGGGAAACTGTCGCATGTGTCGCAACTGTCGCAGTCGCAACTTCCTTTTTGCGTATGAGTTCGGATAGCTTCATGGCTCACCCCCGATCACCATCAAGGCCGGGTTCAGCCAGATAGACAACTGCTTCCCGTCCTTGTGTAGCTGGATGCGATCCAGTGAAACAAGTTCAGTGATAGCAACATCAAGCCGCGCCCCGTCCCTGATAGTTCCATGACGCTGTGCATACCGTCTTGCGACACAGTGGGTGTGCTCCCGCCTGCAATGTTCAAGCAACCACTTATCCAGCCGTGCCGCGTCCGCCATTTCAGCAGGCAAGGCAAGCTCACCAAAGAATCTGCGCGATTCGCTCAAGTGCCATATTGCAATGCGACTTGCTCTATCGAATGCGTCCGCGCTCACTGCGCCTTGTCCGCCCTCGAACACATGGAGCAGTGCCGCCAGACGTGTGGCGTTATCTGCCGATTTTGCGGCAACATCGCGCACGTCATACAGCTCGCCGCCACCAGCAAGCTCTGATTCGATTGCATCGTGAAATTCAACCCACAACTTTTTGGCATCCGGTGTCAGTGTCAGCATTAAAGGTGTGAGCGATCCATTGTCATCAATCGGCACATCCTGATTCAGTAATTCAGTGACGCGGCGATTGAACACGGCAAGGCTTGGCCAATGTTCGGGTGCTTCGGTGAACGGGCGGTTGCCCTGCGTTGATTCAGGCCACGCGATCAGGAAACGGGCGAGGAAGCCTGTACCGCGTGCCAATGCCCCAGACTTTTCAAAGAAGGCAAGAAGGGTAGCTGCCTGCACCTGTAAAGCGACGGTAAGACGTGCGCCGCGCACAACAAATGATTCGGAAGTGCGCCGATCAATTGCCAAGTCGCCTCCATCCCATAGCGTATTCAAACGTGCCAAGTTGCGCATCACGCTGTCGCCACTCATACCGTGCGATCCAAACACGATGCCCGCTTCCGCCGATATCACGCCGCCGCTCGGCCACTTCATCGCCAGCTTAAACGCCAGCTCTTCCGGTGTGATGTCACCATACAGGATGCGCGGCACACGCGGCTCTTCCGGCTTGCTGTGTTCGAGGTCGCGCAGGTCACTCTCTAACCCGTTGGTCGGTTTTTTCTCTTTTGCGAGTTGCCGGATTTTGTCTTTAACGCCGTTGCGCTTGGCCTCCCAGATTGCGAGGTCTGCGTTGTAGTCTTTTATGAAAGGCTTGGCCGTTTCCGCCTGCGCGGTTTCATAGTCGCGTAGTGCTTGCGTAAAGAATCCATCACACGTTGATTTTCGCTCGCCGCTGTCCGCGATGATTGCCGTAAAAAGTCCAACAGGGGAGTGGAGCATTTCTGCTCGTTGCACATCGAAGTGGGCTTGTATCGACAGCGACAAGGCAGCGATTGCCGATGTCGCCACCATCGCAACGGGTGCTTGAACAAATGCTCGCACCTCTTCCACCGTCGCACGGATGGTGTCTGGCAGTGCATCAATAGGATAGGGTTCTGCTTCGATCTTTGCCGTCAACGGTTGCGGCACAGGCCATGCTGGTGCGTTGGTATTGCCGCCGTTATCCGCAGGGCTAGAATCGAATCCTGCGGGGTCGTTTTTTTGCTCTACCGGCTTTACCGCATCAATCGCCAGTTTCACGGCTTCCAAGCCGGATAGTTTTGCCATATCGTTGAAGTCGGTTAGCTTATTCATGGTTCGCCCCTTCGCTGAATACCGGCATGGCAACAAAGCCGCCCACCGCTCGCGCAGCCTCAGTTGCGCCGCGCTTTCCGGCTTCGTCATCATCGGCACACAGCACGATCACGGCATCCGGTTGCTTTGCGCGCAGTGCTTGTGCCATTTTGCGAAGGTTGCCAGCGTCAAAGGCAACCACAACAGCATGGCCGGTGGCTTCGTGGATACTCGCAGCAGTGGCAAAACCTTCAGCGATGCAGATAGGTTTGCCGTCCACGATCTTGCCGATCAAATAGCCGCCTTTTTCACCGTCAGGCAAAAAGCGTTTTTCACCATCGCGGTTTATGAATTGCAGGCTTGAAATTTTGCCGTTTAGCTTTATCGGTATCATCAGCGCGTTATTGCAGGCCATGCCGGCGATGGTCATGCTCCCGTGGTATATCTTCGCGCCATGGGGTTGAATGCGTTTGTGCATCAGATAGCCGTGGTCAGCGATAGCCAGTTGCGTAGCTTCCAATGCGCTTGCTGGTGCATTCCATATTGAAGCGGCCTTGTCAGCCGCTCCCTTGCGCCGTAATGCCAGCAAGTCAGCTTCGGCTTTGCGCTTGGCTTCACGTTGGGCAATCTCTTCCGGTGCCGGTGGTGTCGGCTTGTCGGTGGTGCTGTGACGATAGCCGTTATCCATTGCCAGCTTGAACAGTGTGGCGATGGTTATTCCGCCGCCGTCATCGAAGCCGCGCCACGAAGCCGCCGCCGCTCGCGCACTGTAGTTGTCAGCAGTCGCACTCCACCTGTCCCATGCGTCAAAGCCTGCATCGCCAAACTCTGATTTAATTGCCATGCCGCACTTGATCCAAGTGTCGCGGTCGGTCGCGTCAATGAAGCTCAGGGTGTGTTCCACTTGCCCCAATGAAGTGCTAAAATTCTTTCCGTGGTTTGTATTCCTTGGGGTGTGTTGCTGGCTGGCAACTGCCCCGTTTTCTTTTGTGGTTTGCATGGCCGCCCCTTACGCTGTTTTGGTAAGGCTTGATTGCCATGCGATGATGTCCGATTGTTTCCACCTGACGCTTCCCGTCCCCAGCGATACCGGGTGTGGGAATTTACCTGCTTTGATTAAGCGGTAGATGGATGCGCGGGATATTCCGGCGATGAGCTCGACTTCTTTGCGACGTAACAGGAAGTCTGTTAGTTGGTGTGCTGTTTGATTCATGTCGTACCCTTTCAAGATTGAATGAGAAGCGACACGAATTTTATGCCCCATTTTTACGCCGAACGGGGTTGAAACGGTTGAAGGGGTAGGGGTTACATGGGTTCAACCCCAGGCATCAAACCCTTATGGTTATTGGGTTTTCTGGGGTTCAACCCTTTTCTTTTTCGGGTCGTGGTTTTCGGGCTTGATAATCGTAAAAATTGTTGATGCGATGTTGTTTGATTCGCCCAACCCGGCACCAACCGCTTGAGTATTTATCCACTCGATGACCTCTTCCTTCTTTGCATCAGGATTCCGCCGTGGATTAAAAAACTGTGCGATTGCTGCATTTTGGATAGTCAGCCAATGGGTAGAGTAAGCTGGGGCACTGGTGGTTTGTGCTGGTTGCGCTGCTTCCTGTTTGGGTATGTATAGGCCGCGCTCAATTGCCCAATCTAGCCAGTCAATCCTTAGGTTTTTAGATAATGCCCATTCAATAAAATATACGGGCGAATACTCACGATCAAAAGGGGCGGAGCATTCTGCATATCGTTCTTCGTTGTCGGATAGTTTTGATCGTTCCCATACGCCGCATAGTTGAGCATAACGATTAGCGCATAACTCGCCATGGCTTGGGCAAGCTCTATGTAGTGGTTCATCGTAGTCAAGCATTGTGTCGCCGCCATAGGGATAACGACAACCTGCTAAAACTGCCAAACCATCTACAGCCTTCCAATAGTCGTATCTCAAGTAAAATTTTAATTCAGTCCAGTCCCATTCTCTAAATTTCTCTGCACGTATTCGCTCTATATTTAGTTGCCTATTTTCTTCGGAAAGTTTGTCTCGTTCTCCAAACTTTTCTACTCCTGCTCGTTCAGAAGCTAAGATTTTTTTATAGTCCTCAATTTCTTTTTCGTTGCCACTCATCACGACCCCTTTCACATCCCTAAAATAGAACCCACGCCAGCGGTTAAGGGTGTCCGTTTTCGCCCCGTCGGGCTAGGCGTGGATAACTCGAATTATGCGCGCAGTGGTATCACGTCCGCGCCCTTTTCTACCTTGTCCAGATAGTCTGCCCACTGTTGCATGATCCCGCGCCGCTCATCAAAGTAGGTGGTGCGGATGTATGCTGCTGCCGTCTCGTTTGTCAGCGCATGGGATAGCATCGCTTCTAACACTTCCCACCTGTGCCCCATATCGCCCAGCACGGTGCGCGCCAAGCTCCTGAAGCCGTGGCCTGTCATCCGGCCTTTGTAGCCGATAATCTCGATGATCTTCAATACGGTGTTTTCACTGATAACCCGTCCGGCACTGTTGCGGTTTGGAAATACATACTCACCCATCCCTGTGACTGGATACAGGACGCGTAGGATTGCGACGGCTTGGGAGCATAGCGGCACAGCATGGGGCTTGCGTTTGCCATGCTTGCCCTTGCGCCCGGTCTGCTCTTCTGGAATAACCCAGCATCCTGCATCTAGGTCGAAGTCAGCCCACTTTGAAAAGCGCACTTCGCTGGTGCGTGTCGCGGTCAACATCAGCAGGCGCATGGCAGTTATGGCAATGGGCGATACCTTCGCCATGGTCTGATAATCGGTAACTGCGCGCAGGAATGCGGGTATCTCGTTCGTGTCTATGCAAGGGAAGTGTTCAGCTTTTGGGCGCTCAGTCAGTGCCATGCGAATTTCAGCCGGATTGTATTTAGCGCGGCCTGTAGCGATTGCATACTTGAACACCGCACCGATTGATTGAAGCAATCTATCCCGTGTCTCGAATGTGCCGTTAGTTTCCACCGTCCGCATGATGCCCACCAGTTCCATTGGCTCAATATCAGCAATCGAGCGATTGCCTATGATGGGCAAGGCGTACTTTTCCATGTTCATTAGCCACTGCTTTGAGTGTCCGGGTGTCCACATGGGAGACTTGACCTTGTGGAATTCGGTTGCAAGTGTGGCAAAGCTGTTTTCACTGGCTAACTGCAAAGCTTTCTGAGCTGCCTGCTTCGCTTCCTGCTTTACCGCGCTTGGGTCTGCCCCGTTCGCTAGTAGCCTGCGCGCCTGTTCGCGCCGATCCCGTGCTTCGGATAGGGTAATGTCTGGATATACCCCCAGCGAAAGCAACTTTTCTACCCCCAGAATGCGGTACTTGAGCCGCCACCACTTAGAGCCTGTTGGTTGCACCAGCAGAAACATGCCGCCGCCGTCCGCCATCTTGTACGCTTTGGCCTCTGGCTTGGCCTTCTTAATTGCCACTTCGGTTAGTTTGCTCATGATCTTGCCATCTGGGGGTAGCAATTTTCTTGCCGGGGGTAACATTATCAAACCTACCCCCAAATAGTGCAAGCTTCTCTGATACCACCTGATACCGCTTGAGCAAGAAAAAACCCGCTAAAGCTATACGCAGTGCGGGTTTAAGAGATTGCTTGAGACTAGTTAATAACGTGTTCTGGCGGAGAGGGTGGGATTCGAACCCACGGTAAGCTCGCGCCTACGCCTGATTTCGAGTCAGGTACATTCGACCACTCTGCCACCTCTCCTGCGGTAAAAATATTACATGCTGGTTGCAAGCACGCGCATTCTATCAGCATGACAAAAAATTCGGCAGCTATCAGCAAAATCGGCTATCAGCAAAGTCACGCAGCCTTGATAATCTCCAACCCGCCCATGTAAGGGCGCAGTACTTCAGGAATCACCACGCTGCCGTCGGCTTGTTGATAATTTTCCAGTACCGCGACCAAGGTGCGCCCGACCGCTAATCCTGAGCCATTCAAGGTATGCAGCAATTCTGTTTTTCCTTGTGCATTGCGAAAACGCGCTTGCATACGGCGCGCTTGGAACGCTTCAAAGTTTGAGCAGGATGAAATTTCGCGATAGGTATTTTGCGCAGGCAACCACACTTCGATATCGTAAGTGAGCGCGGCAGAGAAACCCATATCGCCCGTGCAAAGTTTCACCACGCGATAGGGCAGGTTTAATTTTTGTAAAATAATTTCTGCGTGCTTGAGTAAATTTTCCAACGCTTCATAAGATTTTTCTGGCTGCACCATTTGCACCAGCTCGACTTTATCAAACTGATGCTGGCGGATCATGCCGCGCGTATCTCGACCATACGAGCCAGCCTCAGAACGAAAACACGGCGTGTGAGCAACGTATTTTAAGGGCAAATTTTCCAACGGCGTGATGGTATCCCGCACCATGTTGGTCACGGGTACTTCAGCAGTGGGGATTAAATAAAATTGCTGTTCGCCCGCCTCACCCATTTGCCGGGGGACACTAAATAAATCCGCCTCAAACTTCGGTAACTGCCCCGTGCCGCGCATCGACTCTGCATTGACCATATAAGGCACAGAAGTTTCTATGTAACCGTGTTGCTCCGTATGCGTATCCAGCATGAACTGCGCCAAGGCGCGATGCAGCCTAGCCAATAAACCTTTTAATAATGAAAAACGCGCACCACTTATTTTTGCAGCAGTTTCAAAATCCAACCCGATCGCCTCGCCTATGCTGACATGATCTTTTATTTCAAAATCAAATTTTGGTAGTGTGCCAACACGACGCACCTCCTGATTATCTTGTTCTGATTTCCCAACAGGCACCGTCGCGTGCGGCACGTTAGGAATCACAGAAAGAAATGCATCCATGTTTTGCAACACCAGTGGCAATTGCGTTTCAAGCTGCTTCAACTCATCGCCCAAGCTCGCCACCTCAGCCATTATCACCGAGGTATCTTCACCCTTGGCCTTCGCCTGTCCGATCAGCTTGGACGAACTATTGCGCTTGGCTTGTAATTCCTGCGTGCGCGTCTGGATGGTTTTGCGAGCAGTTTCCAGTTGCTCAAACTTTTCAGTGTCCAGCACATAACCGCGTGTCGCTAAGCGTTCTGCTATTGCGGCTAAGTCATTTCGTAATGTCTGAATATCTAACATCTCATCTCCGCTTCAATGTAGTGCGGGCTTTGCCCACCATGTCCTGCAAAGTCCGGGCTGCCATTATTTTTTCTTTTTCGCCGCAGCATCCAACTCTCGTAAATACATTAATTTCTCTGCAATTTTCGCTTCCAGCCCGCGCTCGGTCGGTTGATAAAAATTTACTTCCGGCATATTGTCAGGGAAATAATTTTCACCAGCGGCATAGCCGCCCGCCTCATCGTGCGCGTAGCGATAATCTTTACCGTAATCGAGTTGCTTCATCAACTTGGTCGGCGCGTTACGCAAGTGCAGCGGCACTTCGCGCGATCCATCTTTTGCCACGAACGCGCGCGCGGCATTATACGCGACATAACCCGCGTTCGACTTCGCCGCCGCCGCCATATACAGCACCGCTTGTGCCAGCGCCAACTCGCCCTCCGGCGAACCCAGCCGCTCATAAGTTTGCGCGGCATCCATCGTTAATTGAATTGCGCGCGGATCGGCCAAACCAATATCTTCCCACGCCATACGCACAATACGCCGCGCCAGATAACGCGGGTCTGCCCCGCCATCCAGCATACGCACCAACCAATACAAGGCCGCGTCGGGATGAGAGCCGCGCACTGATTTATGCAGTGCGGAAATTTGATCGTAGAACGCCTCGCCGCCCTTGTCGAAACGACGCAGGCTTTGCGCCAAAGTGTTATCTAAAAACGCGCTGCCTATTTTATTGATACCAGCGGTTTTAGATGCAGTCTGCAATTGTTCCAGCACATTTAACAAACGCCGCGCATCTCCATCGGCATATCCAATAATGCGCTCACGTGCATCCTTGTCAAATGCTAATCCCGCCAGCTCAGACTGTTGCGCGTGATCGAACAAAGTGCCAAGCTCGGCTTCAGACAACGCTTTCAGCACATACACGGTGGCACGCGACAGCAGTGCGTTGTTCACTTCAAACGAAGGATTCTCAGTCGTTGCGCCGATGAAAGTCACCAGACCTTGCTCGACAAAAGGCAGGAACGCATCCTGTTGTGATTTGTTGAAACGATGCACCTCATCTACAAATAAAATCGTGTGCCGACCACGCTGCTGCAACTCTTGCTGCGCCTGTGCGATGGCTTCGCGAATATCTTTCACGCCGGACAACACCGCCGACAACGGCACGAACTCTGCGTCAAAAGCCGAGGCCATCAAGCGCGCCAGCGTAGTTTTACCCACCCCGGGCGGCCCCCATAAAATCATTGAATGTAACTTGCCAGATTGAAAAGCTAGGCGCAACGGCCTACCCGCACCGAGCAAATGCGATTGGCCGATTACTTCGTCTATATGTTTGGGACGCAGGCGTTCAGCGAGCGGCGCGGAGGGTGTCGTAGAGGGAAATAAATCAGACATTTTTGTTATCCTGTTTATTCAAGCTGCTGACCTGTTCTGACCAGCAACTGTTTAGCGATGTCCCGCAACGCCTCCAGTTCATCGTCCGCGATGTTGGCGCGCTCATTTTTCTCGAACCCGAAGAACCATCGGTTACCCTTGTTGTTGCAACCAGTATTCTGGCACCACCTCGTTTACCTCGGCCTGCAAGCAGGGGCTTTTTTATTTCCGGCTTGAACTGAAGGTGCTACGGGGTGAGCGTATGGTAAACCTCAATCCCGTTCGTGGCCCCTACAGCGTGGCAGGTAGGGCAACTTTCGACAAGTGTGGTCGTGGTCATGGTTGCGGCATGTGCAGCCGTATAGCTTGCATCGTGACACGAGGTACATGCTGCCGTTATCGGCTGCGTCTGGATCGTAGTTCCGTTGAAAGAACCAGTGTTGCAATATAAATCAGTATCAAGAAGCGGATCCTCGATACAGGTGAACTTCGTTGCCGTCGAAGCAAGCAGTCCTTGCGCAAGCGGTATATCGTAGGTGCCGGGCAGATGACAGGTTATGCAGGCACCCACATTGGAACCGGCTGGAAAGCCGGTCATGCTGCCAAAATCGATAGGCGTTCCTGAAGGATTGGTTAACGTAGGCGCGGGTGTCCCGCCGACGATGTAAGGCTGAGTCAGTGCCGTACCGCGATGGATCTTGTGTATCAGCACTTTCATGTCCATCGACTGTGCGACGATGATCGCATTCTCAAAGCGGGCCACTTGGGTATCGTTGGATTTGTTCGGGTTGTGGCAAAACGCGCAATACTGAACGCCGCGATTGACTCCGTTGTGTGCCGTGATTGTCGCGTGACAGGCATTGCACTTAGCGTCATCCACCACGACTCGTCGCGGTGCCGCCGATGAGACGCCTGTCACAACAAAGGGCAGTATGGGAGACACAATGCTGAAACGTATTCCGGGATAAGCGGCGGCATCCAGGACATAGCCCTCCAGTCCGATGGCGTAGCTGCCTGTGGCAGTCAGCGGTATGGCCCCGGTTACAGGGAATGTGTAATTGAAAACACCGGCAGGCGCATCAACGGCTATGAGAGTCCCCACTACACCACTTCCCTGAATCTTGGCTTGCAAGTAAGTTGCATAATCAGTCGTTGGTCCTGCGATCGTCGCTATAAGCGATGCAAATGGGGTAGTCAGAATGTTTACGGGAACGCCGTTGCTGCTGACATGAAAGGTGACTATTGGTGTCTGACCGGGGGCAGTGTTGCTTATACCTTGTATGGTCAGGGTGAGCACGGAACACACCACATTGACATCGGTGATGTTGGCGCCAGCTATCGTTCCCGCGTTATTCGATACCGTGCATGTTTGCACGGGAGCTGTGGGATTCTGGCTTACCTGTACATTGTACGTCTTGCCCGTGGCAAGGTGAGTTGTGAAAGCGAATGCACCGGCAGCGTTGACGGTTATTTCATTTGCGGCATTGTTGGTTAATTTAAGTCCGGAGACCGAAATTCCGCTCACTGAGCCGCTTACGGTGTAAGTGGTAGTGCTGGTTGCAGGTACGGTTCCAGACCCTCCGCCACCGCCGCCACATCCTGTTACAAGTGCCGCCAATAAGGATGCTATCAACAAGGCTATCGGTTTTGATTTTCGATAATTGCCGAATATTTTCATATTTTTCCTTTTGGAATGTACGCAAAATGCGCAGGTGGAAGCTATTTATATACAGTAATTAAAGTATGTTCAATCCATCGCGGATTCAGCCGCATTACATTAGATCTTCAAAGTATGGCTTATCGGTACGTTAGCACACACTGCCAGAACAGCAACTAAAGAGGTGCCATTGGGGTCAGCATCGTAATAGTTTTTCTGCGATATGGCACAGGGGCGAAGTAATTTGACTCCAGCACCTTTGGTTCTTTTTGATCCGGAATGTTGATTAACCTGTAATCCGTTAGTTTGTCGTAAACGCCGCCTGAATATCGCGCGTTGTTGCGCCGCTTGCGATGAGCGCACGAACAATCAAATCCAGCGAAACCGAAGGATCGCCCGCTTCAATTTTAGCGATGCGCGATTGGCTCGATTTCATGCGTTGCGCGAGGTCAATTTGCGAAAGCTTGCGTTTGATGCGTGATTTTTTAACGCGCAGCGCATTAATTCTGCCGCACCATCACCTCGCGCCTACACAACACTGTCCATGTAACCTACTCGTCGCCCAACACATCCGCGCCTTTGGGCGGTACAAATTTGAATAGTTGCGGTGACAGTTGTGGGTTACGTTTTAATTTTGAAAACTTTAGCACCGTTTTATTACCCAAAGCATCGTGCAACTCCATCGCCACCAATTCGGATTGTGCATTAAACGCCATGAGGATTTTTTCAAAGCCCGTGTCCTGCGTGCGTGGCAAGGCTTGCAGCCAATCCAAATCATCACGCGCGCCCGTATCTTTCAGCACAAAGCCGCGCTCGATTTCATTGCTGCCGGACAACAAGGCGGCGGGACTGCTGCCCAGTGCGGCATCCATTTTTTTAACGGTGACTTGATTTAACTCGACATCATGCAACCAAAATTTTACGCCGTCCCCCACGATGACCTGTTCGTAGGGCTTGCGATATTCCCAACGGAATTTTCCGGGGCGCACAAACTGCATCGAGCCGGAAGCAGACTGGATACGCTTACCTTTTTTATCCTGCACCTCTTGCATAAATTCCGCCTGCGCGGAATGGGTGGAAGCAATAAAGGTTTTTAATTTTTCGATGGCACTGGCGTGGGCGGTGAATGGAAAAATGAAAATGAATAATGCAAAATATTTATACATAGTCTGTTCCTGAAAATGATGCTGTGTTGTTAACTTTTCTCCCCGACCAGATGAGGCAGGGAGGGATTCAATTGCATAGTATGAGTGGGGCAATGTGATTCCTATGAATCAACGATAGCGATGGGCACCGCGTCGCTCAACCCAATCTCACTCCGCCCGTGCAGGAGCAATCACTTCGCGATTACCGTTGCTTTGCATAGCGCTGACCACACCTGATTTTTCCATTTGCTCGACCAGCCGAGCGGCGCGGTTATAGCCTATGCGGAGTTGGCGCTGCACCAGTGAGATGGATGCGCGCCGTGATTTGACGACGATTTCCACGGCTTGGTCATACAGCGCATCGGCTTCGCCATCTTCGCTACTCGCGTCTTCGCCCGCACCATTCTCCAGACCTTCTTCAGGTGTATCCAACACCCCTGCAACATACTGCGGCGCGCCTAATGATTTTAAATATTGTGCGACACGATGCACTTCCTGATCGGACACAAATGCACCATGCACACGCTGCGGATAGCCGCTGCCGGGCGGCAGATAAAGCATATCGCCTTGGCCCAGCAAAGCTTCCGCGCCCATTTGATCGAGTATGGTGCGTGAATCAATTTTGCTGGACACTTGAAATGCCACGCGTGTGGGTACGTTGGCTTTAATTAATCCGGTAATTACATCCACCGATGGACGTTGTGTGGCCAGCACCAGATGCACACCGGAGGCGCGCGCTTTTTGTGCCAGTCGCGCAATGAGGATCTCTATTTTTTTACCTACCACCATCATTAAATCCGCCAGCTCATCGACAAAAACGACTATGAACGGCAGCTCTTCCAATGCTTCGGGATGATCGGGAGTCAAGGTAAATGGGTTGGTTAACGGATTTTTAGATTTGATGCCGTCACGAATTTTCTGGTTATAGCCTGCGATATTTCGCACGCCAAGTGATGCCATTAAACGATAGCGTTTGTCCATTTCTTGCACACACCAATTCAGCGCAGCGGCCGCCTGGCGCATGTCTGTCACCACGGGTGCGAGCAGGTGCGGAATATCGTCATACACCGACAGCTCCAGCATTTTTGGATCAATCAGCAACAGGCGCACTTCCTTGGGCGTGGCCTTGTATAGCAGGCTCAAAATCATCGCATTGATCGCCACCGATTTACCCGAACCAGTTGTACCTGCCACCAACACATGTGGCATTTTTCCTAAATCTGCCACCACCGGCTTACCCGAAATATCCTTTCCCATGGCCATTGTCAGTGGCGAATTCATATCTGCATAAGCCTGTGAGCCGAGGATTTCCGACAATCGCACAATTTGTCTTTTGGGATTCGGCAACTCCAGCGCCATATACGCCTTGCCCGGAATCGTCTCCACCAAACGGATGCTGACCACTGACAGCGCGCGCGCTAAATCGCGCACCAAATTAGTAATCTGGCTGCCCTTTACCCCCACTGCCGGCTCAATCTCATAGCGCGTGATCACTGGCCCCGGATAGGCCGCCACCACCACCACTTGCACACCAAAATCCAGCAATTTGCGCTCGATTAAACGCGAGGTGAACGACAAGGTATCAGAGGATAATGTTTCCACTTCGTGCGCAGGTTGATCCAGCAAATGCAGATGTGGCAAGGCCGAGTCGGGTAACTCGGCAAACAGGGGTGCTTGCATTTCTGCGGTCACACGTTTTGATTGTTCCACCTCCATCAACGCCTGCTCGATATGGATGGGCTGATGCTCTTCCACACGTTTTTTCTCTTCCTCCACCACCACAATGCGCTCGCCTACTGCGCGCGCACCGATGCGTTTATCCTGCCAAGTCTGCCAACGATTGATCGCCCACCAATAAAATTTTTCAACCACAGCACCCGTACGATCAGTGAATCGCACCCATGACAAGCCACTGAATATGCTAAACCCCGCTGCCATCAATACCAGCAAAAATAAAGTCGCCCCGATAAAACCTAAAATCCGCGCCAGCGCATCACTCAACACAAGCCCTAGCACCCCGCCTGGCACCAGCGGCAGCGCAGCTTTTAAACTGTGTAAACGCAACGCTTCCAACGCGCTACTGGCCAACAGCAACACCACAAAACCCAGCAATGCCAACCACCATGCGCGACGATCAAACACGCTATTTATTGCGAGCTGGTGATACCCCGACCACACCCGCTGCAACAAAAATGCCACCCACCACCACGCCGACATACCAAAAAGATACAATAAAATATCCGACAACCAGGCTCCCAGCACCCCGCCTGGATTAAGCGTCAGGCCTGCCCTAGCGCTGGTCGACCAGGCTGGATCATTGCGGTCATAGCCAGACAAAATCAACATCAAATAAGCTGCCACCGCCACCAGAAGAATCCAGCGCGATTCGCGCAACAAGGTTGCGAGACGTTCAGGAAGCGGGGAGGATTTTTCAGGGATTCTGCTCAATGACATGCTTAATTCCACAAATTGATTGTGGTGCTAATCATAACATCAAGCGAGGAGGATTTCGCCTCGGGTTGGCGTGCATTTGATTAGTAGGCCGTGCGAATAATGGGTGCGCATTGATCAACGGCGCGCAAATATTTATTAACAACGTGACGAACGTAATGCCATCAGGAAAGATGCATTCTTTATTAAAGCGTAAAGATTATGTTCAGATACCGCGCACTGAGGGATGTTTTATTGCTAGGCCCGACGCGCCACTGCAGGTATTTTTATCCGCGATTTTAGAATGACATTTTATGAATTAACTGTTCACGTGCCGTCAGCCGCTCAGCTTTTTCCCGTGCCTCCTGTTCAATACGCGACAGGCGAAACTCATAGCGTCGGCGTGCAATATCCGCCTTCGCTTTCACTTGCACTTCTTTCATTGCGGCATTTATATCGGGATGGGAGAGGTGTTCCACCTTACTTTCCTCAACCTGGCTTTCCTCAACTGGGTTTTCCTCAATCGGAATCATGCTGATGCAATCCACCGGACACGGCGCAATACACAATACACAGCCAGTGCATTCAAACGAAATCACGGTATGCATCTGCTTCGCCGCGCCAACAATGGCATCCACTGGACATGCCTCAATGCATAAAGTGCAACCGATACATGCACTTTCATCGATAAACGCAACGGATTTCACTGGCAACACGACATCCGCAGCAAAGGGCTTGAAATCAACGCCGAGCAAATCTGCCAGCTTGCGTATCCCTTCTTCGCCGCCCGGGGGGCACTGATTAATATCCGCATGACCTTCTGCAATGGCTGTAGCATAAGGCTTGCAGCCTGGAAAGGTGCATTGCCTGCATTGTGTTTGCGGCAAAATTGCATCAATTTTTTCGATAATTTTTTCGATCATCTGATTACCTTTTCGAACAAATAATATTGGTTTACTAAATAACGCGTGCCCGATACGAGTATCAGCATAAACGTAATCTTGATGCCCATGCTCATCGCTGTCTTAAGTTTTTTGGAAAGCCATGAAAGGACACAAACCGAAAATGTTGACCATGGCGATGTTATTCACAAACACCGTCAAGCAGGTGGTATGTTTAGTTTCCTTGTAGGGTTACTTGCTTCGAGCAGTGTATAGATAAGTCGATGTTTAGCGCCGCGCAATGGGTATTGAGCTACACGGAATATTCAGCTGGCACTCTCAGCACGCAAAGTGACCATTTGAAACAACTAAGATTTAGCTTCCATTTTATCCTTCAGAGCCTTATTCATTTTTTCCAGCATTGGCACCACAAACTGATTCATCTTGCCCCAAAACAAAGGCACCATCAAACCGCTAAATTCTTCTCTATTTACAAGCTCTGTTCCACCATCTTTTTCTCTCAGTTCAAAGATCCGATCATTGGTAAAAAAGAAGCCGCTTATCATCGTTGCTCTCCAACGAAGGCTTTTCGGTGGATTGGATTCCAGTATCGTTGGTTGGTATTTCATTGCATCTTTGGAGTCTGCTCCTCGCATGGTGATATCCAGCTTGGAGTTTACTGCTGCGTTTCCGCTGACATGATTGACCATCGGATTCCAGTCACCCCAATGGTCAAAATCAGTAAGTACCTGCCAAACTTGGTCTATGGGTGCTGAAATTTGAATTGCTGTTCGTAATTCTCTCATGCGCGCCTCCGTAGAAAGTGGTACTTAATTGAACATTGAAGGGGATTTCGCCCTAATTCCAATTCGCGTTAAAAACGATAACTGTGTTGGCATCGTCCTCGGCTCCTAGCCGTACTCAAATGTACTGTCTTCGTCACCTCATCCTTGCCGTCTTGTTCTCCTTTCTAACGCAAACTGGAATAACGGGCTTGTAGAATAAGCATCTACACACCCGCATCTTGCCGAGAACCAAATCAAATATCAATGTCGTGTCGAAGTGGTGAATAATATTTTGGAGGGACAAATGGCGCGTTAAAAATACATCGACACCAGCCCTGATTTCTTGCCGTGTCCTTGCAGCGGCAACTTTTGCCCATCACTTTCGAACACGTAATGAATCACCTGATGTTCATTGACGGCGCTCGCGGTGGGTTGGGCAGGGATTCTCTCAAATAAATTCGTGCTGGAATTTAGTGTGAGAAAAAATGATCGCAATTATTTAGAGGTGCCCTAATGCCATATAGCCACTGGATTTTGCTCAGCCTGCTAATATATTGGGCGATATTTAAACGAAAATTGAAGCGGGTTATAGCTCGGCTTGCGTCACCATGCGGTCGTTCGTGTTTCCAGAAAGCTGTAGCTCGCGTCTCTAAAATTACCTCCTCTTCAACAGTCCCTCAAACTCTTCAGCTGGTATCGGTCTCGAATACAAATACCCTTGCGCGTAGTCGCATCCCGCAGCGGCCAGCAGGTCGCTCTGTTCAGACGTTTCCACACCTTCGGCAATCACTTTTATGCCGAGCTTGTGCGCCATCAAGATGATCGCTTCGCAAAAAGCCAGGTCATTGTGGCCTGCCTTCAGATTGTGAACAAATGATTGGTCGATTTTCAGATAATCGATGTCAAATTTCTTCAGGTAGGACAGCGATGAATAGCCGGTGCCGAAATCGTCTATGGAAACCTGAATGTTGGCGTTACGTAGCGTGAGCAATGCTCCGTTAATCAACGTGTTCGAATCCAGCAACAAGCCTTCGGTGATCTCGATAGCCAGTCCTTGTCCGGGCAGGTCAATTTCTTTCAGATAAGATAACCACGCGGTATGATCTTCGCGGTCTTGGTAAAACTGTATCGGCGACTTGTTCACGCTGATCTGAAACAAGGGGTTGTATAGCGTTCTCCAACGCTTGGCATAGCGCATCGATTCGTGAAATACCCAGTCACCGATTCCCAGAATAAGTCCGGTTTCCTCGGCTAACGGAATGAATTGGGCGGGGCTGACCAGCCCGCGCTCGGGATGCTTCCAGCGGATCAAGGCTTCCGCCTTGTGGATGTTACCAGTAGCCAGCTCCACGATAGGCTGGAAATAAACCATGAACTGGTCAGCAGCCAACGCACCGCGCAAATCGTTGACCAATCGCAGCTTGGTCTGCGCGGCCTCGTGTAGGGCAGGGGTGAAGTAGTTGTGGCGGTTGCGCCCTTGTTTCTTGGCGACATACATCGCCTGATCGGCATTCTTGAGCAAACCTTCTGTGTCAATAGCATCGTTGGGATACAGCGTGATGCCGATGCTGGCCGACACGCAGGCTATTTCATTTTTCAACTGAAAAGAAGCAGCGAGTTGCTTAATGATGTTCTGAGCGATCCGCTCAACACTGCTGAGATCGTCAACCTCTGTCAGCAGTACGGTGAATTCATCTCCGCCGATCCGCGCCACGATGTCGGTCGCGCGCACACAGTCGGCGATGCGGCGGGTGGCTTCGATCAACAGCACGTCGCCCATGTCATGCCCCAGCGTGTCATTGACCGCCTTAAAATGATCCAGATCAATGAACATCAGCGCAAACGGAGTGCCGCTACGGGTGGACTTCTTGATTTCCTGTTCCACGCGATCATAAAATATGTGGCGGTTGAGTAGCCCGGTCAATGCATCGAAGTTGGCCTGTTTCCAGATGATTTGCTCGGCTTCTTTTTTCTGGGTGATGTCGCGACTTAACGCAAACAGACATTTCTGCCCATCCAGATCGACGCTAGATATATTTATTTCGACATCCACTAGGGACCCGTCTTTACGCCGATGTACGGTTTCAAATGTGGCTTGGCCGTTCTGCATCTCCTTGAGGTTTGCGTTCAACTCATCGGCAATAAACAATTTTGCGTCAAAGTCAAAAACCCTGAGCTGCAAAACCTCCTCCATCGTATAACCCAAATGGTGGCAGAACGCCTTGTTGGCTTCGATGACTTTGCCCTGTTCGTCAAGTACATGAATACCCTCGGATGTGCTCTGCATCAACACCTGATTGTGATGTATCAAGGCGGCCGCTTTTAGCTCAGCATGTTTACGTTCAGTGATGTCCGCCGCCACACCATGCAGCTTAACAATAGAACCACTCGCGTTCCGTATCGCTTCCCCACGCGTCAATATCCATCCGAGGCTTCCGTCAGGTTTAACAATTTCCAGCTCCAGCTCATAGGGAACACCATATGCCATTGTGTGTTGCAGAGCATCATTCAATCGCTCCCAATCTTCGGAGGTAAATAACTTTTGGTGCTCGGTGTAATCAGGCGGTGGTAATTTCGGGTTCAAACCCTGCATGATGTATAACTCTTCCGACCAAATAACCTGATTGGTTGCCAGATCCAGTTGCCAACTACCCACATGGGCGATTCGTTGTGCTTCTTGCAAATCAGACTGGCTTTGTAGCAGTGCAATTTCGGCTTGTTTGCGCTTAATATCAATTAAAAACAATCTCTGCGCGCTGAAGTAGCTCAGGAAAGATAAGACCACAATGTTCATTATTATGGACAGGACAAGCGCAAATTCAAAATTGAACCAGCCCAAGTCTTCGACTGCAGTATGGCTCAGCCAGCCAAATGCCAGCGGAATCATTATGGATGCGGGCAATATAATATTCGTTATGGTTTTTGAACTGGAAGAATCCTTGCTAGTAAAAACTTGCATAAATCCTTGATCTGGACAAATAAACAACACGCTAAGGGAGATGAATAAAAAAGCAATAGCGGTATTCACCGGCATGGGTATGTAGTGCGCCAAACCCGAAAATGTCAGTATGTTGAACAGATGACCGATCAACGCCAGCAGTGCCAGCAACATGGCCGCTATCGCGAGCACCTGCGCCCCGAAAACAAACTGGGCTGAACGCCTGCGCATGCACTGCATGGCCCAGCCAAGCACAAAAAAACAAAGTGCAGTATTGGGAGCCATTCTGCTGGGCTGAATTAATTCTGTATCAAGCTTGCTGCTGAAGATATATTGGTCAATCGCGAAGGATGAACCAAACATGATATCGCTCAACTTCATTACACTGACGGCAATCACGATAATAATCGCCAGTTGCCCCGCTTTGTATAAAGCTGCATGGGCGTTTGAGGTGTTTAAGCGGATGGCTTCAAATGCGAGGAGAATCAAGCAAACTGCAGTGGTCGGATTCATGGCGACACTTCCAGACATGCCATCCTTGAGGACTTCTATATCCCAAGCCCAACCAAGCAATGCCAATGCTGCCAAGAGAACTGGAAATATCGGAAGTGCCCTAATTATTATAAGTGCCGGTATCATGACTGGGAATGCACAACGTTTGATATCTTTGGTTTGGACAAACTATACTTCCATCAGCAGCACTATTGAAGTCAAGTGTTTCAGACTTATTGAGCCGACATTGTCGCATTAAATTAGTCGATGCAAATGCTGCGGTAGGAATAAAAGCATAGAAAATAAATGGGACACAGTGGAATTGGCTCAGACGTTGAACAGGAAATTCATCACATCGCCATCCTGCACGACGTAGTCTTTACCCTCGACGCGCATCTTGCCTTTTTCCCTGGCACCCGCTTCGCCGCCGCAGGCGATAAAGTCGGCATAAGAGATGGTCTGTGCGCGGATAAAGCCCTTCTCGAAATCAGTATGAATCACGCCTGCCGCTTGCGGCGCGGTGTCGCCCTTGTAAATAGTCCAAGCGCGCACCTCCTTCACACCAGCGGTGAAATAAGTTTGCAGGCCAAGCAAATCGTAGCCAGTGCGGATCAGGCGATTCAGTCCAGGCTCGTCCAGGCCGAGGTCAGCAAGGAATTCTTTTTTGTCGGCATCGTCGAGATCGGCCAGTTCAGCTTCGATCTTGGCACACAGCGCGACAACAGGCGCACCCTCTTTCGCTGCATGTTCACGGAGTCGATCCAGGTGCGGATTGTTTTTGAAGCCGTCTTCGAACACGTTGCCCACATACATCGCAGGTTTGATGGTGAGTAGGCACAGCGGTTTGATGAGCAACTTTTCGTCATTGCTCAAGGTAAAAGTGCGGGCGGGCTTGCCTTCATTCAGATGCGGCAGCAATCTCTCCAATACAGCGAACAGCTTCTGCGCATCCTTGTCGCCAGACTTGGCTTTTTTACCTTCGCGCTGAATGGTACGCTCCACAACCGCAAGGTCGGCCAGCGCCAGCTCGGTGATGATAACTTCGATGTCAGACAATGGATCGACGCGTCCGGCCACATGCACCACGTTCTCATCATCAAAGCAGCGCACCACGTTAACGATGGCATCAGTTTCGCGAATGTTGGCAAGAAACTGGTTTCCCAGCCCTTCCCCTTTCGATGCGCCCGCCACCAGCCCGGCAATGTCCACGAACTCGACAATCGCAGGCTGCATTTTTTGCGGTTTGACGATCTTGGATAACTCATCCATGCGCACATCCGGCACTTCGACGATACCCACATTCGGCTCGATGGTACAAAACGGATAATTCTCCGCCGCAATGCCCGCCTTGGTCAGTGCATTAAACAGGGTGGACTTGCCAACATTGGGCAATCCGACGATTCCACATTTCAAACTCATGGTTATTCCTTAACTTTTGCCGGATTTGAAAAGGCGCGAATTGTAACATCCTTGGGGGATTGGGCTTTGCCAAGTAGATGATGCATGACACACTGGGGAAGAGAAAGCGAAAATCAAAAATCGTTAATTCGGGTTGACCAACATGTTGCCCACGCAATTAAACTCTGGTTAATTTAGTTTTCGGAATGGTTGGGGTAAGTATTTGCTTGGCTTCCTGCAAACGTCCCTTTAATGATCTAATGAGCCTCGTCTTTTCGTTGCCTACAGCATTCTGAAGGGCTCGACGATCTTCCCATATTTTCTTGTGTCTTGAATTGGGGAGACACACCTCATCTCCTACAACGACAACACCAGTTACTGTTTTAGGTACGTTTGCAGAGAAAGTTCTTGTCTTTGAATTCTTGGTCTTTAAATCATGTTGACGCACAGTTTGGCGCACTTGACTCATCAATGTTTTGGTTACATTTTGACCGGACAAGGTAATGTCGTCGACGTACAACGTCATCTTAATGCCGTCCGAGTTAGCCTTTTCGTAAATTTCATCAAACATCCTGCGTGCCGCAAAAAATGTTTTGGTTACATTTTGACCGGACAAGGTAATGTCGTCGACGTACAACGTCATCTTAATGCCGTCCGAGTTAGCCTTTTCGTAAATTTCATCAAACATCCTGCGTGCCGCAAAAAAAGCAATTCGTCCACTTAATGCGCTGCCCGTTGGCAAATGTTTTTGTTGATAGCAGCAAATATCTGCAAGAATATTTGCAATGTCATTTGCACATTTAAAATCTTCCAAAAACATGCGCGATACCATTTGATGAGTTGTGCTTGGGTAGAACTTGGAAATGTCAGTTTTTCCCAACGGGACATTGCCAGTATGTTGTCTTGCATTATCAACATAGGACCGCCCCTTCTGTGAATACACGTAATCAGGTACTTCAATACGTGAAAATAAATCACCAATGCGTTTATGTACTTGTCCTAGCCAGTTAATTGGTTGTTGAATTTCTCGTCCTTTTTCAATACTCCACACTCGATAATTATCGGGGGAAAGTAATCGATCCAGATGTTCGAGTTGAATTCCAAGCAAAGTTTCAAGTTGACCTTTCCCGACAATCTTGTAGAGACGGGAGTCTTGAATAGGGTATCGGCGATTAGCTTTGTTCGACCGCATCGCGCTCATCAATCCACTCTAGCAATCGAAGAATTTTGTCGGCAGCTGCAACACGAAGTTTCTCGCTCGGTTTTTGGGGCTCTTCTATTTTTTCAGAAAAAAGAATTATGGATGACACTGGTATTTTGAATACCACTGAATATTTTTGCAGCAAATCGATACTAGGCGTTTTAAGTCCATTCTCAATCTCACTGAGGTATGAATTACCAATATCCAGACGCTTGGCCAGTTCAACTTGCTTGAGCTGGTGATATGTACGTAACAATTTCAATGCTCTGTTCAACATGATTTAACCCTAGAAATAAGAGGGCGCTGGCTTACTCGAAAAAGTCAATAATCCGGACGATCAGACTAAATAAATTCAAGACAAAAGATGCTATCCTGAAAGTGCCTGGACGTCTCAGCCATGACCTGACCTTGATTGCCAGCCCCCACCGCTTTGAGGCTTTCTGGTCACACATGGTGATCCTCCTGGTTACACTGCCACATGGCAGCCGTCGTTCATAACCAAGCAGAGAAGCGGTGGTTTTTACCCTCTTACCCAACTAATGCATGTCCGGTGTCGTTCCGGACATGCTTGCGCCTAGCTACTACTGCATCGCTCGGCGTACGCTGCACCCCGACCATGCGCAAGACACAAGGAAGTACCTTTCGGTACCACAGGCCGCTTTCGCAACCCACAAAACACAACGGTTGTGCTCTGTTAACCTCAGGAACGCATTATACACGGCATTTCTATAAAAGCAATATTTATTTCTCTAATAGAGAAATTAGGTAAAGGGGTGACGTAGCATCGTTTTTCTCTTGAGCTGTGCGCACCGCCCGCTTCCCCCTGTGCGCCGCCGAGTAGCGGAGTCTGGTCAGGGGGGATGTCGGCGAGGACTGTCTGAGCGCGTAGTGCGAGTTCCGCAGCCGCCTGACCAGTCGAGCAACGCAGGACACCCGAAGGGGGGCAAACCGGGGGGCGATTTCTTTTGGTTACTTTTCTTGGCAAGACAAGAAAAGTGACTAGTTGCTGGTCTACCACCAGCGGTGTTGTTGTTTTGGGGTTACGCGATGAAACCGCTAACCCAACCCACTAACTCCGGTGGTTCGACATACCCACCACGAACGGTTAAGATTTACGCACTATGCAGCTTCAACATCGCCGCTTCCAGCTTGCCCTCAATAATCAAATCGGACACATCTAAAGCCTGCTGCAATGCAGGCTCAATTAACTCTGCTTCTTCGCGTCGCGGTGGATTGAGCACGTAATTCACTACCTCAGCGCGCTCGCCCGGATGACCGATGCCGATGCGTAGCCGCCAAAAATCTCGGCTGCCCAGATGTGCGATGATGTCCTTCAAGCCGTTATGTCCGCCGTGACCGCCACCCAATTTCAGCTTGGCTACACCCGGAGATAAATCCAATTCATCATGCGCTACCAAGATATTTGCCGGTGCAATTTTATAAAACTGCGCCATCGCACCGACTGCACGACCACTCACATTCATAAAATTTTGCGGCTTGAGAAAATGTATTTCTCGACCCTGAATTTGACCCCGTGCAACCAGCCCGTGAAATTTAGCGTCCGCTTTGAAGTTTATTTTATTTTGCTGAGTAAAGCGATCCACCCACCAGAATCCTGCGTTATGGCGGGTAGCTTCATATTCACGGCCCGGATTGCCCAAGCCAACAATAAGGTTTATTTCACTCATCGCACGATTTTAATCAACTAAGGAGCCTCTGATTAAGTTCATCATGAACCGCGTTGCTGACAAAAAATGGATGATCGCAAGGCGCGCGACGCTGGTCGTAGTTATTCTACGATACCAAGGAGCGCAACACAGCGAGTGCCTATTTTTGTCGCAACCCACAATGGCATTGGCATTGCGGGCGGTCTGCGGCGTCAGGTTCCTGGCGAAGGGAATAACCATTCGCGTCGTCACCTTTCTTGCATCCCATTCCGCAAAGCCGAATGCGTGGCCATGCGAGACTTAATCAGAGGTTCCCTAAACAAAAAGCCCATCATGCGCCTCCCGAAATAACTCTCAGGAAACATGAAGGGCTTTATATCCTGACGATAAATTACTTGCTTATTTTTTAGCTGCAGGTTTTGCTGCCGCTGGTTTCGCTGCGGCGGCTGGTTTGGCGGCAGCCGCTCCAGCTGCGGGCTTAGCTGCGGGCTTAGCTGCGGCCTTGGCATCTGCTGCGGGTGCGGCGGCAGCATCTGTTGCCACAGCCGTTGCTGCCGCTGCTTCTACTGCGCCTCGCGGTATCTGCACGGTTGCCACCACACCTGCCCCAATATTTCCGTGACCAGCCACACCCACGCCCTTGGGTAGTTTAAGATCTGCCACATGCACTGAATGTGTCAGGGTTAAGGAAGATAAATCGACCTCAATAAATTCTGGCAGGTCATCCGGCAGACATATAATATCCAGATCGTTCATCACGTGACTGACCACGCCGCCACTGACTTTTACGCCCGGTGAAATTTCCGCATTAATAAAATGCAGCGGTACTTTCATGTGAATTTTCTTATTCTTTTCTACGCGCTGAAGATCAATATGCTGCACTTGCTGGCGGAACGGATGCATATGAAAATCGCGCAGCAGCACTTGTTCTTTTTTACCATCCAGCTCCATCGTCAACACGGATGCGTGAAATATTTCTTTACGCAGCAGGTGATACAGCGAGTTGTGATCCAGATCAATCAATGTTGGTTCGCCACCACCATAAACGATGCCGGGGGTGCGGCCAGTATTACGCAGACGGCGGCTCGCACCCGTTCCTTGCGCTTTGCGAGATGATGCACTAAATTCAATTTTCATTTACTTCTCCACTTCAAAATTGGAAACCCCCGCGACCAGGGATTTCCAGGTTACGCAGCAATCAACATAATTGCCGCAAAAACTGCTGCCAAAACAAACATTAAATCGATTCGATTTCCATAAACAAGGAGCTTACCGACTCTTCGTTATTAATACGGCGCATGGTTTCGGCTAACAATTCCGCCGCACTCAACTGGCGAATGCGCTTGCAATTACGCGCTGCCTCACGCAATGGAATGGTATCGGTGACCACCAATTCATCTATTGCAGAACTTTCTATACGCTCAATGGCAGAGCCGGATAGTACCGGATGTGTGCAATATGCCACGACCTTTTCCGCACCCTTTTCTTTCAACGCCTCTGCCGCTTCACACAACGTATTCGCGGTGTCCACCATGTCATCCATAATCAAACAAGTACGGCCAGCAACTTCGCCAATGATGTTCATAACCTTGGCTACATTCGGTTTGGGACGACGTTTGTCGATAATCGCCAGATCAACTTCCAGCCGTTTTGCCAGCGCACGGGCGCGAACAACGCCACCTACATCGGGCGACACTACCACCAGATTCTTATAATCATGCTTCCACACATCGTTGAGCAAAATCGGGCTGGCGTACACGTTGTCAACCGGAATATCAAAAAATCCCTGTATCTGATCCGAGTGCAAATCCATAGTCAGCACGCGATCCACTCCCACGCCAGCCAGCATATTTGCCACGACCTTAGCGGTTATTGCCACGCGCGCCGAACGCGGACGGCGATCCTGGCGCGAATAACCAAAATACGGCAAAGCTGCTGTGATACGTCCGGCAGACGCGCGTTTCAAAGCATCTACCATCACCAGCACTTCCATTAAATTATCATTGGTCGGGGCGCAAGTGGATTGCAATACAAACACATCTTTACCGCGCACATGGTCAAGAATCTCGACCATGACCTCTCCATCAGAAAATCGACCAACCGTTGCACGTCCCAACTGAATATTCAGATGCTGTGCAACATCCTGAGCTAGCCTGGGATTGGCATTGCCTGTGAACACCATTAAGCGGTCGTAAGACACGATGTACCTCTTGATATGATTGCTGGCTCAAATGAATGCCGGAAATAAAACGGGTGCAATCACCCCATTAAATACCCGCATCAGAACATCTCAAATACTGGCTGGGGAGGTAGGGATCGAACCTACGAATGCCGGAATCAAAATCCGGTGCCTTACCACTTGGCGACTCCCCAAAAAATCTTATTTGCAAACCAATCTTCTATTCAAGATTGCGCTGCTCAATCTATCGCATAATCGCGCATCGGGTGATACGGCAAACCCTGCGTTACAATGCCTTGAATGTCCGGTGGGAGCTGGCTTAACGCCTGTTGCGCGTCGTCTGTGCTGGCAAATTCTGCAAATATACACGCACCTGAACCAGTCATACGCGCACCGATCAATTTATCCCGATCTGGTTGGCTTTGGCAATATTGTCCCAGCACATCAAGGTGGCGCGCCACTTCTGGGTACAAACCACATACCACCGGCTGCAAATCGTTGCACAACTCCGCCAACGAAAGGCCGCGAATTCTGAGGGAAATCGACCCTTGTGTCAATTCCGGGCGCGGCAATTTCATGTCTGCCTCGGTTAGCTGAGCAAATATTTGTGCCGTAGAGACCTGCACTGGCGGGAAGAGCACTACATACCAGGCATCCGGCAAAAAGACTGCTTGCAATTGCTCGCCCACCCCTTCCGCAAATGCATTCTCACCTAATATAAAAAATGGCACATCCGCGCCCAGTTTCAGCCCTAGCTGCATCAAACGCGCGCGCGGTAAATTTAATTCCCACAAATCATTCAGAGCCAACAGCGTGGTCGCCGCATCTGAACTGCCACCACCCAACCCGCCACCCATAGGAATGTACTTGTCTAAGGCGATGTCCACACCAAATTTACAGTCGCATTCCTGCTGCAGCAATCGCGCCGCTCGCACACATAAATCCTGTTCGGGCGACACGCCGTCCAGCTCATTCATGCGCTGTATCTGTCCGTCTTCGCGCCGTGTGAAATGCAGCGTGTCGCCAAAATCAATCAAGCGAAAGAGTGTTTGCAAAAGATGATAGCCATCGTCCCTGCGCCCCACCACATGCAGAAACAAATTAAGCTTGGCGGGCGCGGGGCAGGATAAGGTGGTTAAGTTCATGAAAGCTTGAGAATAGGATTTATTTTATGTTGCCGCTTTGTATGGGCAATTTTTTCGTAGATGAATGAATGCCCACAAGAAACGCTGGTTAAACCTGCACGCAGGCTTAAACTTTCCCGAGGAAATCTTTCTTACCAATCTCTACCCCACAGTGCCGCAAAATATCGTAAGCCGTGGTGATGTGAAAATAGAGATTAGGCAAAATATAGTTGTTCAAATACACCATGCCCTGCATAGACCGTTCGCCGCCGCGTGCTTTCCAAGTAACGGTGCGGTTTTCCGCGCCATTAAACTGCTCCGGCTTGAATGTTTCCAGAAACACAACTGTTTTGCGTAAACGCGCAATTAATTCTGCGAAGCTCGTTTCGTTATCTTCAAAAACTGGTGGCTCCATTCCGCACAACCTCGCTGCACCGGCCTTTGCGCCATCTGATGCAATCTGCACCTGACGCAACATAGAAAACATATCCGGGAACAAACGACAATTAAGCAAGGCACTCGGCTCAATATTTTTTGCTGCTGCATGGGCGGCTGCTTTTTCCAGAATCGCTTCCAGATTTTTCAGCATGTGAATAAAAGTTGGAATGGCGAATTGATACATGGAATATTGCATTGATATTTCTCCTGAAGTTTGATTCTGCTTGATAAAATTTTTGTGAAAAAGATCATACCTGCAACCTGCACTATTGTACCAGATGAGCGCGAAATGTCGGATGCAGCGCGAATAAAGTTAGGGGGTTACTTCGCGCACTTCCCACTCATCAATCAATAATTGCATGCTCAGTTCTCCGCGTTGCAGGCTGATGCGCAGCGGCAAACTATCAGGTGCGGGGGTTGCGTAGCGAAGGTAGTTGATGATCCATTGATCTTGCAGCAGTTGGCTGGCTTGCCCGTTGATTTCACTCTGCATTTCAAACGCACTGCTGGGTGAGGGCAAGGCAAAGACCCAATATCGCAATCCCGCAAGGGGTAACGACCAGCCTAACACTTGCTGTGTAAGCGATTCAACATCAGGCGCGGCGTAATGCTTATCCGAGGTATCCAGCGTTACCCCATCCGCACTTTTATAGATGCGCGCTACCGTTTTGCCCAGCGGGGCGAACAATAAAATTTCATCTTTTTGTGCGCTGTGCGTCCAACGCACTGTGGCGGATGTACGCTCACCTTTGTGCTTAACGGCAATGCGTCCGGCGATGACAAACGGTTTATTTTCAATTTGTGTCGGACGAATCAGCACGGGCGGCGGTGTTGCAACGCTGGCGCAGCCTGTGACGAACAACAGTATGAGCAATAAATAATAGCGGCACGGTCGGTTATTTTTCACAAATAATCTCTACAGATAAACGCTTGCAGTCGTTTTGCAAAAAACTACTCCGGCAGAAATTTTTTAACTACGCCGACCAGAACAGCATTGTCTGGATGATCCTTGATTGCCTGACGCAATATTTTAGTAGCCTCGTCTTTGTGCCCTTGTACCCATAATACTTCGCCCAAATGTGCGGCGATTTCTGGATCAGGATTAACGCTGTATGCACGCCGCAAAAATGCTACGCTCTTGACCAAATCGCCCATTCGATAAAAGCCCCAGCCCATGCTGTCGGTAATCGCAGCATCATCAGGAGCCACCGCATACGCTTTTTCTACAAGCGCCATGCCTTCCTGCACACGCTCGTTTCTATCCAGCATATCGTAACCCAGCGCGTTATAAGCTTGGGCATTCTGCGGGCTAATCTTGATCAATTTACGCATCATTTTCTCAAAAACATTACGCTTGCCAAGCTGGCTGGACACCATCCCAGCGTCATACAGCAAATCGGGGTGATCGGGATGTTTTTTCAGGCCCTGTGTCAGCACTTGATACGCAGCGTTAAGTTGCTTTGCTTCGCGCAGAAGTTGCGACTCGACCAGCACGACTTGCACACGCTGTTGATTGTCTTCTACAAGTGTCGTATGTAAATGTTCACGTGCGTCATCCAATTTGCCCAGCTTGGCCAGCAACACAGCAATGCGCAAATTGGCTGGAAAGACGTACTCGCCCTCCTGCACTTTGCGATAATTTTTCAATGCCTCTTCGTTTTGCTTGCGTGTATCGTTGATCTGCGCCAGATAGTAATACACGCGATCCGGATCTTTTTTGCTGCTTACCAAAATCTGGTTTAATTCCTGTTCAGCGCGATCCAACTCGCCCATTTCCAGCGACAACAGTGCCACCGCAAAAGACAAATCAAGACTATTCGGAAACACTCCCAGCAACAATTGGAACTCCTTGCGCGCGGCCTCATATTGCTTTTGTCCAGTCAATAGCCGCGCATTAAACAAACGCACTTCTCGTGAATCAGGATAATCCTCCAGATATTTTTTAACCAATGCCAATGCCTGATCTGGCTTGCTACGCAGCAATAACTGCGCTTCCAGCATAGTTGCGCTATCCCACTCCGGGCGCAAAATACGCGCCCGATGTGCCGCCTGCAGCGCCACTTCATTTTTACCTGCGGCATCGGCTGCTTCCGCCATTGCCCACTGCGCCTCGGCCAGTTTTGGATAAGGTTGAGCCAGATCATGCACCAGCGCGTACACCGCCGCTTTATCAGGATGGCGCGCCATCACAGGGTAAACCTGCAAAAATACATTCCCTCTATTTTCAGTATCTGCCGCTGCCAACAGCGCGACCAGGCCAGCACGCGACTCTTCCAGCATGCCACCACTTAACAAAATGGTAGCAATCCCCTGCTTGGCTTGCATCGACTTGGGATCCAGCTCTTGCCACAACTTAAAGGCTTCCATTGCCTTGTCGATTTGCCGCGCTTCATAAGATAAACGCGCAGCGTGTGCTGCCAATCGCGGATCGCGGGTAGATTTTGCAACGTCCAAATACACCTGCACGCCGATGTCTGGTCTGCCGCGCTGCACGGCAATATCGCCCAGCAAAATTTCATAAAGAATCTGCTTGGTGAGTTCCACATTCGGCAATTCCGTTGAGCTTTGCCCTGCTCCATTGCGGGATGGTGATAGCTCGCCAGCTTTGTCAGTTGAAGGCTGCACCTGCTGTGGCTTGTGGGCGCAAGCACCCAATACCAGCGCACTCACCAGCACCATACCTTTCATGATTACTACGCGCTTTAGATTCATTATCATTCCCGTCAAATTAAATAAAATAACCCGGCAAGCCAAATTGTTATGCATCTTTCATTTCGTGCAAGCGCACATATTAGGTTATATTAAACACCACACACAACCCGCATTTTTTCGCGACATGTCTGAACCTATCACCCTGTCTGCTCACAATTTACACTATCACCACGGCCAACGCGAAATTATTCGCGACATATCGCTGGAGCTGAAGCGCGGAGAAGTGCTAGGCCTGCTCGGACATAATGGCGCAGGAAAAAGTACCACACTACAAGTGCTAGCGGGGGTGTTGCAAATAGACAGCGGGCACGTTGAAATATGCGGCTTCGATCTCAAACAACACGCACAAGAAGCGAAATTACGCATCGGTTTTTTGCCAGAAGCGCCGCCGCTTTATCAAGACATGCGGGTCGATGATTACCTGACATATTGCGCCAGACTGCGTCGTATGCAACCCGCCAATATTGCTGCTGCCTTAATTCAAACCAAGCAGCGTTGCGGCTTGCAGGATTGCGGCACACATATTATCGGCACACTTTCCAAAGGCTATCAGCAGCGCGTGGGCATCGCGCAGGCCTTAATTCATCAACCACAAGTCATCATCTTGGATGAGCCAACCGTCGGCCTCGACCCTACACAAATTAAGGACATACGCACGCTGATCCGAGAATTGGGCGATGCCCACAGCGTGATTCTTTCCACGCACCTGCTCAGTGAAGTCGAAAGCATTTGTGATCGTGTGGAAATTTTACATCATGGTCGTTTGATCTACAGCGATAGCAGCGCGGGTATGCAACAACATGGACAGCAGACCGGCTTTATAGTCAGCCTGCTGACTCCGCCCGAAATAAGTGTATTGCGTGCAATAAATATGGTCACTGAAGTGGAGCAACTATCGCCCACCCAATTTAAAATTCTGCATACACATGCAATTAACTCTGGCGACACCGCCGCCCCCGCCGCGTTGCTGACGCTAGCAGCGCAGCATGGCTGGCAGGCGCAACAACTCACACCATTAAAAGCCAAGCTGGAAGACGTGTTCAACCAACTTACGCAAGACTCATGAGTTCCTCGCCGAATATGATTTTCGTCATCGCTAACAAAGAACTTCGCAGCCTGTTTGCCATGCCTTCTACATGGTTGATACTCGCAGCATTGCAATTTATTTTTGCGCTACTCTTTCTTTCACGCTTGAACGCTTATCTGCAAGTACAAGCTCAATTAACACAACTAGCCAATCCGCCCGGTGCTACCCTCATCGTAGCAGCCCCAATGTTTGAGGCACTGGCACTCATCCTGCTGATGCTCATCCCGATATTTACCATGCGCCTGATCGCCGAAGAACGCCGCAATAAAACGCTGATCCTGTTAAAGTCTGCGCCCATTTCCAGCACCGAAATTGTGCTGGGGAAATTTCTGGGACTGTTTATTTTTCTGTCCCTCATTATCATCACTTGCTCGCTCATGATCATGACGCTGGCACTGGGCACGCCTGTGGATTACGGCTTGTTGCTGCTGAATGTGCTGGGGCTGCTGTTGTTAGCTGCCAGCTACACCGCGCTGGGCCTGTATTTTTCTGCACTCACTATACAACCCGCAGTCGCTGCCATCAGCACCATCGCTGTACTTTTTGGGCTGAGCTTACTGGCTGGCATCTCTCCCGATAGCAGCATTGCATTTGATGCAATCAGTCCGACCCATCATTTTAGAAGCTTTAACAACGGTCTGTTCAACAGTACGGACTTGATATTTTTTCTGCTGTTCAGCATCACCTTTATATTGCTGACTTGGCACAAATTAAAAAATGAATAAGCCTAAACATTTCATTTTCATAGCTCTGCTGTTGACTGCCATCATTGGCACATACCAACTTGCCGCATATTTTCCAGCGCAAGCCGACCTCACGCAAAGTGCGCGTAATAGCCTGACCGAAGGCAGCATCGCGGTGTTGCAGCAACTGCCTGAACCGCTGCAATTGACCGTGTATGCCACCGAACAGGATGTGACGGTGGGAGATTTGCGAAAGTTAGTGCGCGATTTTATCGCGCTTTATCAACGCTACAAACCCAACATCACACTGACATTTGTCGATCCCATCACACAGCCGGAAGAGGCGCGCAAGGTTAACATCAAAACCAATGGCGAAATGATTATCGAATATGCGGGACGAAGCGAACACATCACCACGCTCAACGAACAATCGCTGTCGAGTGCGTTACTGCGACTGGCGCGCAGCAAGCATCATCAAGTAATGTATTTGGTCGGACATGGCGAACGCAAATTAGACGGCATTGCCAATCATGATCTGGGTGAATTCGGTAAACGCTTGCAGCAGAATGGTTTCAAACTCAGCTCGCTCAATCTCGCGCTGGCGCAAGATGTGCCAGACAATGCCAGCATCTTACTCATCACCCATCCGCAAATAAATATGCTGCCGGGCGAGATAAAAAAATTGCTGCGTTATTACGAACGTGGCGGCAACCTGCTGTGGCTGATGGATGCGGAGCCTTTGCGCGGTTTAGAACATCTGGCCGCAACGCTCAACATCACCCTGCCCCCCGGCATGGTGATCGACCCCGCCGCCACAGAAATGAATGCACCGTTAGATTGGACGATCAGCACACGCTATCCGCCGCACGCCATCACCCAAAATTTTGATTTGACCACCGCCTTCCCACAGGCGCGTGCTATACAAGCTAAGCCCGGTAGCGAATGGCGCACACTGCTGGAAACTGCACATCGCGGCTGGATCAGCCGTAATGGTCAATCCAGCCAACCCGTATTTAACAAAGGCGCGGACATTCCCGGCCCCGTGAAAATTGCGCTCACCCTGCAACGCCAAGTCGATAAACGCGAACAACGCATTGTGGTTGTCGGCAACGGCGCATTTTTAGCGAACACTTATGTGGGCAACGGCGGCAATATGGATATGGGTATCAACATGGTGAGCTGGCTGACCAACGATGATCGGTTAATCGCCTTACAACCACGCTCAGTGAATGATGGCAGCATTATCCTCAGCCAATTTCAGCTAGGTGGCATCATGCTGATGAGTATCATCGTGCTACCAGTGCTGCTTATATTGATCGGCGGAATGTTGTGGTGGCGAAGAAGAATTACCCATACAAAAAATATCCATCCCTCATAAAACCATGCCAGAATGTAACCGATTTGTAGCTATAGATTTTACAATCAGGCCGGTTTTGCGTGTCACTTTTACCAATAATAAACCGCCATGCTATTTCTAGCGACTGCGGATCGAGTTTTCATATAGGGGTTGGTAGTACAGTAGATGGTACTCTGACGGTCGCTTTGGCGATTAAGCAGTTTGGTGTGAATATTTAGTGTGAATATAAAGTACAATCATCGCGAAAGATAATTTACTGAATAAACCAGGAGTAGCAATGCAATTTTCTAAAGGAATATTAGTTATCACTGTCATATTGCCACTGACAGCCGGGTTGAGTGGGTGCGCCAGCAGCTTGATTGGGACGCACGAAGGGGTAGAGAGGGTTTCTCTGGCCGATGCAAATCAGGTTGGTGGATGTAATTTAAAAGAAACAAGAACTATCAGCGTTCTTGCCAAAGTTGGACTTTTCAATCGAAATACTAAAGACGTGGAAGCTAATTTGTACCAGATAGCACGCAATGACGCTGTAGATATCGGTGCAGATACGGTTGTGAAGGGTGAGTCGCAAGAGTTCGGCAAGCGCACTTTTGAAATGTACAAATGCCGAAATTGATTTAAATCTCGTTGCGTCGCGACGACCCGCCAAATAGAATAAGGCTTGCAGCGATGCAGGCCTTTTTTCTTTTTGGTGAGTTTCGCTCGATGCAGGCACAGTGTAGAAATTGCCGGACTGTCACCATCTGGTCTGGTGGCGTAGTTGTAAATCCGCTGTGAGATATTGAAGGATGCCAATCTAACAATCGCCATGCTGTATACAAAATAGGCAGTCACTCTATCTATAACGGTTATAGCTGACTCCAGCAAACTCACTCCCAGTCCCACGATATATTGAGAGGGGCTGGGAGACTCCCAAAAAATGATATGCTCGGCATCCCAAGTGGTTTTTCTACAGCCTCGTTATTCGTCGTATGCAGAAACCAAGCGTTTTTTGGCGCATTTATCGAATAGCAATTATGGACATTGATCAGAAAAAACTATCGAACACATTTAGAAATTTTTTAGAATCGAAAAAATCGAGTGGCATTCTTCTAATTATCTGTACGGTTGTTTCGCTTGCGCTTGCCAATTCTGTCATCGGCGCAAATTACCTGGGTATTTGGCAAGGTCATGTTGGCGGCTTGAGTGTTGAGCATTGGGTTAACGATGCACTGATGGCGGTTTTCTTTTTGCTTATTGGTCTGGAGCTCGAGCGCGAGTTTTATAACGGCGAACTCTCAAACTTAAAGAGTGCGCTCCTTCCTATTTTTGCGGCGTTTGGCGGTATCTGTGTGCCCGCATTGATTCATTTCGGCTTGAATTCTGGAACACCTGCGCAAGCCGGAATGGGAATTCCGATGGCGACCGACATTGCTTTTGCGTTGGGTGCTCTCGCGCTTTTGGGCAACCGCGTTCCGATTTCCTTGAAAGTTTTTCTGACGGCGCTCGCTGTGATGGATGACTTGGGCGCGATTATCGTCATTGCCATCTTTTACACGGCACAACTTTCAATCGTCTATTTAATGGGCGCACTTACAGTGTTTGCTCTGCTGGTCGTACTGAATCGTTTCTTTCGCGTGATGTCGCTCATCCCCTATTTGCTTGGCGGTGTTTTGATGTGGTTTTTGATGCTGAAATCCGGTGTCCATGCAACGATTGCGGGGGTTCTTCTGGCATTCGCGATTCCATTTTCCGCTAAAGAAGACGATGAAAAATCGCCCTCACACCGACTTGAACATTTTTTGCATAAGCCTGTCGCTTTCCTCATTCTGCCTATTTTCGCGCTGGCGAATACAGGCATCATCATCGGCTTGGACTGGGCGCAAGATTTAACGAATACAAATAGCTTGGGCATCATTGGCGGCTTGGTATTAGGCAAGCCGCTGGGTATTATGCTTTTTAGTTTTGTCACCGTTGCGCTCGGCATTTCTCGACTTCCGCTCGATTTAAAGTGGCGACACATTTTCGGCGCGGGACTCTTGGGCGGCATCGGTTTTACGATGTCAATTTTTATTACGAATCTGGCTTTTGTCGGAAACCCGGAAATGATAAATGCATCGAAAATGGCAATTTTGCTGGCTTCATTAACGGCTGGAACAATTGGTTTTCTGTGGCTAAGACTTTTCACCAAACCCGCAGAATAAGATGTAGACATGCAAGAAGAAGGATAAGAATTCTAAGAGTCCATGTTAAGCTCAATCACCGCGACAAAGAATATACTTGATTTCCCCACATACTCTGACTACTCCTCTTCCGTTTATGCCAATCAACACCCCTGCTTCAAAAAACTTTAAATTTCCCCTGCGACGGAGAACGCCGGCTACCGTTCTCCGTGGGATAGGCCACGCATTAATCGCACCGTTCACCTCGCAAAGAACTTTCGCTGTTGCGGACTATCAAGTGTCGGTATCTGCAAAGTCGCTGTTCGCCCGGCAGCTTGCCAAATATCAAGCCTACGAACCATTGAACTCCAACTGGTTGGTCTCACGCTTTGGAGCAGCAGATCGGGGATTGTTTGTTGATGTTGGCGCAAATTTTGGTTGGTACTCCTTGCTCAGTGCGAGGATCGCTCCAAACGCAACCGTCATTGCCTTGGAACCGAGCCGTGAAAACTTTTCACTCCTCATGCAAAATATTGATGACAACCGTTTCACGAATATTATCGCCATACACAAGGGTGCGGGTGCCGACTCAAGCAAAGCATCACTGTATGTACATGAACAAGACAATCCGGGCGCGCATTCCATCCGCAAACCTGTGGCTGGTTTATCCGAAGAAGTCATATCCCTTGAGCCGCTGGATATTCTGCTTGCACCCTATGACGGACAAGTGCATCTACTGAAGATCGACGTTGAAGGCTACGAGATTGAAACTCTGATGGGCGCAACAGAAACACTCAAGCGAACAAACTGCATTCTGCTGGAATATTCACCCGGCTTCCTGAGGGAGTGCGGTCATGATCCTCTGCAGCTCCTGGAACTGCTTCAATTAAATGGCTTCATACCGCATCTTGTCCGAGCGACCGGAATCGAACCTGTTGAACTTCACAGGCTGGAACAATTAGATCCAACGCTCTCCCATGGAAAAAATTGGCAAGTTGATCTGGTCTTTACTCGGCCATAACCTACCACCAGAGGTGGGAGCGCATTTTTTTCAATAAGCATGATGCTTGGTGCACCAACCTAGAAAGGAAAACTTTCTGGCAGCAAGCTTTCCGACGGTAGCAATAATAAACGCGATGCTTATTGTGGCAAGAAAATTACCCTACACGATTCTAACCATTGCTACCGAACATCATTCTTTTAGCTACAAATTTTTTCACGTTGGGCAAATTATCCAGCACCGAAAATGCCGCAGCGCGTCCACTGCTAAGTAGTACTAAATCGTTTGAGAATAATCGCACCAGACCATCTGTAAACCGAATGCCTGCGTCACGATCCAGCTTGCGAGATTTTTGAAAGTCAGCGAGCATGGCTGGCGAACCTAAATTTGTAGTATCTAAATTTACCGTGCTGGCATTTTCATCCACGCTGCGCTGTATTGTCTGCGCCAGTTCCCATACATCACGCAGCCCTAAATTAAAACCCTGCCCCGCCACTGGATGCAAAGTTTGCGCGGCATTTCCCAGCAACACGGTGTGCGGTATGGTGCATTGCGGCGCGCGCTTTAATCGTAAGGGGAAATGGGTGCGCGTTCCCACGCTTAAAAAATCGCCTACACGATCACCGAAGTGCTGCTGTAGTTGCGCCAGGAATGTTGCGTTGTCCCAGTCCAACATGGTCTGCACATCGTCTTGCGCGACCGTCCATACTAATTCGTAGCCGTCTCCAAATGGCAGTAACGCGACCGGACCTTGTGCGGTGAAACGCTCGAACGCTGTAGTGAGTTGCGGCTGCGTGCAGGTGATGTGCGCAATAATCGCACTTTGCCCGTAATCGTGAATGTGCGGTGGGTGGGTCGCTTCCAGTAATTTGCCGCCGTCTGCTACTACCGCCAGTTGCGTATTCAAGGTGTCGGTTTTTCCGGCATGTTGATAAGTGATCGTTACACCTTTTGTGTCGCCTTGCAGTTGCGATACCACCGCTCCTCTCAGCATTTTGATCTGACTGGCTTGCAAGGCGATTTGCAATTGTTGTTGCAATAAGTGATAGGGCAAAACGTAGCCTAATTCAGGCACATTTAATTCCTGTGCGCGCAACACCGTGCGCCCGAAAGAATTTTTTTGTGAAATGTGTATGGTGCGGATAGGAGTGATTTTATTGATGGCATCCCACACACCCAGCCGCGCCAGTATCAAGCGACTGCCGTAGGAAATCGCCAACGCACGAGGATCGGCGACCGCACTCTCAGCTGGCCGCGCTTCCAACAGGGTAACCTGCAAACCGCTGTCGCGCAGTGCCAAGGCCAAGGCCGCGCCCACTGGCCCGCCGCCGATGATGGCGATGTCACAGAAATGTTGATTGTCGAAAATACTCATTTTTCAGCTAAGTGGTAAAAAATATTGCCTTCGCGCAGTATCTTATTTTTCAAGCGTTCGTTCTTTAATTTGTCCCAATGCAACACATCCATTTTGAAAATAAGTGGCAGCGCATCGAGCTCACTCCACAATCGGGTAAAACGCTGATCACTCAATGTGAGCGCAAAAACAGCCAGGTCGATGTCTGAACCTTCGTTGAATGTGCCTTTGGCGCGGGAACCAAAAATTAACACTTGTTCGATTTCTGGATAAGCTGAAAACACTTTGCGAAAGTCACCAAGGATGCTGTCTGACAAACCAAAAGTCACGTGATGATTTGCCATTTATTAACCTCACCAGCCAGCTTGCGGAACAGTGGCAATCCTTCTTTCAACACATAGTTGTATACCTCGTCAGCCAGTTTCTCATCATAGGTATGACTCGTCAGGTTGCGATTTTTTTGAGCTGCTGACCATGCGTTACCGTCCTCAATCAGTCCCGCCCGCAAAGCCTCCTGCCATGCCTCGCGCGGCGTATTAGCGATGATGCCCTCCGCCTCCAGCTTCAAGCGCAAGGTCTTCCACGCAAGCTCCCAGCAAAACTCGAAACGTTGAATCACCGAATCTCGGATGAAACTGGAAAAAGGCTGCACACACGCCTCCTCCAGCCTCTGAACAGCGGTGATCAACTCTTGCCTACGCTCATTAAATCGGTTGATGTCCATTCAAATCTCCAAAGTTGATGGTAATGATCGCAACTCGGGCGCACTGCCAACCTTTCCCGCCATTCCCCTGCCGGAAACATGCCGGAAGGTAAGATAAACCGCCCTACTCGAAGCCGCTACATTGTCCCCTTGTGGGACGCGGTGCGATCACTGCCCCGCGTGATCATGGAGCATCACGCACCAGCCGCACAGGGAGGAGGGTGCGGTAGATATTGGACTAGGGCACTGTCTGCCAGGATATATCTATTTTTCTGTGGTGCGCCACACAATCACGGAGGTAAAGATTGATGAGGCTTTGATATGGAACGCCTGCCTCTTCTGCCATTTGCTTAAAATAGCCAATAACATCTTCACTCAACCGCATGGTTACGAGTTTTTTAAGTTTTGTCGCATAAGGATTTTTGCGAGATTTCATTTTTGAAAGATCATATTCAGTTTTCATGGCATAACCCCTTGGTAATATTTACTCTCGTTCTTCGTCGCTTTTCTGGCAGAGATAATTCGGATGATATTGCCTTGGTCACGCTCACAATGACAAACGATAAGCAAGCGAGCGCCATCACTGAAACCAAGCATCAAAAATCTGTCTTCTGACTCAGAACTCTCCCCATCAAAGAACTGTATAGCGAACTCGTCATAGAAAATGGATTGTGCTTCGTCAAAAGAAACGCCATGTTTCTTCTTATTCGAAGCCGCCTTGACGGGATTCCATTCAAACTTAATCATAAATACATTGTATGGACATCAACTAAATTGTCAAGAAGATGAGGGTTCACTCAGCTTGAGGTAGCCTGAAATCCATAGACACACCTGTTTGGTAAAATTGAACCAACAGGAGGCTGCAATGAGCAAGAGAAAAACACAGACGTACACCACGGAATATCGGGTAGAAGCGATCAAGCTGGTGATGGAACAGGGATTATCGGTTGCC
>CANJMS010000012.1 GCA_947475825.1 Nitrosomonadales bacterium
AACTCATAACGGCAATCAATGAATATATCGCCCACCACAACACCAACCTCAAACCTTTCATCTGGACTGCCAGCGCAAAAGATATATTACAAAAAGTCATTCGGGCTAGCGGGCGCTTAAGTTCCAAACAGAATGCAACACTACACTAGATTTTGTTTCAGCCTGATTGCCCACGCCAATTGCGCAGCGTAACGGATTTCGTTATACTGCTGCATGATTATCGGCTTTGCATCCAAAGAAACAGAAAAAATCTGGCGCGGCGAGGTGTCACGCAAGTTACCGCGAGAAATTCAGCAAGTCGCTTTGCGGAAACTGTTTATGTCGGACAAAGCGCAGGTGTTAAACGACTTGCGAATTCCACCCGCTAATCGGCTAGAGGCATTAAAAAATAATCGCAAAGGGCAGCACAGTATCCGCATCAACGATCAGTGGCGCATCTGCTTCGTGTGGGCGGATAGCGGCCCCGCTGCTGTCGAGATTGTTGACTACCATTAAACAAATAAAAATGGCATTGAGGAGATTAAGATGAATAAATTACAGAACATTCACCCTGGCGAAATACTCTTGGAAGAATTCTTGCGCCCGATGGAAATTAGTCAAACTCGGCTGGCCAATTCGATTGGTGTGCCGCCGCGTCGTATTAACGAGATTGTGCTGGGCAAGCGTGGCATTACTGCTGATACCGCGCTACGCCTTGCCAAAGTGTTTGGGACTTCCGTGCAATTTTGGATGGGGTTGCAGGATGAATATGAATTGCGCGAAGCGCGCAATATTATTGCAGATCAACTGGAAAACATGCTGCCGATTGCGGCATAATCGCCAATTCTCAAATAATTGCGCCCAGCCCCAAAGATAGCAGCACGCACGAAAACTGGAATCAACATGAACGCACAAACACTTTACGACAAATTATGGAGTAGCCACTTAGTACGTGCCGAGGTGGATGGCACGGCGTTGATTTATATCGACCGCCATTTGGTGCATGAGGTGACCAGCCCGCAGGCTTTTGAAGGCTTGCGTCTGGCAGGTCGTCGCCCGTGGCGCATCGGGTCGATGTTGGCGGTAGCCGATCACAACGTGCCAACTAAGGGGCGTGCTGGTGGGATTGATGATCCTATTTCGCGTTTGCAAGTCGATACCTTGGACAGCAATTGCGATGAACTGGGCATTGAGGAATTTAAAATGTCCGATGTGCGGCAGGGCATCGTGCATGTCATCGGCCCCGAGCAGGGCGCGACTTTGCCGGGTATGACTGTGGTGTGCGGCGATTCGCATACCAGCACACATGGCGCGTTTGCAGCGTTAGCATTCGGCATCGGCACATCTGAAGTTGAGCATGTGATGGCGACACAATGTTTGTTGATGAAAAAAGCCCGCGCCATGCAGATTAAAGTGGAAGGTAAGTTGGGGCGCGGTGTGACCGCCAAGGATTTGGTACTGGCTATCATCGGGCAGATCGGCACTGCGGGCGGTACGGGCTATGCTATTGAGTTTGCGGGCAGCACGATCCGATCCCTGTCGATGGAGGGTCGCATGACTATATGCAATATGGCGATTGAAGCAGGCGCGCGCGCGGGCATGATTGCGGTGGATGACATTACCATCAACTATCTTAAAGGTCGCCCATTTGCACCCAAGGGTGCGTTGTGGGAGCAGGCAGTGCAATATTGGCGCACTTTGCAAAGCGATGCGGGCGCACAGTTTGGCAAGATCGTTGAGATTGATGCGGCAACAATCAAGCCACAAGTTACTTGGGGCACATCGCCGGAGATGGTGGTGGCGGTGGATGGCAAAGTGCCCGATCCGCAGCGCGAGCGTGACCTGGTAAAGCGCGGCAGCATGGAGCTGGCCTTGAAATATATGGGCTTGCAGCCAGATACGAATATTGCCGATATAAAAATCGATAAGGTTTTTATTGGCTCGTGTACCAATGCACGTATTGAGGATTTACGTGCTGCTGCCCATGTTGTGCAAGGTAAGCATATTGCCGGGAATGTGAAGTTGGCGATGGTGGTGCCCGGTTCTGGCTTGGTTAAGAAACAAGCCGAGCAAGAAGGATTGAACAAAATATTTATCGATGCAGGTTTTGAGTGGCGAGAGCCGGGTTGTTCCATGTGCCTGGCGATGAATGATGATAGGCTTGCGGCGGGCGAGCGTTGTGCTTCTACATCCAATCGCAACTTTGAAGGGCGGCAAGGACAAGGTGGTCGCACGCATTTGGTCAGCCCAGAGATGGCGGCGGCGGCGGCGATTGCCGGGCATTTTGTGGATGTGAGTAAAGTGTAATGAGGTGGTTTCGGAAATGAATAAATTTACCGTATTAGATGGCTTGGTTGCGCCCTTGGATAGAGCCAATGTGGACACCGACGCGATCATCCCCAAGCAATTTTTAAAGTCGATCAAGCGCACCGGGTTTGGCCCTAATTTGTTTGATGAGTGGCGTTATCTGGATCACGGCGAGCCAGGCAGAGATAACTCCAGGCGTCCGTTGAACCCCGATTTTGTGTTGAATCAGCCACGCTATCAAGGCGCCCAGATTTTATTGACGCGCGAAAATTTCGGCTGTGGTTCGTCGCGTGAACATGCACCTTGGGCGATTGATGGTTACGGATTTCGTGCGATTATTGCGGTCAGCTTTGCCGATATTTTCAGCAACAATTGTTCCAAAAATGGCTTGCTGCCGATTGTGTTGGATGCAATATCTGTTGAAGGTTTATTTCAAGCGGTGCTGGCTAATCCAGGCTATCACCTGAAAATAGATTTGATGCAGCAGCAGGTTCTTACGCCGGATGGAAAAGTATTTAAATTTGAGGTGGATGCGTTCCGCAAAAATTGTTTGCTCAACGGCTTGGATGACATAGGCTTGACACTGCAACATGTGAATGAAATAAAAGTTTTTGAACAGGCTCGCAAAGCCCAGCAGCCTTGGCTGTTTACGTGAAGAGTACAGAATTATGAAAATCGCAGTTTTGCCGGGTGACGGCATCGGACCAGAAATTGTCGCGCAGGCGGTGAAAGTGTTGCAGGCTTTGCGTCATGATGGATTAAAAATCGAGTTGGAATATGGGCACATTGGCGGTGCGGGTTATGATGCTGAGGGCGACCCGTTGCCTCTCGCTACACTGAAAATCGCGCAGCAGGCAGACGCAATTTTGCTCGGTGCGGTGGGCGGTTATCAGTATGATAAATTGGCGCGGCCACTGCGCCCTGAACAAGGTTTGTTGCGCATTCGCAAGGAGCTGGGTTTGTTTGCGAACTTGCGTCCGGCGATTTTATATCCTGAATTAGCCAGCTCATCTACGCTGCGACCCGAGGTGGTGTCGGGTTTGGATATTATGATTTTGCGTGAGCTCACGGGCGATATATATTTTGGTCAGCCACGCGGCGTGCGTATCTTGGCAAATGGCGAACGGCAAGGGTTTGATACCATGCTGTATAGTGAATCTGAAATTCGCCGCATTGCCCATGTTGGCTTTAAAATCGCCATGCAGCGCGCCAAAAAAAATGGTCAGGGCAAAGTGTGCTCGGTTGATAAAGCCAATGTGCTCGACACCAGCATGTTGTGGCGCGAGGTGATCAGCGAGGTGGCGCTGGGTTATCCTGAAGTAATGCTGTCACACATGTATGTGGATAACGCGGCGATGCAGTTAGTGCGTGCACCCAAGCAGTTTGATGTGATCGTCACCGGCAATATTTTTGGCGATATTTTGTCGGATGAAGCCTCCATGCTAACCGGTTCGATCGGTATGTTGCCATCCGCTTCGCTGGATGCAAATAACAAGGGCTTGTATGAGCCGTGTCATGGCTCAGCACCGGACATCGCGGGTAAAAATATTGCGAATCCGCTGGCAACTATTTTGTCGGTGGCGATGATGATGCGGCATACTTTTGCGCTGGAAGACGTAGCGCAACGCATAGAAAATGCCGTACGCAGAACGCTGCAAAGTGGCGCTCGTACTGCGGATATTGCGGAGACTGGCAGCGAAAAAATTGGCACGATGGAAATGGGCGATGCGGTGGTGTCCGCGCTTTAAAAATATTTGTTTAAGGAATTCAAGTAATGAGCAAGCAATACGATGTGTGCATTTTGGGGGCGACTGGCGTGGTCGGCGAAGCGATGCTGGCTATACTGGAGCAGCGCAAGTTTCCAGTGAGAAACTTATTTCTGCTGGCTTCCAGTCGTTCGGCAGGTTCGACGGTGACTTTCCGCAATCGGGAAATTACCGTGCTGGATGTGGCGGAATTTGATTTTTCTAAAGCGCAAATTGGTCTTTTTTCAGCAGGTGCGAGTGTGTCTGAGAAGTATGCCCCTATTGCCGCCGCTGCGGGCTGTGTGGTGATCGACAACACTTCGCAATTTCGCTACGATCAGGACATTCCGTTGGTGGTGCCAGAAGTTAATGCACATGCTATCGCGCAATACAAAAATCGCGGCATTATTGCTAATCCCAATTGCTCTACTATCCAGATGCTGGTTGCGCTCAAGCCGATTTACGATGCGGTGGGCATTTCGCGGATTAACGTCGCCACCTATCAGGCAGTTTCCGGTACAGGCAAAGAGGCAGTGGAGGAATTAGTAGCGCAGACCCGCGCATTGCTGAACCAGCAGGATGTGGTGATGGAGGTATATCCCAAGCGCATTGCGTTTAATGTGTTACCGCAAATTGATGTGTTTATGGATAACGGTTACACCAAGGAAGAGATGAAAATGGTGTGGGAGACACGCAAGATACTGGGCGATGAAAGTGTGATGGTGAATCCTACCGCCGTGCGCGTACCCGTGTTTTATGGTCATTCTGAAGCGGTGCATATTGAGACTAAAAAGAAAATCAGCGCAGTTGAGGCGCGTGCATTGTTGGAAAAAGCACCGGGTGTGAAGGTAGTCGATCAACTTAAACCGGGGGGCTATCCTACTGCGATTGAAGCGGCTGGGCAGGATGCAACTTGGGTTGGACGTATTCGTGAGGACATATCTCATCCCAACGGGCTTAATATGTGGGTGGTCAGCGATAATGTTCGCAAAGGTGCGGCGTTGAACAGCATACAAATTGCTGAAATATTAATTGAAAAATATTTTTGATTATGATTTCGGCTGATGTCATCAGAAATGCGATGAGCTTACTCTAATGTGTGCTTTTAGCTTGTGCTGATAACTCTATGATGTTATGTTACTTGTATAAATTTTCGCTAAGGTGGGTGGGACTTGAAATCATTCTTTAAAGCAGCAGGGTTAGTGCTAAGTTTATTTCTCTCTGGAATGGCAGGTGCGGTCAGCATGGGAGGGGCAGATGTAAGTTCTGCGCTGGGACAGCCATTGCGTGTCAAGGTGGCGATTGAGACTGCAAGTAAAGCTGAGGCGAATAGCTTGTCAGCCCGTTTGGCCACACCAGATACATTTAAGGCTGCGGGTATAGATTACCCGTTTCATTTGCCAGCCCTCAGCTTCCAACTTGAAAAAGATACAATTACCGGAGGGGCGGTGCTTGCTATCACTTCGGTCAAACCCATCAATGATCCGGTTGTTAGATTGTTAGTTGAGATAAGTTGGTCATCCGGCAAGCTGCTGCGTGAATATACTTTCCTGCTTGATCCACCTAACTATGTAGTAGATCAAGCTTTGCCCACGGCGGTCATGCCGATAGAGCCAGTTATCACGAATGTGCCTAGTTTGCCACTGATAGGCGATACCTTGCACATGGAGACGGAAACGGTGGCGGCGGAAGATGGTGAGGTGAGTAGCAAAGAACCAATTACTGCTGCTATTTCCATACCGGAAAAAGTTGAAGTTGAGCCGATTGCAGATGTAAACGGACTTGCTGAAACAACTGGAGCTCCATCTTCTGTGGATACGGCTATGGGTGCGCCTCAAATAGCTGCGGGGAAAGTTTCTACCGAGCATCAAACTTTGTCAGCACCGCCAGTTTTAACCAAGCGAGGAGATACACTCGCTACAATAGCTCAGCGGGTTAAACCGCCCGAAGTTAGTCTTGAGCGAATGTTGCTCGCGCTCTACCGTGCCAATGCCAGAGCGTTTGACAACAAAAACATGAATCAGTTAAAGGTTGGCAGAGTGGTACGTATCCCTGAACTTGAGGAAATTAACACCATTACCCAGAGCCAGGCCAAGAAGGAAATACGTATCCACGTAACCGATTGGAACGCCTATCGTCAAAAGCTGGCAGCAGCCACGCAGATAGCACCTGCAGAAACAAGTCCTAAGCAGGAGGCTTCCGGCAAAATAAGTGCGACCGTGGCTGATAAAGCACTAGATGCCAGAAAAACAGCCAAAGAGGTGGTGAAACTTTCCAAGGGTGAAGCCCCTGAAGAGCAAGTAGCTGCTGGAGGGACTGCAAAATCAACACTGAGCAAGCAAGCGCAGGCGGAAGAATCCACTGCGCAGGCCAAGGCACTGAAGGATGATAGAGAACGCACGGCGTTGTTGGAAAAAACCAAGAAGGATGCTCAGCGATTGGAGCAGTTGAAGGCGCAACAGGCTGGTGAGGTCGCTCAATCTGATAACAGCGTTAAACCTGCACCATTGGATGTGCTGACGAAGGTGCCCACAGAAAGCGCGGTTGCTGCTAGACCTAAGCCTGTGCTTCCTCCACCAGTACCCGTTGAGGAACCGAGCTTTATTGCTTCTTTGCTGGATGTGATTCCCTCATTAGATGAAATACTGGGAGAGCCACTCTATCAACTGGCTGGAGCTGCGTTGCTTCTAGTCGTGGGTGGGTTGGGTTGGTTTAGTTTACGTCGCAACAAATACATAAAAAAAAAGCTAAGATACAGCGGTAATGATGACGACGATGTAGGAAGTGAAGGACGTTTTTCTGTTCCTGTTCCCCCATCCCCAGAGACAGGCGATTTTACAACTATTGCCTCTGCTGCTGTGGCACCGATCGCCGCCGTAGCCGCAGTATCTGAAGATGTTGATCCGATCAATGAAGCGGAACTGTTCCTGACCTTTGGCCGCGATGAACAGGCTGAAGAAATTCTCAAAGAAGCCTTGCTGAAAACCCCCAGTAATGTTTCAGTATTACTCAAGTTGCTTTCGATTTACACGAAGCGGCATGATATCGGTGAATTTTCTAAAGTTGCCTTGAAAGTCAAAGATTTGGGCGATCCAGGAGAGTGGGGCAAGGTGAAAGCGATGGGGCGCAAGCTGGAACCCGATAACCCGGTGTACGGCGGCAGCGGCGTTGCTTCTACGCTGGATACCGTGTCGATGAGTGCACCGCCACAGGTGATGTTTGAAGTCGGTGGCGAGAAGGAAGCTGCTCCATTGGTAATGGATATGGATCTAGGTTTTGGTGGATTGTCTATCCCTAAGGTAGATTTTAATTCAACACAGATTATGGGCGCTCCGCCAAAGTTATCCAGCCTCTTGGATTTTGATATTACTGCTAGTCACGCTAACGCTTCTGCAATGAGTCCTAGCGACATTTTATCCACTGCATCTGACTTAAATGCTGGTGTTTTTGATGTCACCACTTCGGCTAATCCTGCCGTCAGGCATTCTGCTCCCGCTTTTGATGTGTCAAGTGCAGATACTAAAAAGGCTGACATGGGGATGGAATTTACTTTGGATTTCCCTTCGCCCGAACCTCAAAAACAGGTAGAAAGCGCGCCATTAAGCACAAGTTTAAACGACATTAGTTTAAACATGGATATGCCTTTCACGACTGTACCAACTTCTGCACCGATTGGAGATGAGGCCAAGAGTTCAGCCTGGCATGATGTTGCCACCAAAATTGATCTGGCCAAGGCCTATCGGGAAATGGGTGATGACATGTCAGCAAAAGAAATTCTTGAAGAAGTACTACGTGAAGGTGACGAGCCGCAACGTACCGAAGCGAATAGTTTGCTGCAACAGATATAGGCATGGCTCTGTAATAACTCGTGCAAAATGAGATGCTGCTTTGTAAGTCTAATTTTTGATAAACAGGAGCACAAGGCGGCATAAGTTTATGATTCGTGCCAATCTCTCGCCGCACCCGGCGGTACTTATCCTCTTCCTGTTTGGCTTGGCCATCAAGACGCAATCATTTCAATTGTTCGAATTGCTGATGGTGATATGTCCATTAATCGTGTTGGCTCTCATCTTTTTTCCATTACGATTCATTACCCTGCTAAAAAGGTTGCGCTGGATTATGCTGTCCCTGTTATTAATTTATGGCTATGCCACACCGGGCAGCGCAGCATGGCAAGTGACTGAGTGGCCATTACTCGCTCAGTTCAGCCCGACTTTAGAAGGATTAATAACAGGCTTTCTGCAACTTGCAAGAATAGTCACGATGCTGGCAGCATTAGCAATACTGGCAGGCTTATTATCGCAGCAGCAACTCATGAGTGGATTGTATTACTTGATTTATCCTTTGCGCTATGTGGGGCTGTCGCCCGAAAAATTGGTGATGCGCTTGGCGTTGACTATGCAGTATGCCGAAGCTGCATTGCTGGATACAGCGCGAAAAACCACTCAGAACTGGCGTGCCAGCCTCGGACAAATCACGACTCCTATGCCGAATCAAAGTGTTCAGGGTATGGATCTACCTGTCACGATTGATCTACCGTACATTCCACTCAAAGCACAGGATGCTTTATGGCTGGGTGCGGGCGTATTTTTATTGGCAATGCTATGAGAATCGCTATGGGATTGGAATATGACGGAAGTGGCTTTTGCGGTTGGCAAAGTCAGGCGGTCGGATTAACTGTGCAAGATGCATTGCAAGCAGCATTAAGCAAAGTGGCGGACATGAAAATTACAGTCATCGCCGCTGGACGCACCGATGCAGGCGTACATGCATTAGAGCAGGTTATTCATTTTGATACCGACGTGGTACGCCCGCTTTCTGCCTGGCTGCGTGGTGTGAATGCCTTATTACCCAAGTGCATCGCCGCCTTGTGGGCGTATCCTGTGCCGGACGAATTTCATGCGCGCTTTTCCGCGCAAGCCCGCAGCTACCAGTATGTCCTAATAAATAGAGCAGTACGCAGCGCGGTGCATCAGGGAAAAGTCGGATGGTTTCATGCGCCAATAGATGTGGCACAGATGCGTTTTGCAGCAGAATATTTGTTGGGGGAACATGATTTTAGTGCATTTCGATCCTCAGAATGTCAGGCCAAATCACCGATTAAAAATCTCGCGCAACTCGATATTCAACAGCATGGTGACACAATTTTATTTGATCTCACAGCGAATGCATTTTTACATCACATGGTAAGAAACATAATTGGTTGCCTGGTTTACGTGGGGAAGGGCAAGCACCCGTCACAATGGTTGCGAGAAGTGCTGGAAACTCGCCAGCGCACTGTTGCCGCGCCGACCTTTGCACCCGATGGCTTGTATCTGCGGCACATTACTTACGATGCAAAGTGGGGTTTGCCATCCATGAATTTTTAAGCCTGCGCGATGCGTGAACGATGAATTGAAGGCGCAATTAACTGGAGTTGGAGTTGTCACCAGCCGCCATTTCAATCACAGCAAAGCCAGCCTAGTGTTCATGTCGAGGTCAACCGTCTATATGGGTTGACGTGCTACCAGATCAACGGTGTCAAGGCGGCGTAAAAAACAAAACAGTTACCTTAAGTTTTTGACACGCTCAACATTTACCGCGCACATTCTAAGTAACAGCGTATCAGGATTGATCGCAAGCACGGTAAGAGGATGCTGTGCGGTGAGTGTATGCATTACAATGCCGCTTTCACTCGTCATTCAGTCATTATTCCAGTTTGCGTTAGAAAGGAGAACAAGACGGCAGGGATGAGGTGACGAAGACAGTACATTTGAGTACGGCTAGGAGCCGAGGACGATGCCAACACAGTTATCGTTTTTAACGCGAATTGGAATTACTCCACATGACCCGAATTAAAATCTGTGGCATTACCCGCGTGCAAGATGTGCAACTAGTAGTTGAACACGGCGCGGACGCGCTGGGTATGGTGTTCTATGCACACAGTCCGCGTAATGTCAGCGTGCCGCAAGCCGCAAAATTGGTGGCAGCTACGCCGCCATTCATTACGACGGTCGGGCTGTTTGTGAATCCGTTGGCCGATGAAGTGCGCGATGTGCTGCGGCATGTGCCGTTGGGCGTGTTGCAATTTCATGGCGAAGAAGATGCGGAATTTTGCGCGCAATTTGGCCTGCCTTATTTGAAGGCGATGCGCGTCAAGCCGGGGATAGATTTGCTACAATGCGCGGCGCATTATCAGGGTTCAAAAACGTATCAGGGCGCGCAAGGATTATTGCTGGACACCTTTGTGGAAGGCACGCATGGCGGCACAGGTCAGTCATTTGATTGGAATTTAATCCCGCGCAATTTGCCGCTTCCTGTGATTTTATCCGGCGGATTGAATGTTGATAATGTCGCGCAGGCCATCCAGCAAGTGCGTCCCTATGCCGTGGATATATCCAGCGGCGTAGAAGAAGGCAAGGGTATTAAAGATGCCGCGAAAGTCGCTGCATTCATCAACGAGGTTAAACGCATTGACTTACAACTTTCCTGACACCACTGGCCACTTCGGCCCCTATGGCGGCATTTATGTGGCCGAGACGTTAATGGGCGCGCTGGACGAGCTGCGCGCAGCTTACGAACTATGTGCTAATGATGCCGAATTCCAGGCAGAGTTGGCGTATGAATTAAAACATTATGTCGGTCGCCCCAGCCCCATTTACCACGCGCGGCATTGGTCGCAACGTCTGGGTGGCGCGCAGATTTTCTTGAAGCGAGAAGACCTCAATCACACTGGCGCGCACAAAATTAATAACACTGTCGGACAGGCTTTACTCGCGCGTCGTATGGGTAAAAAGCGCGTCATAGCCGAAACAGGTGCTGGACAACACGGCGTGGCCACGGCCACGGTAGCAGCGCGTTACGGCATGGAATGCGTGGTGTATATGGGCGCAGAAGACATGAAACGCCAGGCGACCAATGTCTATCGCATGAAGCTGCTGGGTGCAACCGTCGTGCCGGTGGAAAGCGGCTCTAAGACTTTGAAAGACGCGCTCAACGAAGCCATGCGCGATTGGGTCACCAATATAGAAAATACTTTTTACATCATCGGCACGGTGGCAGGCCCCCATCCTTATCCCATGATGGTGCGTGATTTTAATGCCGTGGTCAGCCGCGAATGTGTGGTGCAAATGCCAGAACTAATCAAGCGTCAACCCGATGCGGTGATTGCTTGCGTGGGGGGTGGCTCGAATGCGATGGGGATTTTTTATGCGTATATCAACATGCCGGATGTGCAATTAATCGGAGTAGAAGCCGCCGGACATGGTCTGGCAAGTGGCCAACACGCTGCGGCTTTATGCGCCGGAAAACCGGGCGTGCTGCACGGCAATCGCACCTATTTATTGCAGGATGAAAATGGGCAAATTATCGAAACGCATTCCATTTCTGCCGGGCTGGATTACCCCGGAGTCGGCCCCGAACACGCTTGGCTAAAAGACAGTGGGCGCGCCCAATATGTGGCGATTGAAGACGGCGAAGCGTTGCAAGCATTTCATGACCTTTGTCATTTTGAGGGGATTATCCCAGCACTGGAATCCAGCCATGCCTTGGCTTACGCAGCCAAAATTGCACCGGGTATGAGCAAAGATAAAGTGTTGTTGGTGAATCTGTCAGGCAGGGGCGATAAGGATATGGCGACGGTGGCGAGAGTGGCGGGGATTAGTCTTTAGCAGAAAAGCACTTCTAATACGGGGCCAACCATGAAACGCTAACAAAATTGCCCCCACGATGAATGCGGATGGATATAAAATGGTGCTTAATTATTTGAAGGAAATTGCCATGACACAACTACTTGAAAAAGCAATCCACAAAGCCCATGCGCTTTCAAAGCATGAACAAGATATTCTGGCTACCATTATTCTTGACGAAATCGCTTCGGAAAAAAATTGGTCAGCCTCGTTTGCCAAGTCTCAAGATTTGCTTTCCGCACTGGCAGACGAGGCTATCGCCGAGCACGCCGCAGGCAAAACCAAGCCGCTCTAGCCGTAAGTGGAGTCCAAAACGACGGCTAAATTTCGTGCGTTATTATCCGCTGCGCCGCAATCTGTTCAGTTCAAAGCCAAAGCTGCATATGCGCTATGGCTTGAAAATCCAGAACACCCTTCGCTCAGATATAAAAAAGTGCATCAAAGTCTCCCAATTTATTCTGTGCGAATAGACCTTAATTGGCGCGCTGTAGGCACGTTACAAAAAAACACCATGATTTGGTATTGGGTTGGCTCACATCACGACTATGAAAAACTATTGTCTCAAATATAAAATCGCACCGGGTATGGGCAAAGATAAGGTGTTGCTGGTGAATTTGTCTGGCCGTGGAGATAAAGACATGGCGACGGTGGCGAGAGTGGCGGGGATTGCGTTGTGATGTTTTTATTTTGTTATTTAATAGCATAATCATGGCCATACCAGATTTCCAAAGTATTTTTCTGCCACTATTAAAAGCTTGTGCTGATGGCAAGGAGCATACCAAACAGGAATTGCTGCCGTTGCTGGCAAAACAGTTTGGGCTGACTGAGGCTGAGCTTTCAGTCAGGATTGCAAGCGGTGGAGCGGGAATGTTTGATAACCGTGTGGGGTGGGCAACGAGTTATCTCAAGCAGGCGAGGTTACTCGAGAACTTACGGCGCGGCGTTTACAGAATTACTGACCGTGGTTTGCGGGTTCTGGATGAGAGTCCGCAGCCCTTGAATGTCAGGTATCTGAAACGCGCTACTGAGTTTCTTGCTTCTAGAGGCAAACCAACGGATGAAAGCAAGTTTGTTGAGTCAGCTTCTGTAAATTCTGAAACACCGGACGAACTTCTTGCTGGTGGTTATAAGCAATTACGCGATACGCTCGCAGCTGAATTATTGGATAGCATCAAAACCATCAGCCCTGCACGCTTCGAAAAATTGGTAGTCGATCTGTTGCTGAAAATGGGTTACGGCGGAACGCAGGAAGATGCGGGCAAAGTCATGGGGAAAAGTGGCGATGGCGGCATAGATGGCATCATCAAAGAAGACCGCTTGGGGTTGGATGTGATTTACATTCAAGCCAAACGCTGGGAATCCTATGTTGTGGGTCGTCCAGAAATTCAAAAGTTTGTGGGCGCACTGGCCGCACATAAAGCGACCAAAGGCGTATTTATTACCAGCTCAACTTATTCCAAAGAAGCGCAAGAATATATCTCGCAAATTACCAATAAAATTGTATTGATTGATGGCGCAATGCTGGCCGAGTTGATGATGGATTTTGATTTAGGTGTTTCTACCAAAGCAATTTATACGGTCAAACGCTTGGACACCGATTATTTTGAAGAAGACTAGCTCATGACCCGCATTGCTACTACCTTTCCCAACCTGCAAGCACAACGCAAAAAAGCGTTAATCCCCGTGCTGCCGCCCGAAGTCTTATATGGCTCTTGACACCATAAACTGAGCGCGCCCATAATCCATCGATGACGCAAAAAGCTGGGTTGATCTATCGGGAAAAACGCTCTTACGCCGGGGGAGTGGTCGAGATGGTGGTGTGGAGAGTTCCCATGCCTGTGCCACCATCTGAGCATCTCTTCAAATATCGGTTGGTATTTGTGCGCGATGGTCAGCGTATCGTTGGTTACGATAACGAACGTGGCAAGGGTGACCACAGGCATTTGGGTGAAAAAGAGAGAGCCTATAGATTTGTGGATGAAGCCAAGCTGCTGGAAGATTTCTGGCAAGACATCAAAAAGGTGACAAAATGAAATCAAACAATACGATTCTGCATTTGACTGTCGGTGAGCCAATACAAGCCAGCATCTCGCGTGCCGCAGCCGCGATGAAAGCGGCCAGGCAAGGCAAGCCAGTGAAGCCCTATTTCGGCGTAGGTTTTGATGAGGTGGGCGAAATGTTTGCGGTGTTTACGCCCAAGCGTTGGGAGTTAATCGGCGTGTTGCGGGAAAGCGGCGCGACCACAATCGCGGAGTTGGCGCGGCAGCTCAAGCGTGATTACAAAAATGTTTATAACGATTGCGAACGCTTGATCGAGTGGATGGCGATTGAGAAGGATGAAAATGGTTTGGTGTTCGCGCCCTATTCTGAAATCGTAGTGGATATGAAATTGCCAGATAGGCGAATAGCTTAATTTTTGCCTTCACCCTTTAATTTTTTGCAAACAAAAAAACATGAACCGTATTACCACCACCTTCACAGCACTTCAAGCACAACACAAAAAAGCGTTGATTCCTTTCATCACCGCAGGTGATCCACATCCGCAAATAACCGTGAGTTTGATGCACGCGCTGGTTGAGGCGGGTGCGAATATTCTGGAATTAGGTGTGCCTTTTTCTGACCCGATGGCAGATGGGCCAACTATACAGCGTGCTTCAGAGCGGGCACTCAAGCATGGCGTGACTTTGAATGGTGTGCTTGATATGGTGGCGCAGTTTCGTGAGAAAAATAACAGCACGCCAGTGGTATTAATGGGCTATGGCAATCCGATTGAGGCCATGGGGTGGGAACATTTTGCAATGCGATGTGCGGAGGTGGGAGTAGATGGTGTGTTGACGGTGGATTTTCCGCCGGAGGAAAGCCATGAAGCATTTTCTCATTTACTCAAGCATGGTATTGATCCAATTTTTCTGCTTGCGCCGACCACATCGGATAAACGGATTAAACAAATCGCCAAGCTGGCACGAGGCTACGTTTATTATGTTTCGCTGAAAGGTGTGACCGGTTCGGCCAGTTTGGATTTAACCGACATCGCTCAAAAAATTCCGCAGTTGCGTAAGCATGTAAAATTACCCATTGGTGTGGGTTTTGGTATTCGCGATGCGTTTACTGCGCGTTCAGTAGCGCAGCACTGTGATGGCGTGGTGGTAGGTAGCCGCATCGTGCAGGAAATTGAAAATTCGAAAGAGAAAAATATTATTGCCAACGTGGCGCAGTTGATTCGAGAATTGCGTTTGGCTATCGATCATATTTAAGGAGTTTTTATGGGTTGGTTTCAAAAATTAGTGCCCCCAAAAATCAAGCGCAGGGAAGAGGGCGAGGATGGTAAAAAGGTTGTACCTGAAGGTTTGTGGCATAAGTGCCCGGCATGCCAGGCAGTGTTGTATCACTCAGATCTGGAAAAAAATAACAGTGTTTGTCCGAACTGTAATTACCATCACCGCATTACGGCGCGCGCACGAATTGATTTATTGCTGGATGCTGAAGGGCGCTTTGAAATTGGTGCAGAGGTACAGCCAGTTGATACTCTAAAATTTAAGGACAGCCGAAAATATAGCGAGCGTTTAACCGCTGCACAACGTGATACAGGTGAAACAGATGCACTGGTAGTCATGCAGGGATGTGTACATGGCTTGCCCTTGGTGACAGCGGTGTTTGAATTTAGTTTTATGGGCGGCTCGATGGGTTCGGTGGTAGGCGAACGGTTTGTGCGCGGCGTGCAAATTGCCATCGAGCAGAAAATTCCGTTTGTTTGCTTCACTGCAAGCGGCGGGGCGCGTATGCAGGAGGGTTTGTTATCGCTGATGCAAATGGCTAAAACTTGCGCGGCGCTGACACAGTTGAGCGCTGAAAAATTGCCATTTATTTCGGTGTTGACCGACCCGACGATGGGTGGCGTGTCGGCCAGTTTTGCCTTTATGGGCGATGTGGTGATCGCCGAGCCTGGCGCGTTGATTGGCTTTGCCGGGGCGCGGGTTATTCAGCAAACAGTTCGAGAAACCCTGCCGGAAGGTTTTCAGCGCGCTGAATTTCTGCTGGAGCACGGGGCAATCGACATGATTATTGATCGTCGCCAAATACGCGAGCAGATCGTAACGCTGCTGACCTTGCTAACTAAAAATCCGGCAGTTATCGTAGCGAACGGCCAAAGTGCTTAGTCGTTAGCATGCTGCATAGTCTGGCTGATTGGTTATCCCATCTCGAATCATTGCACCCAAAAACCATTGCGCTCGGTTTGGAGCGCGTGACGCAAGTCAAGAAGCGGCTTAATCTTAATCCAACATTTCCAATCATTATTGTCGGTGGCACAAACGGTAAAGGATCGGTGTGCGCCATGTTGGAATCCATACTCCATGCCGCTGGCTATCGTGTTGGCTGTTACACTTCCCCTCATTTGTTAAGTTATAACGAGCGCGTGCGGATCGGCAAACAGCCAGTAAGTGATGCCGAGCTATGTGCTTCGTTTGAAAAAATTGAGCAGGTGCGTGAGGCAGTCCCGCTCACCTATTTTGAATTTGGTACGTTAGCTGCTATGCAATGTTTTATCGCACATGAAATTGATGTTGCGATATTGGAAGTGGGGCTAGGCGGGCGCTTGGATGCAGTGAATGTTTTTGATGCAGATTGCGCCGTGGTGACGAGTGTGGATATGGACCATATGGATTATCTGGGTGATACGCGGGAAAAAATTGCATTTGAAAAGGCCGGAATTTTGCGTGTTGGAAAAGTGGCTGTGTTTGGTGATATGGATGTGCCGGACGCGGTGCGGGCCGTTGCAAAAAATGTGGGCGCACAGTTGCAGTGTTTGGGCGAGCACTTTAGTTTTACGGCGGGTAAGCAGCAGTGGAATTTTAAAGGTGTTGCTAACAGCAACAATCAAAATGCTGATACGCAGTATGCCGGCACACGCAGCGCGCTACCTTATCCAGCATTACGTGGCGCGTTTCAATTAAATAATGCCAGCGCCGCCTTGGCTGCGTTAGATGCAATAAAAGATCAACTACCAGTCAGCATGGATGCGGTGCGGCGCGGTCTAGTTGAAATAACTTTGCCAGGTCGCTTTCAAGTTATACCCGGTCGGCCTATGTTTATTCTGGATGTGGCACATAACCCACATGCCGCGTGCGCATTGGCGCAAAATCTAGCCGATATGTCGCAACATGAGGTCAGTAAACGCGGAAAAACCTTCGCCATATTTTCCATGCTTAAAGACAAAGATCAGGTGGGTGTGGTGCGGGCGCTGGCAAAAAAAATTGACGTGTGGTTGGTGGCAGGAATAGGTGCGGTGCGCGGCGCGACTTCCGCCGAGATGGCGGCAATGCTGCAGGGTGAAGGCATATCGGCGTTATCCTTCGTCACGATTGCTGAGGCAGTGCAGAGTGCCTGCAATCAGGCTGGTGAAAATGATAGAATTGTCGCCTTTGGATCCTTCTACACAGTGGCAGAAGTGATGCGCGCGAGGGCTGCGCGATAAATAATGCGCGATAGATAAAAAGATAGGACGAAAAATGTCAAAATCGACCATGGATGATGCAGAAAAATTGAAGCGTTTATCAAGGCGGCGCTTGGTGGGAGCGGTGACGCTCACAACAATTATTGTGGTGATGTTACCCATAGTTTTGGATAGCGAGCCTGTTTTTATAAAACCGGACATTGATTTACGCATACCTGATAAAGAAACTGCAGGTGAATTTAATCCTAAACTTCCGACTGCTGCGCCCGTTGAAATTGAAATTTCAGATTTATCCGGGCGCTCGTCCGAGACTTTAATGCCGACTGAGAATGCGCCTGCGGCGGCGAAGGAGATAGCTGCGCCAGAGAAAGCACTTACTCAACCGACACCCAACAAAATTGCTGCCACCCCAGCTAAGCCTCTCGCACGACAACTCCCAAAAAATTCTGGAGGTTTTATTGTGCAGGTAGGCGCATTTACCAACGCTGATTCCGCGAATGATTTGAAGATTCAATTAAGCAAAATGAATATCAAAGCCTATACCGAAAAAATAGACAACAAGACCCGCGTGCGCGCCGGACCTTACGCTACTAAAGCGGCAGTGGACAAAGTGCTGAAAAAATTAGAGGCGCAAGGATTAATGCCAGTTGTTATTTCACCCGCAGCAAATATGGCGAATTAACGTGACCGGATTTGATTACACAGTCATTGCAATTGTTGTTATGTCGATGTTGCTGGGAATGTGGCGCGGTATTATTTATGAAGCGTTGGCATTATTGGGTTGGCTGTCAGCGTTTCTGATGGCGCGCTGGTTGGCAGCGGATGTTGCGGCGATGCTGCCAGCCTCGATTACTATGGTAGATGTTAGAACTGCGATTGCTTATGTAATATTATTTATTGCCACTCTTTTTTTTAGCAGCTCGGTCGCATGGCTGGTATCCAAAGCTATCACCAAATTAGGTAATCTGGGTTGGACAGTTTGGGTGTTGGGCGCACTGTTTGGAATCGTGCGCGGTACGATACTGGTACTCGTGTTGGTGCTGATAGCGGGACTGACAAGCTGGCCGAAGGAACCAATTTGGCGTGAGGCAAAATTAAGCGGACCATTGCAGAAGTTTGCTGTGGCAAGTTTAATTTTCTTGCCCGAGAGCGTGTCCAAGCACATACGTTATGAATAATATGTTTACGGAAAATAAAATATGTGTGGCATTCTAGGCCTCGTCGCACAAACTGCGGCAAATCAAATTCTGTATGACGGTTTGCAGGTGCTGCAGCACCGTGGACAAGATGCGGCGGGCATCGCCACCATTGACGGCAATACATTTCATCTGCATAAAGGCAATGGTCTGGTGCGCGATGTGTTTCGCACACGCAACATGCGTGCGTTGAGCGGTAATGCAGGCATCGCGCATGTGCGTTATCCCACTGCTGGTTCAGCAATAGATCACAACGAAGCACAACCATTTTATGTCAACTCGCCGTTTGGAATTGTGCTGGGACACAACGGCAATTTGACCAACACCGAGCAGTTACAACAAGAATTATTTTTGGAAGATCGGCGGCATGTAAACACCCGCTCCGACTCCGAAGTGTTGCTCAACGTCTTGGCGCACGAACTACAAGCCCATTCCACCATGCGTTACCGGCTGGATATTCAAAATATATTTGATGCCGTGTCGGGCGTGCATAAACGTTGTAAAGGTGCATATGCGGTCGTGGCAATCATTGCAGGCTATGGTTTGCTGGCCTTTCGTGATGCGTATGGCATACGTCCGCTAGTGTTGGGCAGCAATCAAACAGAGCTGGGGATTGAATACCTGGTGGCATCTGAAAGTGTTGCGCTGGATACTTTAGGCTTTAAATTTTTGCGTGACATCGCACCTGGCGAAGCGGTGTTCGTTGATTTTGATGGCAAGCTATACAGTCAGCAGTGTGCAGAAAATCCGCAATTGATTCCCTGTATTTTTGAGTACGTCTATCTGGCGCGTCCCGATTCAGTGATCAATGGCATTTCGGTTTATGAAACGCGCTTGCACATGGGCGAAAAATTGGCCGATAAAATTAAGCGCCTATGGCTCAAGCACGACATTGATGTGGTTATTCCCATCCCAGAGTCCAGTCGCCCCAGTGCCTTGCAACTGGCTAATAGACTGGGTATTCCTTTCCGTGAGGGCTTTGTCAAAAATCGATACATCGGACGCACCTTCATTATGCCTGGGCAAGCCATGCGTAAAAAATCGGTGCGCCAAAAATTAAATGCGATCAGCGTGGAATTCAAGGATAAGAATGTATTGCTGGTTGATGACTCCATTGTGCGCGGCACCACCAGCCGTGAGATCGTCCAAATGGCGCGTGATGCCGGGGCGCGCAAAGTTTATTTTGCATCGGCTGCACCGCCCGTTCGCTTCCCCAATGTTTATGGCATCGACATGCCGTCGCGTACCGAACTCATTGCGACAGGTCGCACCGATGATGAAATTTGTCGCGAGATCGGAGCCGATAAACTGGTGTATCAGGATATTGATGATCTTAAGGCGGCAATCCGTATGGCGAGCCCGAATACCAATATTAGATACTTTGAAGCATCCTGTTTTGACGGTGATTACATCACGGGTGACATCACGCTGGAATACCTCAATATACTCGAAGCTGCGCGTGATGGCGGAAAAATAAAGGATGATGAAGAAGATGTGCAGCTCGATTTGGGCTTGGTGGTGAGTGAAGATGACTAAGTGAAGCGTTGAGAGTTAGGTGACAGCGTCGCTTCAAGAATGTTATTTTTCAACTGCGCCGATTTGAGAAGCAGCTTGCGGGCGCATAATAAATACAGCTAAAGCGGGAAGGCCCGGTTTAGCGCAAGCTTGCCGGGTTTTTTATTATCTGGATTTTTTTGAGTTTTGAAGATAGTCTTTTCTATCGAGTTAATGTTTGGCTGGGAGTACCGTTATGACTAATCAATCCAAATCAGATCAATTGCCGCCTGCTTATGCGCTGGAAACGTTGGCTGTGCGTGCCGGCACGGAGCGCAGTCAATTTAATGAACACAGTGAGGCGATGTTTCTTACATCCAGCTTTGTGTTTGATAGTGCCGCACAAGCGGCGGCACGATTTATAGGCGAAGAGCCGGGCAATATTTACGCCCGCTTTACCAACCCCACTGTCACCATGTTTGAGCAACGTCTGGCAGTTCTGGAAGGCGCAGAGCAGTGTATCGCCACGTCTTCCGGCATGTCTGCTATTTTAGCGTGCTGCATGGGCTTATTAAAAAGTGGTGATCACATTGTGGCTTCACGCAGCGTATTTGGCGCAACGATTAACCTGTTCAATAACATTTTTAAAAAGTTTGGTGTGGAGACCACTTTTGTTTTGGCTACCAATGTGTCGGAGTGGGCTGCCGCTGTACGGCCTGCGACGAAATTATTTTTTCTGGAAACGCCGTCCAATCCCTTGACTGAAATTTCCGACATTGCCGCTATTGCCGCCGTTTCTAAACGGCATGGCATTCTGCTGGCAGTGGACAATTGTTTTTGCACGCCTATTTTGCAACGCCCATTAGAATTAGGAGCGGATATTATTATTCATTCCGCCACAAAATATTTGGATGGGCAGGGGCGCGTATTAGGTGGCGCAGTGCTCGGTAGCAAAAAAATCATGGAGCCGGTATACCAATTTTTACGCACTGCGGGACCCACCATGAGCGCGTTTAATGCGTGGGTATTTCTCAAAGGAATGGAGACGCTAAAAATTCGTATGGACGCACACAGCGCACATGCGTTGGCAGTTGCAACATGGCTGGAAGCGCAGCCCAATGTGGCGCGGGTGTACTACCCCGGTTTGCCGTCGCATCCGCAACATGCGCTGGCTATGCGGCAGCAGCAAACGGGTGGCGGGATTGTTTCGTTTGAGGTAAAGGGCGGCAGAGAAGCGGCCTGGCGTGTGATTGACAGCACACGACTGGTGTCAATTACCGCAAATTTGGGCGACACCAAAACTACCTTGACTCATCCTGCCACCACCACGCACGCCCGCATCACGCCTGAAGCTCGCGCTGCGGCAGGCATCACCGAAGGCTTGCTGCGGATTGCGGTGGGCTTGGAAGCGGTGAGTGATATTCAAAATGATTTAGCGCGTGGCTTGTAAATGACCAGCATATAAATGGAATCGCTTATGGTACAAGTCGGTACGTCACTTAAGGCGCATGGTTATATGCTGGCCACCGCTGAATCATGCACGGGTGGCGGTGTGGCGCAAGCCCTCACAGATGTTGCCGGAAGCTCGGCCTGGTTTGAGCGTGGGTTCATCACTTACTCTAATCAATCAAAACAAGAAATGCTTGGCGTAACAAAAAATACTTTAGAGCGATCTGGTGCGGTGAGCGAAAACACTGTGCGCGAAATGGTGGCAGGCGCATTGCGATACAGTCCCGCGCATTTCGCGCTGGCAGTGAGCGGCATTGCGGGTCCCAGCGGTGGGACGGCAGAAAAACCGGTCGGCATGGTTTGGTTCGCATGGGGAGTAAAAGATAAATCATGCGTCGCACGACTGCATTACCTCACAGGTAATCGTGCAGAAATTCGCGCTCAAGCTGTAAATATTGCATTGCTCGGTGTACTGGAGATATTGAACAGCATTACTGAAAATGCATAAGGTAGGTGTTGCTATATATTAATCAAATGGGCTTTAAGCAGTCTTCTTGGTGAATTTGAACAGAAGTTTTGCGAGGGATTCAAATAGAAATTTTTCTGTATAGCAGGGGATAGGGAATGTGAAGTTACAAGGCCAGCCAATTGTTTAATATTGGGCACTGTACTTTAAGTGTGAACGATTGTTATCAATGTACTGGTGGGGGTGTAAGGGTAAGTTTTTCCTTGCATGAATAAGTCTGTTAGAAAGAGTGAATGTCAGGTATGGAAAAGCGAGCAGCTACTCTTAAAACATTGTCAGTAGCATCTTTCAGTAGTTCGGGTGATGCGCCCAGGATAGCTGTGGTGCGCTGTATATTGGCATTTTCTGGGCTGGCCATTATCTACTTCGATCCAGCGGGAACTGTTCATTTCACGTTGCTTGCTAACATTTCCTTGGTGTTGTATTGCATTTGGAGCGCCGTACTGCTGCTAATGGTGTCACCGGGAAACGCGCCCACTCTTCCGCCACGTTATACCCATTGGGGAGATGTACTTTTTAGTTCATTTCTGGTTGCCTTGACTCAAGGAGCCAGCAGCATTTTTGTATTACTGTTCTTGTTTGCAATATTAGCAGCATCATTTTCAAGGGGATTTCGCGAAGGTTTGCTGGTTACCGGTGCGTCTACGGTGCTATTTGGATTTGTGGGTGTCTGGTTCGCACTAAAAACAGAGTTGGAGGTAGATCAGATACTAGTGCGCCCAGTGTATTTGCTGGCTTTGGGATACATGATTGCGTATTGGGGTGGGCACGAAATGGACCAGCGTCGCCGTTTAGGGATTTTACAACTGATCAACAATAATCATTGGAATCCACGATTTGGTTATGACCATGCAATTGCTCTCAATCTTGAAAGAATGCTGTACTTCTTTGAAGCCAAGACCTGTGCACTGATCTTAAAACATTCTAATAGTGCTGCAACATGCTCGTATTATTACGCAGCTAAAAATAAACACGGACAGGCGGAACTGCCTCGTGAAATAAATGAGGCCGCAGCAAAACCTTTTTTGGGACTTCCTGATGACCTGGCAACCATATACACGCGCCGGCCAGTGTGGTGGGAGCGAGTTACTGCAGCACTATTCCATAAAGATACCGTGGTCATCAATGAATGCAAAAGGTTAGCAGACCTTCTTGAGACCCACTGCTTTATCACAGCACCTTTTGCGCAGCGTGATGGTGGCACAGGCCGAATTTTTATTACGTCTGGGGATAAACCATGGACGAATACTGATATTGTGTTTGCTGGACAACTGACAGCGTTAATCGCACAGGTGGTGGAGAGTATGCAGCTCATGGATGATCTGGTATCGAAGGCTGCAGAGCATGAACGCATTCGAATTTCTCTGGATATTCACGATACGACTGTGCAGCCCTACATCGGCCTCAAGCTGGGTTTAGAGGCACTGCATCGACAGGCTGGCACAGACAATCCGCTTTCTAAAGAAATTGGCGAATTAGTGGCTATGACTCAGTCAACCATACAAGACTTGCGCCGACATGCGATTAATTTACGGGAAGATACTTCTTTAACCGGAGATACCTTTGTCTCGGCAGCCAAGTCACAAGCAGAACATTTTGAGCGTTTCTATGGCGTAAATGTTGAGGTAAAATGCGATGTGGATTTACGGGTCAGTGCCAAACTGGCTGGTGCTGCGCTGCAAGTACTAGCTGAAGGAATGAGCAATATTTTGCGTCATACCAAAGCCAAGAAGGCGTATATAGAAATGTATTGTGAAGATCAAAAGTTGTTTTTGAAGATAGCAAATGAAATAATGGGGAAAACCCCGATAGCTGATTTTATGCCGCGCTCTATTAGTGCACGAGCACTCCTGCTGGGAGGTACGAGCTTTGTCGCACACAACGTGCAGGGGTATACTGTCATACATGTAGTCATACCGTTATAAGGGCATCATACAAATTTTGAACCGCACTATAAGAGTTACACTCATAGATGATCATCGCAGTCTGCTGTGGGGGTTGGAGAGACTGGTTGACAGCGCGAAACCTGCAATGGAAGTTGTAGGCACAGCAACGAGCGTGAATGAGGCATTACAACTGCTGGATACTGTGCCCACAGATGTTATCGTGCTGGATCTTGATTTGAGTGGTGAAAGTGGCGTGAGAGCCATTTCTTCGTTGGTGATTAAATCCAAGGCGAAGATTCTGGTGCTGACGGGTTCTAATGATTACTCTTTGCATGATGCTGCGGTGCTGGCAGGCGCACGGGGCATTGTAGAAAAAGCCAGCCCTGCCGAATCGATTCTTAAAGCAATTGAAAAAGTCTATGAGGATGAAATGTGGCTGAGTAGCAAGGCTACAGGTCGAATTTTCCTTGAATTATCACGCAGAAAAGCGCCCGAAAACAATGATCCCCATCAACAAAAAATTGCCAGCCTAACCCGCAAAGAGCGGTTGATAGCAGCTGAAGTAGGTAGTGATCCAAGCTCAACGACCACTAAGGAGATTGCCAAGCGGTTGTTTATCAGCGAATTCACATTGCGCAATCACCTGACTGCAATTTATGAAAAACTTGGGGTCGCAAATCGCCTGGAACTATATGCCTATACAGGCAAACATAAAATTTATAAAGAAGACCCCCCAGAAAATTCTACCCCAAACGGTAACGGTAACTAAGTTTAGTCTTCCACAAAGTCATCAGGGACGAGCTAACCGAGCTTCGCCCGCTGGGATTTTAATTGCTGCAATGTCGCACCAAAATCCACCATACGCTTACGCTCTTGCTCCACCACTTGCGCTGGCGCGCGCGCCACGAAACTTTCATTACCGAGCTTATTTTCTACTTTGCCAATTTCTGTAGACAAGCGCACGATTTCTTTGTCCAAGCGTTCGCGCTCAGCCGCAACATCAATCTCCACCTGCAGCATCAGCTTGAATGTCCCCACTATCGCAATGGCTGCGTCGCCGTCTGGCAGGTCAGCCACCACTTGTACTTCACTGAGCTTTGCCAAACTACTAATGTAGGGTGCGAGGGTGTTGAGTGTGGATGCATCGCCAGCCGCTATACCAGATGCAATGATCAACGGCACACGCTGTGCGGGCGAGAGATTCATCTCGCTACGCAGCCTGCGGCAGGCATTGATTATTTCTTGCAACAGCGCGACCTGCTCCATTGCGGCCTTGTCTATCTTTGTGGCGTCTGAATTTGGATAGGCTTGCAGCATGATGCTGCCCCCCGTTCTGCCTGCGAGCGGAGCCACCGATTGCCACAACTCTTCGGTAATGAACGGAATGATAGGGTGGGCCAGGCGCAGTATGGTTTCCAATACGCGTACCAGCGTGCGCCGCGTGGCGCGTTGTTGTATCTCATGGCCGTTGGCGATCTGTACTTTCGCCAGTTCTACATACCAATCGCAGTAGCTGTTCCACACCAGTTCATAGAGCGTGCGCGCTGCCAGGTCGAAGCGGTAGTCAGCGAAATGCGTCGCCATTTCCGCTTCGGCCTGTTGCAACATGCTGATCACCCATTTGTCTGCAGCGGAATATTCCAGTGGCAAACTTTCGTCCAATCCGACATCCTTGCCTTCGCAGTTCATCAGCACAAAGCGCGTGGCATTCCACAGCTTGTTGCAGAAGTTCCGATAACCTTCGCAACGCTGCATGTCGAATTTGATGTCGCGCCCGGGCGAAGCCAGCGAGGCGAAAGTAAAGCGCAAGGCATCGGTACCGAAAGCGGGAATGCCCTCGGGGAATTCTTTGCGGGTGCGCTTCTCGATCTGCTCCGCCTGTTTGGGATTCATCAATCCGGTGGTGCGCTTTTTCACCAGAGCGTCGAGGGTGATGCCGTCGATGAGGTCAATCGGGTCGAGCACATTACCTTTGGATTTGGACATTTTCTGCCCTTCCGCGTCGCGGATCAGGCCATGCACATAAACGTCTTTGAACGGAATTTTTCCGGTGATGTGCTGGGTCAACATCACCATGCGTGCCACCCAGAAAAAGATAATGTCGAAGCCAGTGACCAATACCGAGGAGGGCAGATATTTTTGCGCGAAGGCGTTCTGCTGCTCGAAAGGTTTTCCTTCTTCCCAATCCAAAGTGGAGAACGGCCACAGCGCGGAGGAGAACCAGGTATCGAGCACATCGTCATCACGCTTGAGATTTCCTTCGTAACCATCCTTGGCCGCGAGTTGTTTCGCTTCGGCTTCATCATGTGCGACATAAACTTTGCCGCTGTCGGTATACCACGCCGGAATCTGATGCCCCCACCACAATTGGCGCGAGATGCACCAATCTTGAATGTTGTTGAGCCACTGGTTGTAAGTGTTCACCCAATTTTCAGGATGGAATTTTATTTCACCCGATGCAACGCATTCTAAAGCGGGTTTTGTGATTGCAGTAAATCCTCCAATACCTGGTTTGCCGTCTTGGCGTTCTGTACGAGTGAGATCAACAAACCATTGATCAGTGAGCATCGGTTCAATGACTACACCAGTGCGATCACCACGCGGCACTTTGAGTTTGTGCTTTTCGGTTTTTTCTAATAGTTCAAGTGCATCGAGGTCGGCGACGATTTGTTTGCGCGCGTCGAAGCGGTCGATGTCTTGATACTTTTCTGGAATACCAAGATCGATGGCTAGCGGATTATTGCTACTTACTTGGCCTACCTTTCCTCCCGGAGCTATTTCTGCTAAGTAATTGAACGCAAGCTCACCACCAGCGTTCACAAAGTTATTAATTATTTTTCCGCCCAAGGTTAGTACATTATAGAGCGGCAAATCGTGGCGTTGTCCAACCGTGTAGTCGTTGAAGTCGTGCGCGGGCGTGACCTTCACCACGCCGGTGCCGAATTCCTTGTCGACATATTCGTCGGGGATGATGAGTATGGGACGGTTGCATAGCGGCAAAATAACGTATTTATCAATCAGGTGTTTATAGCGTTCATCGTCAGGATGCACCATCACTGCCACATCACCCAGCATGGTTTCAGGGCGAGTTGTTGCTACAGTTAAATGTGTCAATCCACGCACAGTGTCAGGCTCGGCCAGCGGGTAGCGGATGTGCCACATGAAGCCGTCTTCTTCCTCTTGCACCACCTCCAAATCCGACACGGCAGTTTGTAATTTTACGTCCCAATTCACCAACCGTTTTCCGGGATAAATCATGCCTTCGTTGTAAAGTCGCACAAATGTTTCGGTGACTGTTTTGGATAAACCTTCGTCCATCGTGAAGCGTTCGCGTGACCAATCGGGTGAAGTGCCAAGACGGCGCATCTGGCGGGTGATGGTGTCACCGGAATATTTTTTCCACTCCCACACTTTTTCCAAAAATTTTTCACGAGCTTTATCTTTTCCAAACTGAGCTATCAGGTCATGTCGGGTTACGCCTTCCGCATCCATCTTGCGCTCTACCACAATCTGCGTAGCAATTCCCGCATGGTCGGTGCCCGGTTGCCATAGCGTGTTGTTGCCCTTCATGCGATGGTAGCGGGTGAGCGTGTCCATCAGGGTTTGATTGAAGCCATGCCCCATGTGCAGGGTGCCCGTGACGTTGGGTGGTGGCAATAAAATGCAAAAATTTTCTTGCTTGCTGTCGTCTGTTCCCGCCTTAAAGTTGCCAGCGTTTTCCCACAGCGGATACCAGTGCGCTTCTATTTTTTTTGGTTCAAATACTTTATCTAGTTCCATTGTGTGTTAATTGTTGAGTGCGATTGAATTGGCAGGAGAGTGAATCTTTTGGTTGGAGCTGCTATCCAAAAATCAAGTTGAATTTTTTTGGTTAGAATCCATTTGGACAACTTTAGGGTGGACAGCCCTTTTTTGCGCAAGCTGGGGGCGTAAATCAAAATGGCGCATTTCATAGCCACGGTTGCGATAAAAGCTGAAACGCTCGCGCCCGGCATGGGTATCTGCTGCATCCAGGCCGACAATTTCAATTACGCGCTCAAAGCGGCTAAAGAACGGCAGGCAAGTGCTATGCAAGCTGATTAAAACTTCGTTGTGCGGAAAAGTTTCGCTGTGCATAAAAGTCTCATCGAGCACAGAATTTTCACCTGGTGCAGAACTTTTGCCGACCGTAGAATTTTTTTGGGCATGCGCCAGCACTACCGGCATCTCGCTTGCATCCTTTTCATCACTGCGACAATGCGGCAAAAATGCGGTGGTTGGATAACTCCATAGCAACGCATCCAGGGCCTGCGTGGTCGCCCCGTCCGGGCTATATAACTGCACCCGCATTCCACTTTCAACTGCCTTGTGACTGAGTTTACAAGCTGTTCTCAATTTGTCTTCTACGCCAGTATAAAAATCTACTTTAGTCATGGTCAGATTTTGGCTAAAATTTATTTACTGATCCCTGTTTGCTTGTTGCTGGCGCGGTTAATTAAATACTGCGTCAGCAATGGCACGGGTCTTCCTGTTGCGCCTTTTTCCTTACCTGATTTCCACGCCGTACCGGCGATGTCCAGATGCGCCCAGCGATAATCCTTGGTGAAGCGCGACAAAAAACACGCGGCAGTAATCGTGCCGCCAGCGCGTCCACCGATGTTTTGCATGTCGGCAAAGTTGCTGTCCAGCAGCGGTTGGTAATCGTCCCATAATGGCAGTTGCCAGGCGCGGTCATGTGCTTGCTCACCAGCCGTGAGCAGGTCTTTAGCCAGCTTATCTTCATTGCTGAACAAGCCGCTGGCGACATGCCCGAGTGCGATGACACAAGCGCCTGTGAGCGTGGCGATATCGATTACGGTGTCGGGATTAAACTTCTTTGAGTAAGTGAGTGCATCGCACAAAATCAAACGACCCTCAGCGTCGGTATTCAGTACCTCAATTGTCAGTCCAGCCATGCTGGTGACGATGTCGCCAGGTTTGGTAGCGCTACCGCTAGGCATGTTGTCGCAACTCGGGATTACGCCAACCACATTGAGCTTCAGACCCATTTCGGCAATAGCCTGTATCGTTCCCAGCACACTGGCCGCACCGCACATGTCGTATTTCATTTCGTCCATGTCAGCACCCGGCTTGAGCGAGATGCCACCCGTATCGAAAGTGATGCCCTTGCCAACCAGCACGATAGGTTTTTGTTTTTTATCTGTACCTTGATATTCCAACGTGATGAGTTTGGCGGGCTCTTCACTGCCGCGCGCCACGGAAAGCAACGAGCCCATGCCAAGCTTCTGCATCTCTTTTTCTTCCAACACAGTGGTCTTGATGGTCTTGTGCGCCTTGGCTAATGCACGGGCTTGCGCGGCGAGATAAGTGGGCGTGCATACATTGCCAGGCAGATTACCCAACGTCTTGGTGAGTGCCATGCCATGCGCGATAGCGGCAGCTTGGTCGAGGGTAATTTTTAAGGCTGCAGATGGAGCGGTCAGGGTGGCAAAAGTGATGCGCTTGAGTATCGCCGCTTTGCTGGGTTTGCTCTTCAGTCTATCGGCGCGAAACGCCTGTTCAGACGCTGTTAGCACGGCTTGCGTGATGACCCATGCAGCATCTTTGCCGATACCTTCATCAACCAAATACAGCAGGGCATCTTTGGCAGGCGTAGCATTTAAAGCTGCGAAAGTTGCGCGTAAAATTTTCAGGCTGGCGCTATTATTTGAATTATTGGTATCCAGATCATTCAACTTGCCCAAGCCTACCAGCAACACACGCTCACATGCGGTATTCGGCACGTTGTGCAACATTAGGGTGCTGGCAATTTTCCCGCTCATGTCACCGCGCGCGATTAGATCACTCAGAATATGTTTGGAGGTGGTGTCTAAAATTTTGGCAGCGCTAGAAAGTTTGCCGCCTTCAAACACGCCTACCACTACGCACGCGCAACGCTGTTTATCCGGTGCGCCTTGTTTTATGCTAAATTCCAACTTGGATTCCACGTAACTCTCCTTAATGTATTACTGCTTTTAAACTATGTCGGATCAACTTCAATCTCCCCAATTGAATTCACTAGCACCGAAGTCAAAACTCTCGTCGCCAAAAATATCTAAAAGAGGGCCGTCGATCAGCGGAATATTTCACCGCACTTTGGTGCGGGAATTCGCTACGATGGGTATTTTTGTGTTCGTTATTCTACTCGGAATTATTGTATTCACCCAATTGGTTCGCCTGCTCAGCCAATCTGTCAGTGGTGTGCTGCTGGTGGAGGGTGTGCTGTCATTGCTGGGGATAGGAATTATAAATGCTTTACCCATCATGCTTTCGGTCAGTTTATTTTTGTCGATCCTGCTTACCTTGAGCCGCAGTTATCGCGACAGTGAAATGGTGGTGTGGTTTTGCTCGGGCGTAGGGCTAGCTCGCTGGATATCACCCGTGTTGAGCTATGCGATGCCAGTTGCACTGCTGATTGCATTATTAAGTCTGGTGCTATCTCCTTGGGCGTTAACGCAGGAAGCCAGAATCAAACAAGAACTGGATAGTCGCAATGATGTATCCGCCGCTATGCCGGGCACCTTTCGAGAATCCAAGCAAGCTGACCGCATATTTTTTATAGACAATGCTAACCCAGGACAAGGGCGAGTCGGCAATATTTTTGTGCAATCCGCGCAGCATGGAAAAACCTGGATCATTGTGGCAAACGAAGGCTTGCAGGAAACCATGCCGAATGGTGATCGATTTCTTGTGCTACTTAACGGTAAGCGTTATGACGGTATACCAGGCAAGCAGGATTTTAAAATTATCGAATTCGAGCGTTATGCTATACGCATAGAAGATGCCGAAGCCAGGCAGCGCCCTGCTTCGCTCAAATCACTGTCCACCTTGCAATTGCTGGAAGACCGCAGCATCGCCAACTTGGCTGAATTTGAGCGACGCTTGAGTATGCCGATCAGTGCGCTGATTTTAGCTTTGCTAGCCATTCCATTGAGCTTTGTTAATCCACGAGCGGGACGTTCGCTGAATATTATTATGGCGGTGATTATTTACATGATTTACAACAACCTGATCAGCGTCTCCAACGCGCTGGAAATGCAAGGTAAAACCAATATCGGATTTTTTGGCGCACACTTGTTGATGTTGGTGATAACCGCGCTATTCTTTTATAAACGCTTGTCGATTTTTTCCTGGAGGCGCTTGCTGCGTAAAAATTAAAGCTATGAAATTACTTACCCGATACCTGGCACGAGAAATTTATGCCAGCATTGCGCTGGTATTTTTCGCGTTGCTGATGCTGTTCGCCTTCTTTGATTTACTCAGCGAGTTGGATGACCTCGGGCGCGGCAACTATCATGCGGGCAAGGTTTTGCTCTATGTGCTGCTGACCGTTCCCACCCGGTTATATGATTTATTCCCTGTTGCAATCTTAATCGGCACCATATTCGCCCTGGCGCAGATGGCCGCCAGTTCACAACTTACGATTTACCGCTGTTCTGGCGTATCACTCAAGCAAATGATACTGGCGCTTTTCAAAATCAGCCTGCCCATACTCGTACTCAGTTATTTAAGTGGGGAATTTTTAGCACCCACCACCGAGCGATTCGCGCAAACCGTTCGTCACGAAGCACTCAATGAAGAAATTAAACTCAGAGAATTTCGCTCAGGTATCTGGGCAAAAGATGAACACAACTTTGTCAATGTCAAAAATGTTTTGTCCGATGCCACCTTGATCAATATTAACATTTACGAATTTGACAAGGATTACCATTTACAATCCATCACTGCCGCCAAGCGTGCCAGTTTTGTGCAAAAAGGCCTGTGGCAATTAAATGAGGCCACGCAAACCCGCTTCAGCCCGCAAGGCGTATCTGTTCACACCCTGCCCAGCATGGAATGGCGCTCAGCACTCAATCTGGATATATTGCGCGTGCTGATGGTCGGACCCAACCAAATGTCAGCTTGGAATCTATACCTGTACATCCAACATCTGCGCGACAACCAACAAAAAACCGTGCGCTATGAAATCGCCATGTGGAATAAATTACTCTACCCATTTGCAGTGCTGGTCATGATACTACTGGCACTTCCCTTTGCCGCCTATCGGCAACGCGAAGGCGGAACCAGCGCAAAAATATTTTCCGGCATCGTACTCGGCCTTACCTTCCACTTCGCCGGCCAACTATTTACCAACCTTGGCGCGATCAACGAATGGCCTGCCATCCTCAGCGCAATCGCCATACCTGCGCTGTTTCTGATGCTGGCGATATATATGCTCTGGTCGACAGAAAGGCGTTAGCGTAGCGTTACGCAATGACTGCATTCTGCCAAATTGTGATGCCATATTTCTAAATGTTTGAGGAGTGGCATAAGAAAAAAATATCTATTGCGTAGTGACCCTACTGGTCATGTAAAACATCGTGATGGTAGCAATAGCGAGTTGAGAACATTTGCTGGGAGCGTGCAGCTACTGGTTACTTATCTTGATTTTTTGTGCGTAACCCTGAGCAAGTGCTGTAAAATAGTCGGCGCATTTAAGCATGGAAAAATTGCGGTTATTTAGGCGTGGTTGTTAATGTTGATTAGGGAGTTAGCGTAGTTGGTTTGTCATCTGTCTTAGTCGTAATTGTGGGCTGTTTGTTAATTGATGGGGGATTAAAAATGAAAAAATTTACGTTAGCGGTCGCAGCAATGGTTTTAACAATGTCTGCGGGAAGTGTGTTGGCTGAAAACAGCCTACATGTTGGTGCGATGGGATTGAATATAACAACAACCCGGGATGATTTATTAATCAGCGGCAAATATTTTATTGGGAAAGATATGGCGATACTGGGTGGATTCGGCCTGGGTATTGCAGGTGGCACTGCCCCTAATAAGGGTACCGATATTAGCTTGCTAGCGGGGGCGAGGAGGTATCTGAAAACATCTGATTTTGCCCCATTTGTAGGCGGACGCTTTCAATATGCCACTACTGTGGATTCAACTGTAACCAAGGTGGTTATTGCAGCAGAAGCCGGTGTAGAGTATTTCGTGGGGAAACAGTTCAGCATTGAAGGACGGGTAGATTTTGGTTACCGATCGACTGAGACAGACAGGCCATTTCCGGCTCCAACAATAAAGACTACAAATATTGGCACTGGCGCAGCAGCACTGAGTGCTAATTTCTATTTTTAAGCATGAATAAAATATGGGCAGTCCATTTTTGATGCCACTATTTATTTAGATTTTTACCTAAATTGTAAAGCCGGGATTACTTCAATCCCGGTTTTTTTATTTTTTTACTTATGATCAATACCGTTACGCACCGTCTCTAATAACCCTAACACCAGCAGAGCTTAATCAGGCTGCTACGCTGCCTGCAATCTCATCCTTAAAATACCAAACGGCAAGACCGATTGGAATTTCATGCACTCGGCTTAATTTTATATCTGAAGGTGGCTAGGGCTTGACCAAAACACGCCAAACCTTTATCTTGCGCGGTTCTTTATTATTACTTATCAGGTAGTGGGCGATGGAATTAGCAGGGGAGTTGACAGGTGCGGAAATAACCGTCCGATGCTTACAGGAAGAGGGTGTTGAGTATATATTTGGTTACCCAGGCGGGGCTGCGCTGCATATTTATGATGCGTTGTTCCGGCAGGATAAGGTCAAGCATATTTTAGTGCGCCACGAGCAGGCAGCAGTACATGCGGCAGATGGTTATTCGCGTTCGTCGGAAAAAATAGGTGTGGCGCTGGTCACTTCCGGCCCGGGGATTACTAATGCGGTAACGGGTATCGCCACTGCTTATATGGATTCCATACCGATGGTGGTGATCAGCGGTCAGGTACCTTCAACCATGATCGGCGAAGATGCGTTTCAAGAGGTGGATGCGGTGGGCATTACGCGCCCCTGCGTGAAGCACAATTTTTTAATCAAGGATGTGCGCGACATCGCGCCGACGATAAAGAAAGCGTTTTATCTGGCCAGGTCAGGTCGCCCTGGTCCGGTGTTGGTCGATATTCCTAAAGATATATCCTTTCAAAAAACCACGTTTAATTATTCTGATCCGGTCGTTATTCGCTCCTACAATCCGCCGGGTGAAGGGGATATGAATCAGGTCAGGAAAGCTATCCAGCTTTTGATGACTGCCAAGCGCCCGATGATGTACAGCGGCGGCGGGGTGATTTTGTCGGGGGCTTCAGCAGAATTGACCGAGCTGGTACGCTTGCTGGGCTTTCCTTGCACCAATACGCTCATGGGTTTGGGCGCGTATCCGGCGACCGATAAGCTGTTCGTTGGTATGCCCGGTATGCACGGCACGTACGAAGCCTGTATGGCGATGCAGAATTGCGATGTGTTGATTGCCATCGGCGCGCGGTTTGATGATCGTGTAGTGGGTAAGGTTGAACACTTTAACCAAGTGCAGCGCAAAATTATTCATCTCGATATTGATCCTTCTTCCATCGCTAAGCGCGTTAAGGTGGATGTGCCAGTAGTCGGCGATTTAAAGCGGGTGCTGAATCAATTTTTGGTTGAGTTGCGCAGCATCAAGCAAAAGCCGAATGCGGCTGATTTGGCGGTATGGTGGAAGCAGGTAAACGATTGGCGCTTCAAGGGCGGTGGCCTTAAATACAACAATTCCACTGAGATTATCAAGCCGCAATATGTCATCGAAAAATTGTACGAAGTGACGGGTGGAGATGCCTTTGTGACTTCGGATGTCGGTCAGCATCAAATGTGGGCGGCACAATATTATAAATTTATCAAACCACGCCGTTGGATTAACTCCGGTGGTTTGGGCACGATGGGCTTTGGCCTGCCTGCCGCGATGGGCGTGCAATTGATTAATCCCGGCGCGACGGTGGCGTGCGTCACGGGCGAGGGCAGTATTCAGATGAATATTCAGGAGCTTTCTACTTGCAAGCAGTTTCATCTGCCGATCAAAGTAGTGTCGCTGAATAACCGTTATTTGGGCATGGTGCGACAGTGGCAAGAATTTTTCCACGGCAATCGCTATGCTGAATCTTATATGGACGCGCTGCCGGATTTCGTCAAACTCACCGAATCCTATGGACACATCGGTATGCGTATCGACAAGCCTTCCGACGTGGAGCCAGCCTTGAGAGAAGCGTTTTCACGCAAGAAAGATTTAGTGTTTATGGATTTTCAAACTGACCCGACTGAAAACGTATTTCCCATGGTGCCGGGCGGTAAAGGTTTATCGGAAGTTATGCTAGACCCGAATATGCCGCATCCTGAAGTGGAGGATTTGTAATGCGCCATATTATTTCGTTACTGATGGAAAACGAAGCGGGGACTTTGTCGCGCATAGCAGGGTTGTTTTCTGCACGTGGTTATAACATTGAATCGTTGTCAGTTGCACCCACCGAAGACCCGACCTTGTCGCGCATGACCATAGTCACCAGCGGCTCGGACGCGGTGATTGAGCAGATTAACAAGCAACTCAACAAGCTGATCGACGTGGTAGCAGTGATGGATTTAAGCGATGGCGAGCATCTGGAGCGCGAGCTGATGTTGGTCAAAGTGCCTGCTGCTGTGGCAGCGAGTGAGGCATTCAAGCGTGCGATGGCAGTGTTTCAAGGGCGCTTCATCGACACATCGAATAGCACTTGCACCGTTGAGTTGACTGATATCGGTGTCAAATTGGATGAATTTTTGCAAGCAGTGGGACGCGACCAAATACTGGAAACTGTGCGCACGGGAGCATCGGGCATCGCGCGTGGCGAACGCATTTTGAAGCTGTAATTTTTAGAACCTTAATTTTTTGGGAAAGAGAGCAACATGAAAGTTTATTACGACAAAGACGCAGACCTATCTTTAATCAAAGGTAAGCAAGTAGCAATTATTGGCTACGGCTCACAAGGCCATGCCCATGCGCTGAATTTGAAAGAGTCGGGCGCAAATGTGGTTGTGGGTTTACGCAAAAGTGGCGCGTCCTGGAAAAAGGCCGAAGCTGCAGGTTTGAAAGTGGTTGAAGTTGCCGCTGCCGTTAAGATCGCGGATGTGGTCATGATGCTGTTGCCCGATGAAAACATTCCTGATGTGTATAACCAGGAGGTGGTGCAAAACATGAAAAAGGGCGCGGCACTGGCGTTTGCTCACGGCTTTAACGTACATTACAACCAGGTTGTGCCGCGCGAAGACATTGACGTGATTATGATTGCCCCTAAAGGCCCCGGTCATACCGTGCGTTCCGAATATATTAAGGGCGGCGGCGTACCTACATTGATCGCCGTGTTTCAAGATAAATCTGGCAAGGCGCGTGATATTTCGTTGTCATACGCAGCGGCAATTGGCGGCACTAAAGGCGGCGTGATTGAAACCAATTTTCGTGAAGAAACAGAAACTGATTTGTTCGGCGAGCAAGCCGTGTTGTGCGGTGGCGCGGTAGAGTTGGTCAAGGCTGGTTTTGAAGTATTGACCGAAGCGGGCTATGCGCCGGAAATGGCGTACTTTGAATGTCTGCATGAGTTAAAGTTGATTGTTGATTTGATGTACGAGGGCGGCATTGCCAACATGAATTACTCCATTTCCAATAATGCGGAATTTGGCGAATACACCACGGGTCAAAAAATCATTACCGAAGAAACCAAAGTTGCCATGCGTAAATGCCTCAAGGATATTCAAACTGGCGCGTACGCTAAACAATTTATTTTGGAAGGCCGCACCAACTATCCTGAGATGACCGCACGCCGTCGTTTGAACGCAGAACATCCAATCGAAATTGTCGGTACGCAGTTGCGCGCTATGATGCCCTGGATCAGCAAGAACAAGCTGGTCGATCAATCTAAAAACTAAAAACGTCGATGGTCGTTAGTAAATAGTTAAGGCAAAACCTTGGCTTTGAACTAAAGGCTAGCGACTATTAATTAACGACTATGACAAATTATCCTCATCCTATTATCGCCCGTGAGGGCTGGCCATATCTGGCGATTACCGTTATCGCTGCAATACTCGCTACCATTTTCTTAGGTATGGTATTTGCGACGGTGACATGGATTATTGCGCTATTTGTGCTGCAATTTTTCCGCGACCCGCCACGCATGATTCCGCAAAATGTTGACGCGGTATTGTCCCCCGCAGATGGTCGTATTGTTGCAGTCGAGCGTATACAAGATCCCTACGTGAATCGCGAAGCAATTAAAGTCAGCGTGTTCATGAATGTGTTTAACGCTCATTCCAACCGCAGCCCAGTCGATGGTAAAGTGCAGACCGTGCAATACTTCCCCGGCAAATTTGTAAATGCAGATTTGGATAAGGCATCCATAGAAAATGAACGTAATGCGTTGTGGATCAAAACGCTGGACGGGCAAGATGTCACCAGTGTGCAAGTCGCTGGATTAATTGCACGGCGCATTTTATGCTACGCGCAAGTGGGAGATGTGTTGACACGCGGACAGCGATACGGATTTATTCGTTTCGGCTCGCGTGTGGATGTGTATCTGCCGTTGACCGCTACAGTAAAAGTTGCGATTGGTGATAAGGTGTATGCTACCAGCACCATACTCGCTGTGTTGGCGAAAAATTCAGCCTAACTCGACACCCTGTATAACCCAGTGGTCGATATAGCGGGATGGTAAAATATGGACACACCTGATTCTGATAATCAAAATTTGGACAATCAAAATTTTGGCCAACACAAACCGATGAATTTGCGGCGGCGTGGCATCTATTTGTTGCCCAATTTATTAACGACTGCCGCACTGTTTTCTGGTTTTTATGCCATTGTGCAGGCGATAAATGGCATGTTCGAATATGCAGCAGTCGCGATTTTTATTGCGATGGTATTTGATGGTCTGGATGGTCGGGTGGCACGCATGACCCACACGCAAAGTGAGTTTGGTGCGGAATACGATAGCTTGTCGGACATGGTGTCATTTGGCGTTGCCCCCGCTTTGCTGATGTATGAATGGGCGTTCCGGGATTTAGGTAAGCTGGGCTGGTTTGCCGCCTTTATTTACTGTGCTGGCACGGCTTTGCGGCTAGCTAGATTCAATGCAAATATTGATGTAGTTGATAAGCGTTACTTTCAGGGTCTGCCCAGCCCAGCCGCCGCTGCATTGGTGGCGGGCTTTGTTTGGGTCATGCAGGACAATCAATTTACAGGTAATGATCTACGCTGGCCTGCGGTTGCCATTACTGTTTTTGCCGGGTTGAGCATGGTCAGCAATGTGGGCTTTTATAGCTTCAAAGATTTTAATATGCGTAAGAGCGTGCCGTTTATCGTAGTGCTTATTATCGCGCTTTTCTTTATGGTTATTTCAAGCTACCCACCAGGCGTACTGTTCTTGCTGTTCTTCGGCTATTCGTTATCTGGCTATGTGTGGTGGTTGTTTAGTTTTCGTAAGAAAACACCGCCACATCAGGAATAACCCATTCGGGCCTTCAGGAAACACTACACAGTTGACGGCGGAATGAAGGGCAAGGCACACGGCGCGCAGGCACTATGTAGTGCTTCCTTGCTATTGCTTATTCCAGCTTCCGATAAAAAGGAGCACAAGGCGGCGAGGATGATTAACCCAGATAGTTTATTAGAACAATTCACCTGCCCTTCAACTGCATCATTGCCTTTGTGGGAGCGGCTTTAGCCGCGATTGCCATGCTACTTGCCGCATCACCTATCGTGGCTAAAGCCGCTCCCACAAAGGTGTCTCGCCCTAATGGATTATCTGGGATTAAGCAAGATTCCTCGCCTGACATTGTCACCAGACAGATTCCTCACCAGACCTTAAGCTTCTTGCCAACCCGTATTCCCGCCTCCTAGTATATAAACCCATTAATTACGAAACATAATGACGAGCCATTTTCGTGTCTGCATCCTGCCGGGTAAACTTCCACTCGATGCCACGTTGTTCCGTGTTAAGGCGCAACTGCCAAGCATTCACTTCGGTGGTAATCGTAGCACGATCCGGCAGACGCCGATCAAGGCACTGCCGGTCAAGAATACCGATTTCGATTTCAGCCATGTTGAGCAACGGGCATGTTTGGGTGTGTAGTGGAAGACGACACGTCGTAGCAGCGCCTTAGATCAAACGAGCGGGTACACCACCAATGAAGGTAAAAGCCCGGCTATGCGCATCCAGCACCATTTCCTGCATTTCTCTGGGATAGGCCACGACAAACATCTGACGGCTATAGGCTAGGCGGAAGTGGGCGACCTTGATGTTCTGCACTACACCGCCTAACTCTACCTGTTCGTGGCTCCAGTCAAACTGGCAGGCATCCCCCGGTTGAACCGAGATTTTCCAATAGAGCACAATTCCCAATGGAAGCCATTAGAGAATTACATTGATTCTATTGAAGTTTGGGTTGATTTTGAGTAGCGTATAGCCATCGCGA
>CANJMS010000013.1 GCA_947475825.1 Nitrosomonadales bacterium
CGCACCAAGGCTAAACTGAAAGCCGCAACAACCGAGCACATGCTGACATTGGAAAAATCACCTGAGCGTGTCAAAAAATACTTCCAAGATTCTCGCGTAAAATATGCGGCATGAAAACTTCAAACTTCATCTGGCCGGATCAATAGTTTCTGGATATGGCGTGGGGGCGAGGGCAGCGGAAAATTTTTCTGCCCTGGTTCAAGCAACCTGTACCACGACTCCTAGCTTGCGTATACGCTTAGCAAAGACTTCGAGTTGCTGTTCAGATAGCGCTGACAATCTCAGCGCTTCAGCCTGTAGAGATGGGCGCGCCAGACTGTATAACAACACGCCTTTCAGTTTTGCATTGTCCCACAAGGGGACAATGTCATTACCCGCACTTGCATTTTGCACTTCACGCAAAAAATTTAAATAATCCTCTTCGTCCTGCTTGCTTGGCGGCTGCCCGTCCAGCGCAAACCAACAGGTTTGCAGCCAAGTGGGGCATAGCGAAATGGCGTGTAATACATTTTTCTTAACTTTTTCCATGCTGCTCACCGTGCTATTCACTAACAACATCCCGGCTTGACTGGCGCGATCAAGCTTGAACCACACTTCACCATTATGCTTTGTCATCAAACGCACACCCTGCTGCACGTTTTTCTGATGCAGTAAACTGCCATTGGTAATAAGCACTATTTTTATATGCGAAGGCAAAGCCAGATCGCGTCTAAGCCTCGCCACCAATTCAATTACCTGAACAAATTCCGCAGCACTGGTCGGTTCGCCATTGCCCGACAAAGCGATATCATTAATCCGGCGCGCTTCTAAGGGCACGCGCTGTGTCATGAAATCACCGTGTATTAACTCATGCAAAAATGATTTTAACTCTTGCTCCAATACAACCAGATCAATTGGCGGCGCAGCACCCCGGGTTAAATTCGGCACTTGGCAATAAATGCAGCGCCAGTTACACGCATTATTGGGATTCAGATTGATGCCGACTGACACACCGCCAGCACGCCGTGAGATTACCGGATAAACATAGTGCAGTCCTGCGCTGTCGCGGCTGTGATCACTCATGTTCAAAGTATTCATGATTTTGGCAGAGATAAAAAATTCGCCGGATCAACTGGCTTGCCAAACTTACGTATCTCGAAATGTAATTTCACCTGATTAGTATCCGTATTGCCCATCTCGGCAATTTTTTGACCCTTGCTCACTGCCTGTCCTTCCTTTACCACGACCTTATCGTTATGCGCGTACGCGCTGATAAAAGTTTTATTATGTTTGATGATAACCAAGTTTCCATAGCCGCGTAAACCACTGCCGCTATAAACCACTTTACCTGCCGCACTGGCCACCACTGGTTGCCCCAGCTTGCCGGCAATATCAATTCCACGGCGATTGCTGCCTCCTGAAAACTCGTTTGACCATTTGCCTTGTGTGGGTAATCCCCAACCCAATTCTCCGTCATCAACTTCGACAATTTGCGCCCTTCTCCCGCTCGTGGATTCGCCTGTAGATTCACTTGGGGCCGCTGACAGTTGTGCGGATGTTTTAGTGCCGGGTCGCAATTGCTCTGCTTGTAATTTTTCTATCTGCGTCACGGCCTGCTCGGAGTAATCCAGCTTGAGCACAATCGGTTGTTCTTTGATAACAACTACCAGAGAAGAGGTTATAACGGGAGAAATTGTAGAAGAAGAAGTGGCCGTATTTATATTTTCTGAAGGCTCCTTTTCAGTAATCAACTTCATTGGCACGTCACCTGAAGATCGTGCACTGGCAAACAAACGTAGCTCTTGACCAATACTAATCACACTGGGGTTTTGTATGCTATTGAGCTCGGCAATTTCGTGATAATCCAGTCCATAATTAAACGCAATGCCGTACAAAGTCTCACCTTTTTGCACGACATGCACATCGGGTCGCCAATCTTTTTCACTGGCTGTCACATTGTCCCCTTGTGGGACTACGTTTTTTTGCGCTACCATGCGGCGTTCGCGCTCCCACACTGTTGGCCTACCCTCTCTCAGCGCGCATCCTGAAACAACTACTAACAATCCTAAAAGTGCGGCTAAGCGCCGGACTGTTTTATTTACTGTCATGCTTTTCCCATCAATAACGGCACAAATTTCACAGGCTCCAGGCGCGTTTCATGAAACCCCTGTGCGTCTCGCTCAATCAGGCATAAGTATTGTTCATGCGCGCCTAATGGCAATACCATCCTGCCGCCCACGCTCAATTGTTGCAATAAAGCCTGCGGCACATGCGTCGCCGCAGCCGCCATGATGATGCCATCAAATGGCGCAACATCAGGCAGACCCGCGTTCCCATCGGCGTAGCACACAGAAACATTTTGCGTCTGCAACTCATGTAGATTTTCTTGAGCACGCTCAAAAAGTAACTGCACGCGCTCCACCGAATAAACCTGTCTGGCCACCCGCGCCAGCACCGCCGCCTGATAGCCGCAGCCTGTCCCCACCTCCAACACCAGATTAAGTGGTTTGCCATTACGCATAATCTCAATCATGCGTGCCACCACATAGGGCTGCGAAATAGTTTGACCAAAACCCAAGGGCAGAGACACATCATCATAAGCTCGACTCGCCAATGCCTCATCTATAAAGATATGGCGCGGCACCGCATTCATCGCGGCCAGCACCACTTCATCTGTGATGCCCTGCCTCCGCAAACGTTCGATCAAACGTGCCCGGGTACGTTGTGAGGTCATGCCGATGCCGCTGTGCTTAGTGTTCAATTGATAACCTATTTACATTGTCCCCTTGTGGGGCTGAAGTATCTGATGCCATCCATCCGCGCACTGCATCCAGCTGGCTGTATTGCGTTAAATCAATTTGCAGTGGCGTGATGGAGACACGCTGCTGCGCGATAGCATGAAAATCTGTGCCCTCCCCCGCATCCTGCTCTTTGCCTGCCGCGCCCACCCAATACACTGTTTCACCGTGCGGGTTCGTTCCTTTTACAACTGGCTCGGCTTTATGCCGCTTGCCTAATCGTGTTACTGCTTTACCCTGCAATTGCGCGTAAGGAATATCCGGCACGTTGACATTCAACAGCCACGGGTGCGTATGCGTGCGTTGTTGAAACTGCAGTACCAGTTCCATCACAACTTGTGCGGCAGTCGCATAATGAGCTTGATTCTTGCCTGCCAATGACACCGCAATCGATGGAATACCCAATAAAAATCCTTCCGTTGCGGCAGCGACCGTGCCGGAATATATGGTGTCATCACCCATATTCGCGCCTGAATTAATGCCAGAAATAACCATATTAGGCTGCGTCTCCAACATACCTGTTACTGCCAAATGCACGCAATCCGTTGGCGTGCCGTCCACATAATAAAAACCATTCGCGGCGCGGCGCAAATTCAGTGGCCTATTCAATGTCAGCGAATTGCTTGCGCCACTGCGATCACGTTCCGGAGCAACGACCACTACCTCGGCCACCGTTGCCAACTGTTCCGCGAGACAGCTTAAACCAGGCGCGAAATACCCATCATCGTTACTCAATAAAATACGCATTTAATTTGAGCGATACCCTGTGATCAGATTTGTTTTCATTAAATTATTAAACTAAAGGGTGTCTCTAAAAATTCAAAGTTCTAAGCCAGACTAGGCGCGAACAAAAAATAGTTACGCCGCATATGTTTGATATGTAAGTAAGAATTTTTTGCGAGCAACAACGTGTGGCGACGAAATTGGCATTTTTAGAGATGCTTTATTACCATCCGGACTCCCGCTCAGGCGATGCTGAAATTTTATGGATGCTCAAATCGGCTCCATTGAATTCTTCTTCCGCATCCATACGTATGCCCATTATTTTTTTAAGCCCGCCATAGATAATAAAACCACCAACTAGCGCAATGCCGATCCCCAGCAATGTGCCGAGTAGTTGAGACATAAAACTTACCCCACCCAAACCACCAAACGCTTGCAAACCAAATATACCCGCCGCCAATCCGCCCCATGCGCCACATAATCCGTGTAATGGCCACACACCCAATACGTCATCAATTTTCCAGCGATTTTGCGTCAGCGTAAACATAAAAACAAACAAGCCCCCTGCTACACTGCCCGTTACCAACGCGCCCAATGGGTGCATCAGATCGGACCCCGCACACACAGCGACCAAGCCAGCCAGTGGCCCATTGTGAACAAAGCCCGGATCATTTTTTCCAGCAACCAATGCCGCTAATGTCCCGCCAACCATCGCCATTAACGAATTAACCGCCACCAGCCCGCTGATTTTATCAATGCTTTGCGCCGACATCACATTAAAGCCAAACCAGCCCACGGTCAGTATCCATGCACCCAAGGCGAGAAATGGAATGCTCGACGGCGGATGCGCGGAAATGCCGCCATCCTTGTTATATCGACCACGCCGCGCACCGAGCAATACCACTGCCACTAAGCCGATCCATCCGCCCACGGCGTGTACCACTACCGAGCCTGCGAAATCATGGAACTTGGCACCAAATTGCGCCAGCAACCACGCTTGAAAACCATAGGCATCATTCCAGCTAATGCCTTCAAAAAATGGGTAGACAAATCCCACCAGCAGAAAGGTCGCGATCAATTGCGGATTAAATTTGGCGCGTTCTGCAATACCGCCAGAAACAATGGCGGGAATCGCCGCAGCGAAGGTCAGCAGAAAGAAAAATTTGACCAGATCATAGCCGCTTTTTTGTGCCAGCGTCTCGGCACCGACAAAGAAATTCACCCCATACGCAATGCTGTAGCCAATAAAAAAATAAGCGATGGTCGACACTGCAAAATCCACCATGATTTTGACCAATGCATTTACCTGATTTTTTCTACGCACCGTGCCTAATTCCAGAAATGCAAAGCCCGCATGCATAGCCAGTACCATAATGGCTCCCAACAAAACGAACAATGCATCGTTACTGACCTTCAAAGACTCCATACTTCACCCAAAATAAAATTGCTTATGACCAGAATTGCTTATGACCAGATACAACACGCCATCGCATCTTCCCCATCTACCCCACAAAGTAATGAAAAATCAGCCTGGCTGCACGCCGCCACGCAAGCTGGCTGCTTCACACTTTTAACGCCGCTATATACCCTTTCAAATCATCAACAATTTCCTGTGAGTGACGTGAAGTTTCTACCTTGTCATAAACTTTTTTAATTTTTCCCTGCGGATCGATTAAAAAAGTGTAGCGCTTAGCTATTTTGACCAATAACAAATTATTCAGCACGCCGTACCGCTCAGTGACTGCCTTATCTGCGTCTGCCAACAATGGAAAAGGCAGGCCATGCTTTTTGGCGAAGTCCGCATGGCTGCTACTGTCATCTACGCTGATACCAACTACTTGCGCGCCTAATGCGGTGAGCTTGTGTAGGTCATCGCGAAACTTACATGCCTCCTCGGTGCAGCCAGGCGTGTCGTCTTTGGGATAAAAATACAACACCAGCCATTTACCGCGATAATCTGCCAGCGCATGAGGCTGGTTATGTTGATCAAACAACTTAAAGTCAGGGGCAACCTCGCCTACTTTGGGTACATCCCCGGCACGCGCCATCTTGCCGACGAATACCAACGCCAGTGCGCAAAATATACCCAGCAATATTAACCATTTCATGATTTCCTCCCTAATCCCGTCGTTGAAAAATTACCCCAATTAACGCCCCGCACTGGTTCAGCTTGAGGTTTGTCAAACAATCAGTATGATACCAGTGCTGGTGATGAATCAATCAAAATGAATGGCGCAATGAGATATTGTTTAGGCAATACCCCACAAGGGGACAATGTCCCCTGCGGCCAACATCTGTCATTCTGATTTATTTCAATTGTTAATAAATCAAGACGCAAGACGGCACATTTTAGTACGGCTAGAAGCAGCAGACACAGTCAATACAGTGATTCTAATTTTGTTGAGCATTGAAATTACAATAGAATGCGCGTCGCGCCTCGGTAGCTCAGTGGATAGAGCGACCCCCTCCTAAGGGGTAGGTCACACGTTCGATTCGTGTTCGGGGCACCATATACAGAAAGGATTATAGAGATGCAGCCATTTTTCACATCAAGTTATTTTTTGTCGGTGTAGGCGCAGTGTAGGATTTTCGGAGTTGTCTTGCCTCGGTTAGTGGTAACGGTTACCACAATGCCGTTTTTTTGGCTATTGTCTTTGAAGGTTGCCTTGAGTGGCTGTTCTACGTTTCGAAAGTTCCAGAATTGACCAAAGCAAATTTGCGGAGTGTCACTTTCACCAATTTGAAAGAATTGCTGAACCCAATAGCCAAGCGGTTTTCCGAATTTATGATGATTAACTTTATTAAAATAATCCAAACAGAAATTAATTGTCTGCATGGGCATAGGTGAGGTCTAGTCCTGCTGTTTCCCCAAAGATTTGAACCGCCCTATGTGTCAATCAGCGTCCCATTCTTTCCACCCGTCAGCGTGCATATTTATTGCCAATGGTCTTTCAAAGAATGCACGTACTACAAGAACTTGTTAGTTATTTCCACCTTCACTTAATTAGCATAAAGTAGAAAATACGCCACACGCTGTTTAACAAATACGGATGCTGCCAGTGTTACTTAACCAAACAGCCTCAACAAAAGCCGAGGCGATTCAGTTGATTGTTTGCTACAATAAAATTTGCCGGCCTGTAGACTGGCGAAAATTCACAATTTCAACTTTTAAGAATGGAGCTTTAATGAAACTGATATCTGCCATGATTGCCGCACTGTTTGTTGCCGTTGTTTCTTTTACTGCTGTTGCTGATGATTCCAAGCATGAGTCCAAGCATGATTCCAAGCATGAAGAAATGGATAAATGCGATAAGCATAAAGAAATGAATGCCGATATGAAAATGAAGTGCGATAAGCATAAAGAAATGGAAAAAAATGAGAAAAAAACACCAGAAAAGAAATAATTTTCAGGTGTTTCAGGAAGGGCAGTGGTAACACTGCCTTTTTTATGTCCAAGCCTCACCCAGCGCCTCTGCCTGCTGCAATATCAACTCCACAGCGGCTTTTTCTTGGTCTGGTGGGTATCTGTACTTGCGTAATATCCGCTTCACCATCAACCGCAATTTAGCCCGAACACTTTCCCGCTCCGACCACTCCACCGTGAGATTCTGCCGCAGGTTTTCAGTCAGCTCGTGGGCAATTTTCTTCAGGGTCTCATCGCTCAGCTCGCGCACCGCAGATTCGTTATCAGCCAAGGCATCATAGAAGCGAATCTCATCTTCTGTTAGCCCCAGCTCCTCGCCACGTTCTGCCACAGCTCTAAACTTCTTAGCCATCTCAATTAGCTCTTCAATAACTTGGGCAGTCTCAATGGCGCGGTTTTGGTATCGTTTAATCACACTGCTCAACAGGTCAGAGAACTTTTTGCCTTGTACGATGTTGCCCGCAAACTTAGACTTAATCTCACCTTCTAACAGCCGCTCTAGCAACTCCACAGCAAGGTTGCGTTCAGGCAGATTACGCAGCTCTGCAAGGAAGGCATCGTCCAATATGCCGATGTTGGGCTTTTCTAACCCTACGGCATCGAATATATCCACCACATCTTCTGACACCACCGCACTGTTAATTATTTGACGTATGGCTAGCTCGCGCTCCTCATCGGTGCGCTTCTGAGCAGCAATTTCACGCTTGGTCAGGATTACCTTTACCGCTTGGAAGAATGCCACCTCCTCGCGCACTGCCTTGGCTTCGTCCAATGTGCAGCAGAGTGTGAATGCCTTGCTCATCGCCAGTGAGGTATCTGCAAAACGTTTCTTGCCGTCACGTTCCCCAAGTATATGGTTAGCTGCACCCGCTAGCCGTTTATGGCCAGTCGTTAGAAAATCGCTATAGTCGAAGCCATGCAGCATGGCACGTAACAAGTCCAGTTTCTCCGCAAGCACAGCATAGGCTTCTTGTACGTTCACCTTGGGGCGACCACGTCCCTTGCTGTTGGTGTATTCCTTTAGGGCACTGCGTAATTCGTTGGCGATGCCGATATAGTCCACCACCAGCCCGCCCACCTTGTCCTTGAACACGCGGTTAACTCTTGCGATGGCTTGCATCAGGTTGTGCCCCTTCATCGGCTTGTCCACGTACATCGTATGCACACAGGGAGCATCAAAACCCGTCAACCACATATCGCGCACAATAACCAAACGCAGCGGGTCGGCGGGGTCTTTGAATCGTTTCTCTAGCCGCTTTTTGACCTGACCACTGTAGATGTGGGGGCGCAGTAACGCCTTGTCACTGGCAGAGCCTGTCATTACTATTTTGATTGCACCCTTCTCAGGGTCTGGGTCATGCCACTCGGGACGTAGCTTGATAATCTCGTTGTACAGATGGACAGAAATCTCACGACTCATCGCGACGACCATCGCCTTACCTGTTTGTGCTTTGCCACGTTCCTCAAAGTGAGACACCAAATCAGCGGCAACACTGGTCACACGCGGTTCAGCCCCTACCACTTTCTCTAAAGCAGCCCAGCGACTCTTAAGCTTGGCTTGCTGACCTTCTTCTTCGTCCTCTGCCAGCTCGTCCACCTCGGCATCAATGCTCGGTAGTGTTTCAGCATTCAGAGATAGCTTGGCAAGACGGGACTCAAAGTAGATGGCAACGGTCGCACCATCCTCTTTGGACTGCTGCATATCGTAGATGCTGATGTACTCACCAAACACAGAGCGAGTGTCCTTGTCCTCGCTAGATACAGGCGTGCCAGTGAAAGCCACAAAGGTGGCGTTGGGTAGTGCATCTCGTAGATGTTGGGCGTAGCCGACTTGGTACTTCTCGTGACCGGGCTTACCTTTTAGGGTTGTCTCAAATCCATACTGGGTTCGGTGTGCTTCGTCAGCTATGACCACGATGTTGTGGCGGTCAGATAGCACCGGGTAGGTATCCTCATCTTCGCCGGGCATGAACTTCTGAATCGTGGCGAAGCGTGGCAGGCAGCGAAGCAATCCAGAAAAGGGAAGCCTCCCCCCTTTCCCTAGCGGGGGCCACACGCGGCGTTTCTATCTGGAACTAGAGCAATGCCGCTGCAATTTGCTGCACTGCCGCCTCGGGCGAAAAGAGTTTTGCTGACAAGGCACGACACCGGGCAGACACATTTTTGTCAGAAGTTATCTCGTCCGCAAGTTTCACCGCCAGTCGCTGCAACGTCTCTGCCGAGTGATCCGTGCAGACACGACCTACACCCGCTCTTTGTATCAACTCCGCCAGATCATTACCCGGATTGATGCTCGCCAGCACAGGCAAGCCGGACTGCATATAGGAAAGGAACTTGCCGGGAATGTTATGGGTTTTGTGGCGCGGGTCGAGTGCAACGATGCCGACATGACATTGGCTATATAAGCCTGGGATCTCTGAAGGGTCGATCTCGTCGCGGAATACCACGTTATCCAACCCGCGCGCTTTCGCATCCGCGCGCAAGCGCTGGGCATCACTGCCGCGACCGACGAACAGAAAACCGATGTCTTGTCGATTGCGCAAACGCTCAGCCAGGTCGATCAAAATATTCATGCCTTGCGCAACGCCCATGTTGCCTGCATAAACAAAAACAGTCCGCCCAACCAACGGGCCATCCACCACCGAAATACTCGACCCAACATCCGGTGCATCAGCCAGCCAGTTCTGCAATACCTCGACCCGCCGACCATCCTGCTTCGCCCAATCAGAAAAATAGGGTTCATTCCCTTGCGTCTGTACTCCGATCACATCCGCCACGGAATACTGATAACGCGCAATGGCTTTGAAAAACCGATAAGGCAAACCACGTCCCATCAAGCCCATATCCACAACCCACTCCGGAAAAATATCCCGAATGATTAGATAGCTTCGGCACGAGCTCGATTTTTTCAAAGCATTCGCCAACGGCCCAAGAAAAATCGTTGGCGAATACCACACCACACCTTCCCAACGCACATTAGCCAAGGGGCTTTTGCGCAAGTTGCGCAGCATCACGAACGGCAGCAAGAACTCGTTGATGGTTCGTTGTACGTGGCCAATATCTTTGGTGCGTGGTGCTCTCAGACGCAACACCTGCACGCCATTCATGTCCTCAACCGACCAAGGTTTCGCCAGATCGGCAGACGGAATTATCACGGTAGGAAAGTGCCCTTGCCTAACCATCTCTTGAGACAGATCGCGCAGTTGCACTGCCGCAGACGTACACATTGGAGGATACGCATCTGCGATTAAAGCAATACGCACAATCAACTTATTTAGACCAGACAGTACGATTCACATAATCGACGTAGCTCATCACGACGCGTAGCAGTTGCTTGGAGACCGCACCGGCTTCGTAATCTGCTACTGGCCGCATTACGCGCTTGGTCTTGTCATGTTGGGCGATGATCACGCGCACCGAATCCAGCACCCGCTCTTTTTTCAGCCCGCTCATGATAAGCGTGCCCACGTCCATCCCCTCGGGACGTTCGTGTGCATTGCGTATAGTGATTGCGGGCAGATTAAGCAACGAAGCCTCCTCGGTGATCGTGCCACTATCGGACACGACGCACAGTGCCTCCATCTGCAACTTGATGTAGTCGCAGAAACCGAACGGCTTGAGGAATTGGATATGCGGATTGAGCTTGCCCAACTCCATGGTGTCGAGTCGCTTTTTGGTGCGAGGGTGGGTTGATACGATGACAGGGCAATCGTAAGTCTCAGCCAAGCCATTGAGCGTCTCGACCATATTCGCCATGTTTTCCGGGCTGTCGATGTTCTCCTCGCGGTGCGCGCTCACGATAAAGAACTTGTTCGGCACCAGCCCCATGCGCTTGAGCACATCCGACTGCACGATCTTCGGCATGTAATGATCCAGCACCTCGCGCATGTGCGAGCCGGTCTTGATGATGGTTTCGGGACGGATACCCTCGGCGATCAAGTATCGACGTGCATGCTCGGTCAGTACCAGATTGATGTCGCTCAGGTGATCCAGCACCTTGCGGTTCAGCTCTTCCGGCACGCGTTGATCGAAGCAACGGTTTCCCGCTTCCATGTGGAACACCGGAATTTTGCGGCGCTTGGCAGAGATCACCGCCAGACAGGAGTTGGTGTCCCCGTAAAGCATGACAGCATCCGGTTCTTCCTTTTCCATGACCGCATCGGATTTTTCAATCACGCGCGCGACAGTCTGTGCTGCGTTCTCACCCACGGCCTCCAGAAAATAATCCGGCTTGCGTATGCCCAAGTCATCGAAAAAAACCTGATTCAATTCGTAATCGTAGTTCTGCCCGGTGTGTACCAAAACATGTTGGGTGTGCTGATCGAATTCGGTGATCACCCGGCTCATCTTGATAAGCTCAGGACGCGTCCCGACAATGGTCATCACTTTAAGCATTTAGCTCATCCTTAATAAAATCCAGTTTTAATAGTAGCGACTTAATCTGTTCAACATTCAGTCGATTTGTATTGTGCGAGGTGTAATCTTCTGAATGCGAAATTTTCTCCTCACCCTCACTGAAATATTGGGCGTAATTCAGGTCGCGGTTGTCCGCCGGGATGCGGTAATAGCCACCCATGTCTTGTGCATGCGCCATCTCTTCACGCGAGATCAGCGATTCAAATAATTTCTCGCCATGGCGGGTGCCAATGATCCGAGCCTCTTCCTTGCCTCCGAACATCTCTGTGAGTGCCTGCGCCAAATCCGCCACAGTTGAAGCAGGCGCTTTCTGCACGAAGATGTCGCCCTGCTTGCCGTGTTTGAACGCATACAACACCAGATCCACGGAATCTTCCAACGACATCAGAAAGCGCGTCATGTTCGGATCGGTAACCGTGAGTGGCTTGCCTTCTTTAAGCTGGGACACGAACAAGGGAATAACCGAACCGCGTGACGCCATCACATTGCCGTAACGCGTCGCACAAAATATCGTCTCGTCTTCGCACTGCATGCGCGCCTTTGCGACCATCAGTTTCTCTGCCATCGCTTTGGAGATACCCATTGCGTTGATGGGATACACCGCCTTGTCCGTACTGAGCACCACTACACGCTTTACGCCGTTAGCGGTCGCCGCATTCATCACATTCTCAGTGCCGATGACATTAGTGCGTACAGCCTCCATCGGATAGAACTCACACGAAGGCACTTGCTTCAATGCAGCAGCATGAAACACATAATCCACCCCTTTCATCGCTTGAGAAATACTGGCGTAATCGCGGACATCACCGATATAGAACTTCAGTTTTGAATTGTTCATTGCGATGCGCATTTCCTCCTGCTTTTTCTCATCACGACTGAAAATGCGTATTTCTCGCACTTTGGTCGATAGGAAGCGCTTGAGCACAGTGTTACCGAAAGAGCCTGTGCCGCCGGTAATCATTAATACTTTATCTGCAAACATGCTATTGCTCACCCTCTCTTATGGTTCCTACCTGTGCAAATTTTGGTTTCAACAAAAAACTATCACGCCTGCAATTTTTAATGAGGAGCATACGCCGTGGCAAAGAAACACCCTCCTGTTTACCTGTCACTGTGGCCACAACGTTGAATCCCAACGATTCGAACATCCTTTTCCATTCCTGATGTGACCTGAATCGAACCCCGACGCCAAAGGTATTTGCCTTGAGTGAAGGTAATATTTTTGCAATTAAATTCCCCAATTTAGACAATGCTGAATTGCTGGTAATTTGATAAATCAACCAGCCGGAAAATCCGGCTGCGCCATATGACTCATAGATATATTCATTGACAAATATTGCGGGTGCTTTTGAATGCCATGCTGATAATGCGCGCCTTTGCAAATCGCTGGTTTCCGCTTCCGATTTTCCAACCAAGTGATGAAGAATCAGATTAAAACAAATCACACCCTCATCTCCTGCTATGGTCGGATTCAAGGCATCGCCATGTGCCGCGTCGATACCCTCCCCTTGGCAATGTGTTACAGATTGCATATCCGTATCGAGAACGCGAACCTTGAATGGCGTGGTGGCTAGCAGTGCCTTGGCGAAATATCCACAGCCCCCGCCGATATCGACAACGCAGCCCGAAGATGGATCAACTGCCGGGCCAAGCAGCTTGATGAAATCACGCACTTGGCTTTCTACAAAGTTGTCGTGGTAGAAAGCCTCTATTTGATTCTGCGACAATGTTTGTTGCGAATTTTGCATCTTGATCAATCTTTAAGCTTGGTTGGTCGGCATGAATTCATGCATGCGCTTAATCAATACCGCCCACTCAGCTGGGACGTATCCGGTTGCCAGCCTGAAACGTTTTGAATCCAGTGATCGGTCAATAGTGAATGCATCGTCAGGCACGATCTCAATTGTTTTCCCATATTCCTGTGCCACCAGTTTCAGTAGATCGAATTTATTGATAGGCGCAGCAGACACGTGATAAAGGCCGTGCAGTTCAGGATGAGGAATCACGGAATCGTGAATGATGCGCGCGATTTCCACCGTGGGTAGCCCGGAAAAAATAGCGCGCTTAAATCCCTTGACGCTGCCTTCTTGCGCCAAAAACCACCCCACCAGACTGCGTGCACCAGCCAGTTCATGGCCGATGATGGAAGTCCTCAAGGTAATGGCATGGGGATAGTCCACTTCCCCGAGGTATTTACTGCGTCCGTAAAGGTCATTGGCGTCGGCGATATCCGCTTCCGTGTACATGCCTTTTTCTCCCGAAAACACGCAATCTGTACTCATGTGTACAAAACGTGCCCCGGCCACCTCGCACAGCCGTGCCAGCCGATGCGGCAGCAGTGCATTGATGGGAATGGCGCCCAATGGGTCGTCAGCCTCGGCCAACTGCTTGACCAGTCCGACGCAGTTGATGACCACATCCGGATGCACGACGGCAAACAGCCGCGTCAGACTGTCAATATTTTCTACATCGACACCCGTAATGACACTCGAATGCAAGTCGTTTGGTAGAAGGCGCAGCGCAGCAGATGATCTGACAGACCCGAAAACCTGGTACCCCGGGCTTTGCGCGAACAGGCGCAGTACCGCATTGCCCAGCATGCCGGATGCCCCCAGAACCAATACTCGTACAGGCTTGTTTGTCATGACTTCACACTTCATATTTCAAAATCAAAAGGGATCAAGTCACACAGTAGTGTTGGTTCAGCAACAGAATATTCATTGGGTGACCAATCCGGTGATGTGTTGCCAAGTCGTCCGCGATGTTTTGGCCCAGTCGAAGTCAGCGCTGCGCCGGGCTGCTGCCGCCGCGAGTTCGTTTCGGTGCGATTCGTCCCGTAAGACCCGAAGCAACGCGTCGCAGATGCTCTTCGGATCGGTGGGGGAGAAATAGCCCACGGCGTCGACGCCAAATTCGGGCATCGGCATCACGTCTGATGACAAGACGGGCCGCCCGGCGCCCAGTGCCTCAAGCAGTATGTTGGGGCAGTTCTCGCACGACGAGGCAAACAAATTTACCGTGGCATGGTGGTATGCAGCAGGCAGATCAGCATAGGCGACAGGCCCGACGACGAGGATCTGCTCCTCAAGTCCTTTATTTCGGGCCAGCTCGGTAACCTTACGTACCAGCACTTCGTCCGTCTCGCCGACCAGCAGCAATTTGTAGCGGCTGGCCAAATCCGATGGCAACGCCGCAAAAGCCGATGCAACCTCGAACTGGTGCTTGTACACATCGAAGCGGGATACGTACAGCAAATATTCACCCGTTGGCAGCCAAGCTGGCCGCTGCAGTGTCTGTGCATGCGTGCGGAATGCTTCGTTGATTCCGTGCGGGATCGTGACCGGGTTGCCCACACGCGTTAGCGCTTCGATGGTGCGCCGCGCATGGTCGGAGATGAAGATGGTCAGGCCCGCGTCTGCCATACTGCGCAGCATGACACGCTTAAGAATAAAGTTGCGAACCTTCTGCAGACCAAGCGGGATGCGTGCAAGCGCCGCAGGGTCGAAGGGGATCATGTTACGAAACATAGTCACTGTTTTGCAGCCAGAAGGAACATTTTTTAACGCGATGACGCCTCCTGGACAGAACAAAATCTGAGCACTCTCCTTGGCGAGGACACGCGGCAGAACAACCTTTTCCCACAGGGTGCGCAGCACCGGATTTTCGGTCGGCCAGATAGTAATGCCGCGACGGATGCGCCGATCCTCCGGCAAGCGCAGCGAGGCCGGCGCGTAGATCAAGATGTCCAGATCCGGCTGCTCGGGCAGGTGAGCCAACAGGTTCTTCAGATAGGTCTGCCCGCCTCCGAGGCGTGCCGACAGGGCGTTGATGACTATCTTCATCGTGATGTCTAGAGTCCGAAGTTCATGGTATCTGACTCCGGCAATTACACCGGACGCCGTCCAGAACCGACCACGCCATTCAGTCCAGGGCGCACATTAATGTCTTCGAACCCCGCTTCCCGGAACCAGCCCGTCACCGATTCCAGCGACTGCGGATGATCGTGGGCCGGTGAGTACATGTCGAAGGTGTCAAGGATCGCCCACTGAACATTCAGCTCGGAGGCCAGTCCCAGGTGCGAGTACTCGACGATCGGGACAAAACGCGCCCCGAAACGCCCAGCGATGCGGCGCAACAGCCGGGCGACAGGCACCAGCGGCGGTGTCACCACCTCGATGAGGCGGTAAAGAGTCTCCTTGCGCATGCGCCGCGTGATCGGTCGCAGCAAATACTTCCACTGCAGCAGCGCGGCGAAGTTTCGCGTGTAGGCATCGATTACCAGCTGGCCGCCCGGCCGCACGTACTTTGCCAAGCTGCGGAAGGCGGCCTGCGGGTCTGGCGTGTGTTGCACCACGCCTAGGCACACGACCTTGTCGAACGATGCCTTGGCCAGTGGGATGTTGAAGATATCGCCCTGAAAGAAGTGCAGTCGCGGCGAAGGCGCCTGGTTGCGCGCATTGGCGTCAACAGCGGACGAATAGTCGAAGGTGACCAGGTAGGCGCCACTGGCGGCCAGCACCTCGGTGAAACGGCCGGCGCCGGAACCGGCCTCCAGAACGCGCTGGCCGTGCAGGTTGGACTTTCCGCCAATCGCCGTCCACAGCCGGTCATGACTGATCGGCAGGCCCGAATGGCTGTCTAGCTGCGTGCGTGCGTGGCGGTTCCATTGAAAGCCGAACGACTCTGCGTAATTGGATGCCGGCACGAACCGAGGTATTCCTTCAAGGATGGGATAACGGTTATGACCGTCTTCAGAAATCAGCCAACCCGCCTGAATTTCTTGCCCATGATCAACATCCTCTTGCAGCATTAAACACTGCCCAGTCTTCGGGCAGCGCAGTAGTTCCAGCAATTCAATTTTCACAAACAGACTCCAGCAACATTAAAAAGTAACCCCATATTCCCGCCGCCATAACTCAAACAGCACCAAGGCAAACAATCGCTCACCATTGTTGCGCCCCTGCTCTTGGCCGCGCAGCAGACCATCGACCGTGCCTGCATCGAAGCTGCACTTCGGGTCACACAACACCTCATGAAACAGCACCCTGAATGCTCCACCTTTCAGCCACTCACCCAGCGGTATTGAAAAGCCCTGCTTGCGCTGGCGGTCAAACTCGGGCGGCAGCACACGGGCGGTCAGGCGCTTGAGCAATATCTTCTTGTCCTGCGCAGTTGCTTTCAGATGCGATGGCACTTTGCCAAACGCAAACTCGATCAAACGGTAGTCAAGAAACGGGGCGCGCAATTCCAGCGAATTCAACATGCTGGCCCGATCCACCTTGACCAAAATATCTTCTGCCAAGTAATTGGCAAAATCCATGCGGGTAACGCGTTGCAGCAGGTCGGGGTGCACCGGTACTCGGCTGCGCAGCACATCCTCGGCCTGCGCGCGCCAACCCGACTGGGCTGCCAACAAACGACCTCGCGTGGTGGCATCAAAGCAAGAGGCAATCAGCGGCAAACCCTTGTCCAAGTCCACCCCCAAGCCTTGCAACCAGTTGCGCCCCTTTACGCCCACCGGCAACAGCTTTTCGGCAGCCAAGGCAATGCCATTACGCATAGGGCGTGGTAGTGGCCCCAACTTTTTCTGCATCCACTGCAAGCGGCTGTAATGCCCATAGCCACCAAACAACTCATCGCCACCATCGCCGCCCAAGGCCACTGTGCAGTGTTGGCGCACCAACTGGCTGACCAGAATGGTGGATTCGTCGATGACTCCGACCTTTCTGGAATGCTCAACGTGCCCGCTGCATCGTGCATGGGCTGATGCCCGGCGGGCGACAGGTCAATAATCGCCAGCCTCCGCTGCGCCAAGCCCACCCGACCATCCGCCGACCACCACTCCCCCGCATCATCCGGCCCGCGATGCGTCATGGCATCGCGGCCAATGGCCAGCCAGCCGCGACGGGTTTGGGGAGTGTTAGAGACTATTCCGACGGTGCCGCACATGTAAATTGATTCCCTGAAATTACCGTGATACTCGCAAAGCATACCCAATCGGCTTCGGGCGCAGAAAATACTTGTTAGTTCTCATCCATAAACACTCAAATTTTCAGGGCTGGCCGCAGCCAATTTTTTCCAGTCGCCGCGAATTGAACACTTTCTTTTGCTATAAATTTCATTTAATTTCGCTAATAACAAATTGTGTTTTCCCACGATCGCTCTTAATTTCATCGACTAACGCGTAATTAATTGTTACATCACCTCCAGTTTTATTTTTTAGAGCCTGCATTACCTTTTCAATAGCAACTTTAGATGCAGATAGATCACCACTTGGCACGGCAAATAAAACAACCGAGTAATCGGCAGCCTGTCTCAATTGAAAAGAACTAACCGCATCAGAAAAATCATCAAATAAAGTTGTGATGTAATCACCACCCACGGCCCCACCGCTCGGTGTTCTGATATGGTCAGTTATTCGACCTTTTATTGGTGAAATAAGCGGCAAATTAACGCCACACGCACATTTTTCAGATAAAAAACTACCCATATCACCATTTTGATAACGGATTAAAGGGAAGCCGTAGTTTTCGAGATCGGTAATAACAACATTACCTGTTTCATGCAAAGGCAATACCGACCCTTTGTCATTTACAAATTCTATATGTCTAACATCAGAAAAAAAGTGAAGACCCTTCTTCTCACGGCACTGCCCAGCTAACCAGTGCATCTCACTACAACCATACTGATCATATAGGGGCGCACTAAAGGCTTTTTCAATATTAGATCGTTGCGCGGCTGAAATCGGAGAAGATGTCCCCCAGACACACTTGGGGGAATGGACAGAAAGATTATTATTTAAAATATATTGGGCTAAAAAATCTATAGAGCCAGTATATCCTTGAAAAAATACAGGCTGTAGAGAATTAAATTTCTCTATAAATATTTTTGCCGAAGCATCCGACATCATAGAAGCATCAAACCAGATGCGCCTTGTAGGCCACCACATCAATATGTTGAGTGCTTTGCTCCACCATCTCTTTCTGATAATCCGCCAACAATAGGCGGCATCATCGGCAGGGTTTACACCCCACCAAGAAAGCATCCGCCAACCAATCGTTTCAATAGGAAACCGGCTGTCATGACAAAGCTTAAGTGGTTGCCCGGTGGACCCACCGGTAGTAACCACTCTCAAATATCTTTTAGACACATTGGTCGCTAACAGGCTGTTAAAGTTATTACGTATTTGCTCCTTGGAGAGTATCGGCAAACGAGACCAGTCTTCCTCGGTTTTAATATCCTGAGGATGCAGACCAGCTTCGCGCAATTTTAAAGCATAGTACGGTACGTTCTCAAATGCATGCTGAAGGAGTTTTTTTCTTTTTCCCCAGTTGATAATTGCCAACTCATCTTCGGACAAATACTGGTCAGAAACCAGCTTGCCATATCGATCAGCCACACCGGGTCGAATTAATTGTTTTATAGAAAAAACAAGTTTTTTGCTGTTCATATTTAATTTAACCGATCAAGCAATCTGCACCCCATTCATGACAGGCTGAAAAATCGCTTCCGCGTCCGATCTAGTTCGGAAGCACGGCCCCCGGCAGCCAGTTCCGCGTAACCAGGTGCGCCACAAAAAAACTTCATCTATACACGCGCAGCCTGACTCTTTGAGCTAGCATAACAATCAAAATGAAAGCTAAATTTATTAGAATAGATGAGTTAGCTATACCCAACTTAAAATAAAACACGCCCCAATAAGGAATATTAAATAAAAATAAAATTATCAGCAATCGCGCCAATGTTAGTTGTTCCCCGCCCTGCTTCCTGAAACAGGCTTTGTGGCTGAGCAATGAGAATACCACAACAACAAGTAATGCACCAACATAGCCGAAATCAGCCGCGAAGTCGGATACGAAAGTCGCAAATAGCCAAGGTTCTTTTCCCTGCCTCAAATACTCATTAAAAACTACCTCTTTGAAATCCAAAAACATTGGGCATGTTGCCCCAATAACATCGCAGCCAAGACCATAAAACAGAGGGAAGTTTTGCAAACCGAAAGTCATCGGGCGTTCTATGGTGTAATAATCACTGAAGTTAGATATTTGAGAGCCAAAGTAATTAAGTATAGACAGAAATCCACCTTGATCTAGATCAAAAAAACGAGCCGCCGTAATCGCAATAAATGGCAGAGCAAGCAAAGCTATCAGAAAGATGGATGCGGCGTAAATTATCCTTTTATCACGAGCCTCAAAATGATGGCGAAACATAATGAAAACCATCGCTGCATTCATGCCCCAAAAGACCAGCCCATCCCTTCCAACATATGCAAGAATATAAATAACATATGAAAAGCTTGCGAACAAAAGAATAATCGCACGGCGGGGGGCACGCCCCTGCTCCTTGTTTGGGCCAAGTCGCAACGCTGCAAGTACCAGCGATACTGTAAATAGCTGACTAAACAAACCTGCCAGAGTGTTAAACATACCAAAAGACCCAAGCACCTCCATTTTATCGCTAAGCATTAAGCGATTTGCATTTGGGTCACCTGTCAATGAATCGATCGCAAACGGTAGAAAGAAAGCTATTGAATAAAACTGACTAATTATTAAAATATTTTCCAAGACACGCTGTCCCCTAATACGCCCGAATAAAACTTTTAAATCTGACGCACGAAACCTTAAAAATCCAGTAATGCTAATTACAACAGCAAGCAAAAGCACCAGAGAACTCAGATAGTTTGGTGCGAAAGGTGTTTTCGGGAAATCCAACAGCGCAATAAACGAGCCAGAAATTCCTAATAAAAAGAAAATCAGCCAAAGCAGCACAGCGAGAACCGCACCATTCTTGGCTGGGCGTCGCAAGAATAAGTAGTAGTAAACAGCAAGTCCAATTGTAAATATCGCTGCCATTACTTTTCCTGCAATGGACGTTGTTCCCGCTTTTTCCATGGCACCTGTATGCGGCGTTTGTCCCGCAGGTTTGATATTATTTTTTGTGGCGACACGAATACAAAAATGCGAATTGCAAACTTCAAAAAACAAAATGTCGTGAGACGAATATTCTTGGCATTTATGATTGCATTTGAAATCGAAAAGAGGAAAAAAGCCTCTCGTTTTTCGGGATAAGTTTTCAGAAAATGCTTTGCATGCTCAATTGCAAGGCGACTCATTTTCGCATGCGAATTTGCTGAAATAGATCCCGTTGCACTCACTCGGTATGCGCCCAACACATCATTTAAAATATAACCAGAGCCCGAAGACAAAAGATCCCAAGTTCTGTACACATCAAGAATATCTGCACCACTCAGCTCTGGATTCCGTGCGGAGGATCTACGATACATCAAAGAGCTGTGCACACTGACGTAGCCTAAGCGTATGGCATCTTCAAAGTGTACAGTGCCATTTGAAAAGGGTGAAAGATCAGCACCATTTCCAGAGCAGTAGCCTCCGGCATCATCAAAAAAATCAACTCTGTGCCATACCGCAGTACATGCAGGATCGGAATCGAGGATTTGTGACTGCGCTTCGAGTTTCCCTTGAAACATCAAGTCATCCCCATCAATATGCGCAACATATTTCCCACATGCTGCAGCGTGCACGTCTAAATAATTCTTCGTTCCGCCAGTATTATTTTCTTGAAGAATAATCCTAATTTTTTGGGGATAATTCTGTGCGAACTCCTGCACAATCAGTCGAGTATCATCAGTTGAACAATCATCGCCAACAATTACTTCAAAATCATAATCCGTTTGTTGATTGACTATGCTTTGTAAACACTGGCGGATGTATTTTTCCTGGTTATAGGTAATAACGCATACCGATACTTTGGGAGTTTTTTCTATTTGTATCAAAATGCTAGACTCCCTGTCTTTGTTGTCGCCGCGCTAACCAATCTTTCACTTTAGCCCTCGTTTCTGAAGATGCTGCAGCACCTGCCAGCAGCACAAATAATCCAGTAAAGATAACTTCTGTAAGCTGCATCCCTCTACTGTCACTTTGCGGCAAGAGGATACTCAAGCCATAGCCAGTTACCGCAGCCGCCAAAAAGATTATCAAGATATCCTGGCCGTACCATTTCAAGTTTAACCCCGGTTCAAATCTACGGTGTACTAGTGGCAGCCACGCTACAAAGGAAAGTAGATTCATTCCAAGCCACACATAGCCTGCACCGATCCCACCGTATTGACTGGCCGCCCAGATGATGGCGGGGATGAGCAGCACCACAAAAACTGCATTACCGATTAGGTGCAAGCGCAAATCGCCTTTAGCATATTGCAGGTAATATGGAAAAGCTGCTACAGCCAAGATACCGTTTCCGAGCGCATACAAGGCTAAGACCGGGGCCGCCTGATGCGCCAAGTCCCGATCTCCAGCCCAAGCCCATAACAGCGGTTCTGCGCATAAGGCCAGAGTAATAGATGCGGCACCGGCGATTACTGAAACCAGTTGAGTGGCCTGCCGATAGACATGAATCAGACCTGCATGATCACCTTCGGCTTCTAATTTCGCCATGCGCGGCATGAGTGCGCTACTTATAGGACCACCAATCACCATCACACCGCTCGCAACCAAAACTGCCAAGGTAAAGTAGCCATACTCAGCCAAAGGCAAGATTTTGGAGAGCACCAATTTGTCGGTCTGCGTGACCAGCACCCACACTGACGAAGTGAAAGCGATGGTCAGTGAAAACTTGAGCACCGGTTTGAGCGGAGTCCATTCCCAAGGCAACCGCTGACCTTTTGGAATATCGGGCAACAGCCGATAGGCATAGAACAGCAGCCCTGCCAGCTCTATCACCGCCACACCGAACTGAAAGCTAAAAAAGATTGTAGGTGTCACTCCAACAAACATCAACAACGGCAACACACCAATAAAGCGCAGTGTTGCAATCATCGAGTTGTAGCCGCCCAACCATACGAATCGTTCCGCGCCACTAATCGCGCCGCGATACAAACCACACATCCAACGCATAGCAATGATTAGCGCCATTATCTGCACCGCTGTTTGTACTTCGGCTAATGGTAGTTGCGACGCCTGTAACCAGCCGTGAGAGATATAACCGGATGCAGCAAACATGGCCAGACCACCAGTCAGTGCTACAAGCAAAAACACACCTTCCAGCGCCCGCACCAAGCGTCGATAGCTCAACGCATCGGTTGCACCTCCATGAAAACGTGCTGTTTCACGCGCCATGGTCGGTGTTAGACCTATGTCCAACAGGTTGAACCAGGCTTGCAACATCGCAAAGAAACCCACCAACCCATACGCCTCTGCGCCCATGTACTTGATGTACAAGGGCACCATGACAATTCCGATCAGTGTGACGTAGAACTGGCTGGCATAGTTGGCGAGGATGTTCTTCTTAAGCATGATTTATATGCGTCGGCTTATTTGGCATCGCCACGTTCACACATCAGAAATATGCTCGAACACAAATCTGGATAATGCTGCCCCAGTTTGTAACATCCCTCTAGATATTCTTTGGAGATGATGTCCGTTTGCAGCAAACGATCCCATTGAAAGTTCGCTAGCGCCTTGAAGAAGATGCCAGAGCGGTGAACCACCTTCAGCCCGGCCGCCACGGCGTCCCGCTCCAGGGTATCCAATGTGTAAGTGCAACGATGTCCGTGCTCGGCCTCGGCTGGAGTGACCGCCGCGTTATGGGTGATCAAGCCCATCTTGACGGCGATCTGCCGGGAAGGCGCATTGGCGTTCGGGCACACCAGGAAAAACCGGCCACCTTCGGCTAGCCACTCGTCGTTGATGCGTTTCAGCACCAGCACAGGGTCATTCAAGTGTTCCAGCACATGGGTCAGCACGATGTTGTCATAGCGCTTGGGCAGGGTCGCTTTCTCGAAGAGCGAATTGACGAACTTCACTTTGTCACCCAGCTTTTTTCTAGCTTCCTCGATAGCGACATCCGAGGCTTCGACACAGGTGACATCATCGAAATAGGGCAGGAACCTTCTGGTGAAATCGCCCTTAAAACTTCCAAGTTCAAGCAAACTTCCCTTGTTGAAGAAGGGCTCGAACGATTTGACCATGTAGGGGTGCATCACATCGAAGTCGAAGCCGTAGGCGTATTTGTGGTCATTCGTATCTTTTATTTCGATGTTGTAGTCACGCTTGTTATTCATGCTTTCCCCCACTTTTCAAATATAGATTCATAGTAATGAATGGCGCATTCGACTTGACTGCATCGAAGCCGCTCTTTTCATACATCCTTATGGCAGGGGCATTGTCGCTTGCCACCTCCAGGCTGACCTGCCACATGCCCGTTGCTTTCGCGTATTCGATACACTGTTTCATTAACCTCGCTGCGATGCCTTTGCCTGTCCTCGTCTTGAGCACACTGACGCTGGTGATGTAGGCGATGCGTTTCTCCTGGTCGTTGCAATATGCCGCTACCAATCCGACCAATTTGTCGCCCGACCACGCTTCGAACCTTGCCGCTCTGCACGCGATCTTCTGTGCATAGTCGTTTATCTCAACTCTTCCGCTCAGGGGTGGTATGAAAGCTGCATCGCAACTGGACAGGTGTTCGGCAATCTCCACTTCGGATGCCTTGTTCACCAGATATTCGATTGTCGAGTTCATCGCTCCAACACTGCCAGCCCGAAACCGTAGCGCCCGAACTCATTGCCGTTATAGAGCAAGTACACCTTCCCTTCGCATTCGAACACATGCGGGTAACAAAGCATATCCGCATCCCAGTCGCCTGTCGTGACATCGAGCAGTGGATTCTCATCGTCTCGCTTCCAGTTGATCAGATCGTCCGTGTAAGCATGGCCGATGCGATAGCCGCGTCCCTTGTTTTTTCTGAAATCAAAAGACTGGCGATAGCAGAAGAACATGTGATACCTGCCGTCGATCTCGATCACAGTCGGCAGTGCTTGGCTTTCATCCGCGCCCAGTTGATCGGTAATGATCTGCCGCGCTTCCTCCTTGATCCAGTTGATGCCGTCGCTGGAAACTGCATGTCCGATCTTGTAAGTACGATCCGGCGGTGTGTCGGGGGAGAATTTCTTCCAGCCGGTACCAAAGATGTACCACATGTGGAATATGCCGCTGATGACTTTCACGAAACCGTCGCCGACCAGACAGGGCTCATGCAGCGATGCTGCCAGCACTGGCCCATCACCGATGCGCTGGAAAGTGAGGCCCTCATCGTGGCTGATGGCCAGACCGACGGCTGTATCGACCGAGACGGAGACTCTGCGATTCCAGCCGCAGGTGTAGCCATACACGGCATCGCCATGACGCATCACGCTCATCGGGAAGATGCCATGCTCGTCAAAACAGCCCAACCCACCGAGCGGGATGACCGTCTGGTCGGACACGCGGATGACATCGCGCAAGTTCTTTCGCATATCGACGAAGGCGATGTGGCTGAGGTATTTGCCATTGCTCTTGTCCACCGAACGAGTGGAGAAATAGATACGCACGAAATCATCAAACACCAAGGCCTGCGGCGACTGTGCGAATTGCACGCAATCGTTCGGCAGCTTGTGCTGGGTCGGGTCAAATATCTTGCCGAGCTTGTTCCACTTCATGTTGCTCATCCCTTATTCCAACTTTCCGTCCAGCACCGCCAGACCGAATCCGTGTCGACCGACCTGGTTACCTAAATAGGCCATATAAGTCTTCCCGTCCAGTTCAAACACGTGCGGATAGCTGATCATCTCAGCATCCCATCCTTCCTCAGATACGTCGATGCCCGCTTTAGAATCGTCTCGCACCCAGTCGATCAGATTCGTGCTGGAGGCATAACCGACGCGGTAGCCGTTATCCTTGCCCCGGTAGTCGCTACTGTAGCGGTAGCAGAAGAACATGTGATATTTGTCGTTGGCATAGAACACGTCCGGGCTTGCTTGCGCCTCGTCTTCCTCCACGCGGCTCTCAATCAGGTCCTTGTTGGCCTTGTTCCAATGGATGCCGTCCGAGGACGATGCCATGCGGATCTTGTAGACCGGTTCTGCCCTGCCATCCACCATCTTCCACTTGCGTCCGGCGATGTACCACAAATACCAAATTTCGTTAAAGCGACGGATCTTCGGCCCGCTCAGCACGAAGGGCTCATCCGACGAGTATGACAAGACCGGGCCAGTACCGAGCTTTGTGAAAGTCCCGCCCCCGTCGCGACTTGTCGCCACGCCGATCGCCACATTAAACGGCACGGATTCGCAGCGGGTCCAGCCCGCGTAATAGGCACGCACTTCGTCGCCGTTGCTGATAACGGAGACAGGGTAGGTGCCGAACTCGTCGAATTCACCCAAGCTGCCTAGACTGAGAATGGGTTGTTCGCTGACATGCCGAACCTTGAACAGATCGGTACGCTCCAGATCGACATAGGCGGAGTAGCTCACATACTGACCGCTCTCATCTGCCGGCGGACGGCAAGAAAAATAGACTCGTACAAAATCGTCGAACACCAATGTCGCAGGGGCTTGCGCGAACTCTTTCAACCAGCTGCGCCCGTCGACTTCTTGTGGTGTAAACACCTTACCTAATTTTTTCCATTTGAACATGGTTCAGATCAACTCACAATTAGTCGAGATACAGGTTTGGATAGTATCGAGCGGATTGAACATCATCACGTCGATAATCGACAGCCAGGGCACAAATGCATCACCAAACTGCGAGTACTCGAACGGTTTTGATTGGATGAATTTCAAGTCGACGCCCTTCTCCCGAAAAGTTTCTTTTGAATACAGCTCCGTGCCGCCGATAGCATTCACATAGGTACTCGCGCCAACCGCTGCACACAAGGCGAGCACCTTATCTTGATTCTTCAGGTCATGGTCGATGGCGATATCCGAGGAAATTTTGATTTCTGTCGTGATCTGCAGATGCGCACAAGTGCTGATAATAGAGTGGTGCAGGAAACGAAACAGGTTTGCATCCTCATAGCGCACGATCTGCTCGACCAGCGGGAACGTCTGTACAAAATACGGGGCGTGTCGGTACGCCCCTTTGACTTGGTTGAGCAGTTTGTCGCGGTTGAAATCCGCTGCCAGTTCCCGCTCGCGCACATCCAGAAAGTCCGAGTCGCTTTTCAGCGGCAGCGAAAACATCACGTCCTTGCCGTTCTGCAACATGCGGTTGCGGTTGATCCAGCCCTTCTTCGTGTATTTGATGTTGTCGTACACGATGAACATATCCACCGCAGCAATTAGCTGGAAATAGCCTATATAGGGGAAGAAGTACGGTTGCATGATGGCCAGCCTCATCTCGCCGTCCAAGTGAAGCCATTTGTGCGCGTTGTATCCACTTTTATTGAGCCGCGATGAAACGGGTGATTTCGTTGACTACCGACATATCCAGATCGGGATAGATCGGCAGGCAGAGAACTTGCTGCGCCGCAGCTGTTGCCGCCGGGAGATTCTCTCTATGTGCGGAAGGCAAGCCGCGATACATCGGAAATTCCGATATCAGCGGATAGAAATAACGGCGCGGATGGATGCCGTTATCCTTGAGCCTCTGGTAAAGATCGTCCCGGCTGATCGGGTAGTCGGCTCCCACTAGGATCGGGAAATAGGCATAGTTGGCAACTTTCTCTCCCGCATCATTCAAACAGTGGATACCCTTCACACCCTTGAGCCGCTCACGGTAGGCCGCGTCGATTTCCTTGCGGCGCGTCAGGGCCTGGTCTATGTATTTCAGTTGCAACAGCCCCAGCGCCGCGTTGAATTCGCTCATTTTGCCGTTAATGCCTGGCGCCACCACATTGGTTTCGCCCACATGGCCGAAGTTCTTCAATTGATCGATATGCACTTTGGTCTTGGCATCGGGGCAAATGATGGCCCCGCCTTCAAAGGTGTTGAACACCTTGGTGGCATGGAAACTCAATACCGACAGATCGCCGTGTCGGAGTATGCTGCCTCCTGCATCTTGCACACCAAAGGCATGTGCCGCGTCATAGATAACTTTGAGGTTGTAGTTGTCGGCAATCTTCTGGATGGCCTCAACATCGCATGGATGTCCATAGCAATGTACCGGCATGATGGCCGTTGTCTGCGGCGTGATTGCCGCTTCGATCTTTGCCGGATCGAGGTTGAGCGTGTTCGGGTCGATATCCACGAACACCGGCTTGATGCCATTCCACAGCAACGAATGCGAGGTGGCGACGAACGAATAGGGTGTTGTGATCACTTCACCTGTGATACGCAGCGCTTGTAGTGCGGTAACCAAGGCAATGGTGCCGTTGGTGAACAATGCGATGTGCTCTACGCCCAGATATTCACACAAAGCCTTTTCTAGTTGCTGGTGAAACGGCCCCCCGTTGGTTAGAATTTTGTTGGCCCAGATCTTTTCCAGATACGGGATGAACTCTTCCAGTGGAGGTAGATAGGGCTGCGTGACATAGATAGGCTTGCTCATGATTTTCCTTGCTGTTTAAGGTGCTGCACATACCACGTCATAGCCACCTTCAAACCCTCGCCGATGCGACGGGCGGGTGATAGCCCAAGCGTGTAGCGGTTTTACTGATGTCGGCCAGCGAGTGACGCACGTCGCCTGCGCGGAAGTCACGATAGACGGGTTGCACATCTTGCAGGTGGGGATAGCTGTGCAACATCATTTCAGATTCTATTTTGAAAGTTGCAACGATTCACAAACCAATCCCTCTATCGATGAGAAGGCTTGATCGTTTGTCAACAAGACCGCACCATGTGTCATTGCGCTGGCAGCAATAATTGCATCCGGGAGTTTTAATCGATTTTTGCGGCGCAATCTAATTGCTTCATCTCGCACCGCGTCTGTTACATAAACGCGGTCAAGCAATAGCAATAGGTCACGAATTTTCTGCTCTTCCTCGGTGGATATGCCAGAAAACGATAACAATTCAATTTCAGTAATAATTGAAACGCTGTACTGACCATCAGGCAGGGAAAAGACCAGATGCCCACTCACCAAATAAATGACGGCATTGGTGTCTAGTAAATAGCGCCTGATCAATTCCACTCCGAGCGCACCTTCTTCTGGTATTCAACCCCGTCAATCCCATTAAATGCGGTGACAGATCCAGCGAATTGCATCAACATTTTTGCATTTGAATCTGCAACATTTTTGTCAGCGTCATTTTCTGCCAGCACTATCACCAGCTCATGTCGTCCAACGCGAACTGTTTCCGGCAACTTAATAGTGACAAGTCTATCCGGCAAAACGTCATAATTAATGTTTAATGTCAGCATGGTTTATCTCCTTATAGCATCTGTTCTGCCAGACATTATATTCTTATCAAGTCGATGTGCCGTACCTTGTTGTTGGGCAACGTGCCGTATGTACCACTCCATCGCCACCTTTAGCCCTTCACCGATGCGATGGGTAGGCTGATATCCCAATAACGAGGAGGCTTTGCTGATGTCTGCAAGCGAGTGCCGTACGTCGCCTGCGCGGAAGTCGCGGTAAACGGGTTTAGAGCCTTTCAAGTGCGGATAAAGTGGCAGTAAATTCAGTTGTAATTGCTCATACAGTTGGTTAAGTGTGGTGCGATCACCGACTGCGACGTTATAGACCTGATTGGTTGGCGAAATATCTGACTGGATTCCCGCCTGCGTGGGAATGACGGCATCAGAAACTGTGGCAGCAAGCAAGTTGATCTGCCTAACATTCTCGATGAAACAAAAGTCGCGGCTGGTTTCACCATCACCATTGATATACACCGGCTCGCCTTTAATCATGCTGGCGATCCACTTGGGAATGACGGCAGCGTAAGCGCCATTGGGGTCTTGGCGCGGGCCGAAGACATTGAAGTAACGCAGGCCGATGGTGTTGAAGCCGTAGGTGCGGGCAAACACGTCGGCGTAGAGTTCGTTGACGTATTTGGTGACCGCGTAAGGTGACAGCGGTTTGCCGATCTTGTCTTCGACTTTGGGCAGTCCGGGATGGTCGCCATAGGTGGAGCTCGATGCGGCATAGACGAAGCGTTTGACTTTTGCGTCGCGTGCAGCGACCAGCATGTTGAGGAAGCCGTCGATGTTCACACTATTGGTGGTGATGGGATCTTCTGCGGAACGTGGCACACTGCCAAGGGCAGCTTGGTGGAGGACGTATTCAACAGGAACGCATTTTTGACTATCTGGATTCCCGCCTGCGCGGGAATGACGGAAAGCCATGACACTGTGACAATCGTCGAGGTTGCGGATGTCACCTTGGATGAAGTTGAAGTTTGCCCATTGTTCGGCAGAAACGAGTGTTTGCACTTCGTCAAGGTTGCGCTGATGACCGGTGGCAAAATTGTCCAACCCCACCACGCGTTGGTTGAGTTTGAGCAAGGTTTCGAGCAGGTTGCTGCCGATGAAGCCCGCGACTCCGGTGATCAGCCAAGCGTGTGGTTCGGAGGCAATGCGGGTTTGAAGTTGGGTGTATGCATCAGTCATAATTTATAGCCGCCACAACGTGATGCCAGCAGCTTCAATCGCTTCGGGCGAGTACGTCGATTTGATGTCGATGAACACGCCGCCTGGTTTCAATTTCGCCAGCAATTGCGTAACGGGCTGGCTGGTGTATGCGGTGTGCGAAACCGCCGCGACAATGGCGTCCACCTGATTGGGCAGTGCACTCCATTCGGTCAACGTGATGCCATATTCGTGGATGGCTTCTTTGGGTTCGGCCAGCGGGTCGTGCACGCTGACTTCGCATCCGAATTCCGTCAGCTCTTTCACCACATCGGCGACTTTGCTGTTGCGCAGGTCTGAACAGTTTTCCTTGAAGGTGATGCCTAACACAATGACCTTGGAGCCTTTGACCGCCCCACCCGCTTGTATGATTTTTTTCACAGTTTGCTGCGCTACATAGGCAGCCATCCCGTCATTGATGCGGCGACCGGCCAGTATGACTTGTGGGTGATAACCCAGCATGTCGGCTTTGTGGGTCAAGTAGTATGGGTCAACGCCAATGCAATGTCCGCCAACCAGACCGGGACGGAATGGCAGGAAGTTCCACTTGGTGCCCGCTGCTTTCAATACTTCCAGCGTGTCGATGCCGATCTTGTTGAAGATGATGGCGAGTTCGTTTATCAAGGCGATGTTCAGGTCGCGCTGGGTGTTTTCGATGACCTTGGCGGCTTCGGCCACCTTGATGCTGCTGGCGGGATAGACGCCGGCGGTGATAACCGAACCATAGACTTCAGCCACCGTTTTCAATGTTTCAGGCGTGTCGCCGGAAACGATCTTGACGATTTTGGTGAGGGTGCGTTCTTTGTCGCCCGGGTTGATGCGCTCCGGGCTGTAACCGACAAAAAAGTCTTTTTTCCACTTCAGGCCGGAATGTTTTTCGATCAGTGGTATGCACACTTCTTCGGTCGCGCCAGGGTAGACGGTAGATTCATAGACGACAATCGCACCGCGCTTGATGTATTTGCCAACGCTCTCTGAGCTTTTGATCAGCGGGGTAAAGTCGGGTTGGTGCGCAGCATCTACCGGCGTAGGCACCGCCACCACGATGAAGTCTGCGTCGTGCAAAACCTGCGGGTCGGTGTGACAGCTCAGTTGAGTTGCGGCACGCAAGTCTTCCGAAGAGACTTCGCCGGTCGGGTCAACGAAGCTACGATATGCGGCAATTTTCTCTGCCGAGAGATCAATACCCACGGTGGGGTATTTTTTGCCGAACTCGACTGCCAATGGTAAGCCGACATAACCAAGACCAACGACTGCGATTTTCATTACTATGAACCTCTAATTATTTTGTGAGTTGAACCGCGAACCAAAATTGAATCTACAGTATTTTTAGGGTAGCGGAATATATCAAATCCACTTACTTAATCCTATATGCCAAAAGGCCTAGATATATATTCAGGTCCCTTGCTGTTTTAGGTTAAACACCAACAAGCGCACAACCAACCCTTATGCGCTCTTAGTGTATTACTTATAAGCATCGCTGGAATAGCGATACTTGCCATAGGTGTAGCCATATTTGCCGGGGCGTGCGCGCACTGCATTGAATACGATACCGGCCACCTTGGCACCGATCTGGCTCAAGCGCTTCACGGTTTCGTTCAAATCTCCCAGCGTGGTGACGCCCTCTCTGGTCACCAAAATGGTGGTGCCAACATGCTCGCTCATCACGATGGCATCGGTGACCGCCAGCACGGGCGGGGTATCCAGCAACACCAGATCGTATTCCGCAGATACTTTTTCCATCAGTTGTTTCAGGTTGCTATGCATCAGCAATAGATGCGGAGCGGAAGGCAGCTGTGCTTTTTATCCCAATTGCGCCTGTTGCTTCAATCCATTTATTGGGTGACAGGGTGAAACTGTTTGTGCCAGCTTCGTTTTTAAAGGAGTCGAATTCGACCCCTTTAAAATTCGGGTTGTTAATTTTTTCCCAAAGCCCCAAGAACTCGATAGTGGAACGCGTGCGTAGCCAGTTCTTAACGACATCTTTTGGCTCATTGGGATTTTTTACTCTGGCAATGTCGGTCAGAGAGATAAAGTCACCCTGCTCTATTCGCGTGAAAGAGACGATGGTGTTCTGAACGATGAGCTTGCCTTTGATTGTCACGACTCAGTCCTTTCCAAGGGCTAACAACGGTGATGGGTAGGTCGTCAAAGTGACGCAGATTACGCGTGGCCAGGGTAGATTTGCCCGCGCCGGAGAAGCCGGTAAACCAGACGATAGCGCCGCGATGGCCGTTTTGCGCCTCGCGGCGTGCGCACGTGACGGTGGCGTGATGCCAGACGGTGTTGGTTGAGGCGGGTGACTGGGTTTTCATATCAAGAAAAAATGTTCAAAAATAAATGGGAAAGGGGCAAGTTGGCTACAGAGCACGGCGAGTCACAATTTTCGCCCACCCAATTGTTCAGTTACAACTTTGGCAAACTCTACGAAGTCCGCAAGGTGATATTTCACGATGCTATGCACAATGAGCCAGTTGATCCTTTCATAATTGTGTACAGCAATATTGCGAAAACCCACTGCTTTTTTAAGGCTGGTTGCCAATTCAGGTCTCAACACGCCTTGTTGCGCCAGCAAATCGAAGGTTTGCCCCATGGTGTCGGGTGGCGGCACGTCCATGCCGGCAATCAAATGCGCGCCAATATCCACACTAATTTGCACTGCACGGCTAAGATTGAGCGTGACGATATCCTGTAGATCCGGATCGGTTGCCAGTATTTCGGCGTCAGCCGGGCACTTGCTTTCTATTCGCTGCAAACATCGCCGCAACGATTCCAATTTTTGCTCGACTATTTCCCGATCCATGCCTTCCGCCTTTCTGCAAGCACTCTGGCGCGATAGGGCATGAAGTCTGCCTGTTCAAACAGATGCCGGCTGATCAATTCCCCAAACAATCTGTCGCTGCCCAGTATTCTTCTGCCGTGCCTTACCACTTGCCCAAGCAACGGCTCGGCAGCGGTGTTGAGGTCAATCAAATCAATCGCTCTGCCGGTGCGTTCTGCCAGTGCGCCCATCAGTGCTATTTTTTCGTCGGGTGTCAGGGGCTGTTGCGCAGCAACAGCGATGTCCAGATCGCTGTTTGCGCGCTGGCGGCCCGCCGCCACTGAGCCGAATAGCACCGCGAGTTCGATCTGCGGAAAATTCGCTAACACACCCTTAAGCAGATCATCCATAGCTTGTGGCGATTGAGATGTTGCGTTGTCTACAGCCACTTGTTCGTCACCCATTTTTTTCGTTTCTATCCGGGAGAATTTTTGTTGGCCACATTGAGATACGCGCAGCGCTTTATCCTGGACAGACATTACCAGAAATTCCGGGTTGTGCAAGTCGAGTTTGGCGCAGCGTGTCCAATGGTGGATAGATGCGCTCACGGTGTGGTGCCACCCGTTCGTTCACGACCGCTGCAATCTCTTGGTCGCCAAGGACCTGGCTAAATAGGCCGCTGTCGCCTTGTAAAAACTGTTGTTTCAGCATCGCAACTTTCTGACGAACCCGCTCAACTTTGTTATCCTTCATTTGGGCTGACCTCCTGTAATGGGTGGCTTTCGTGTCGCAACAAAAGCTTACCATTTAGAAGTGCTCAGCTCACCATTTTTAGGGGCGCTAAAGCCTTAACCGAGTGCCATGAGGGTCAGACTCGATTGATTTACATGCATTTAGTCCTTCCCATACAAATCACGGCTATACACCTTGCCCACCACATCGCGGATGTCATCAGTAATGCGGTTGGCCACGATGACATCGGCCTGCTGTTTGAATTGCGCGAGGTCGTTCACCACTCTGGAATGAAAGAACTCCGACTCTTTGAACGCAGGCTCGCACACGATGACTTCGATGCCCTTGGCCGGAAATTGATTCATTTTTCTGTCCAAGGGCTAACAACGGTGATGGGTAGGTCGTCAAAGTGACGCAGATTACGCGTGGCCAGTGTGGCACGCTTTGCCAGGGCGATTCCGGCAATGAAGGTGTCGCGCATATCCACGGGTTGGCCACGCTCTTTTCTTTGAGCGGCAAGTTGGGCAGCTTGGTCTGCGGCATTGGTATCGAATAACAGCACGCGATTTTCCAGGTCTTCTTGCAAGAGTTGGTCGAAGCGTTCTTGCAGATTTATTTTTCGTTGGCCGGATACCAACGAGGCAATTCCATAGCGCGCTTCAAACAGGGTGATGCTGCTGATCCAGATGGATTCGGCGGGTTGGTCGTCCAGCCAAGCCACGGCAACCGGATCAGGTTGTTGCTGCATGAGTGCCGAAATGACGTTGGTGTCCAGAATGATCATGCACCGAGGTCCATGGGGGTGATGCTTTCTCCATGCAGTTCAGGCAAGGGTCCGTCCAAGCCCGCTCCCGCAAAACGTGCTGCAATGCGTGAGCCAAGCTTTGTCCGGGTCTGTGTTTGTTCGCTGACGGCGCGGCGCAGTATTTGGCGAACTTCTTCTTCCATGCTCCAACCATGCTGGCTGGCGCGCCGCTTTAAGCCCGCTTTAACGTCGTCATCGATATTACGAACGATTACTTGTGCCATGGGATATCTCCCGCTATAAAGTTATTAAGATGATATCACGATATCGCGCTGCATTGATTGAAAAAATACTGGCTGATTCTCATTGCTACTCAGTCCTTCCCAAACAATTCGCGGCTATACACTTTGTCCGTCACATCGCGGATGTTGTCGGTGATGCGGTTAGCGACGATGACATCGGCCTGCTGTTTGAATTGCGCGAAGTCGTTCACCACTCTGGTCCGCCGCACAGCATAGTGGGGATCAATTTCATAAAACGCTCATTCGCTTGGGCTGTTTGTTACATGTATGTTGCGCTCACGATTAGTTGTCCTGGCTAGTTACCCAATCAGGCACCCGGTTTGTCGCTGGCGTACTTATATCCGTAACCGTAACCATAGCTGCTGGAAATACGCATCTGCTGGCCGTTGAACAATACACCCTTCACTGCGACTCGCGCCTGGGCTAGCCGTTTGACTGCGGTGGTCAGATCAGCCAGGGTAGAAATGCCATCACGCACCACCATGAAAGTCGTGCCCATGTTCAGGCCGATTACCGCCACATCCGAGACCAGCAACGCGGGGGCTGCATCGACGATGACGATGTCATATTGCTGGCTGCACTGCTCAAGAAATTGCGGCAGGCGCTCGTTGAGGAATAGCGCACCCGGGTTGGCGACGGGTGTGCCATTGGTAATGAAACTCAGGTTTTTCAGAACATTTTTGTGGGTTGCCTGCTCCAGCGTGATTTCGCCAGCGAGTATTTCACTCAACCCTGCCGCGCGCCCCAGAGCAAAATACTGGTTCAAATGCCCTTTGTGCACGTCCATGTCGAGCAGCAACACACGCTTGCCAGCCTGAGCAAGAATAGCGGCCATATTCGCGGCGATGAAAGATTTACCAACGCCCGGTGTCGGGCCGGTGAACATCACCCGGTTATTCGCCGCATCCAACATGGCAAATTGCAGAGCCACGCGGAAACTGCGCAAACTCTCGATGGAGAGGTCGTCCGGGTGTGTTGCCGCCAGGATAAATTGACCCGTTTCTTTAGCCAGTATCTTTTTGAAAAGTACCTCTTGCTGCTTGCTTTCCAATACGGTTGCGTAAACCTGAAGGCCTGTCGCGTCTTCGATCATTCTCGGACTGTCGATCGCGCCGCGCATGACCTTACGGATGAACGCGGCCAGCACGCCGATGAACAAGCCGAGAAATACGGATATCAGAATGATCATCAGGCGTTTAGGCTTGATCGGTTGTTCCGGTATGACCGCCTCATCAATCAGGCGTGATGTGCCGATCTTGCTGGCTTTGGCCAGGCGCAATTGCTGGGCGGTATTCAGCAGCGAGGTATAGAGTTCGGTGCCAACTTTGACATCCCGCAGGCTGGAAATGACATCCTGTTCGACACCGGGCAGCCTCTTGATCTGTTCCTGGATAGCGGCCTTTTGTGAATTCAGAATGTTCAATTGCTTGTCCATATTCACAACACTGGGGTGTAGTGCGGTAAATTTAGACAGCAATTCCTCGCGCACGCGTTTGACCTCAAGCAGTTTCACTTCTATGCCAACGGCTTGTTGCAATGTGTTTTTGGCTTCTTCACCAATATCGATAGTTCCGCGCTGGTCGCGCAGTTTGTTGTATCGGGTTTCGGCTTCTTCAACATTGCGCTTAATTTCGGGCAAATGGGAATCCAGAAAGACGATGGTTTTTTCTGCTTCTTCAGATTTTCGATCGACGTTCTGGCGGATATATTCATGGCCGACCGCATTTAATATTTTCGCGGTTAACAGCGGATCGCCCCCTTCCAGTTTAATTTCGATCACACCGGACAGCTTGCCCTTTTCGGCAATCTGTAAATCTCCTTGCATGCTCTCGATAGTTTTTAATCTTGAATTACGCCGCAACAAAAACTGTGTGCCGGGATTTGCCTCCAGCTTCGCTACCAGTATTTCCACCTTGCCTGCCGGTGTTTCCTGCATGGTGGCTTGCCCAATCTTGCCCTTTATTGCAATGGCATAATCTGGCTGTTGCAGCTCGAATTCGCCGTTACCGCCCGCAATCAGGATAAATTCGCGTTCTTGCATCTCCTGCGGCACGTTGAACACAGGCACTTCTATTGCCTCGTTGCCCCATGTATATCCGCCGTATCCGAATGCGCCCGGGTTGGAAAGCTGTTTGCTTCTGCTTGCCCACCAGCGCCCGACGAATGGGAAATATTTTGGCCGCGCCTCAATATATAAACCGAGGCTGTCGACCGCATTGGCCACCACCATGCGTGAACGCAGTAATTCTATTTCCGCCGATGCGGCTGTTTTGGTATCGAAAAGAGTGCCCACATCTCCCAATAAACTCTTGGTGGATCCGGGGCTGTCTTCCACCTGGATGATCAGGTTGGCTTGATATATCGGCTTGGCCATAAACGCGTAGGCTGTGCCCAATACGAATATTGCGGCTGCGATCAGACCCACCATTTTTTTATACAGCCAGAGATTGTCCAACAGCGAACCCAGATTGATCTCATCTTCGTTGATGCCTATGCCAGCCGGATTGTTTTGCGTATTTTGGTTCATGTCGTTTGTGTCATAAAGTCTTTAGTTGATGCTGTTAATGCGCTTCGCCCATTCGTTTACCCCTTTTTCTATCAGCGAGAAAACCGTGTGGAATACTTCTGGTGGTTGCCGATAGGGATCGGGAATATCCTGTTTTGTTGCCTCGGACAATCCAAACACTTTGCCGCGCGTATAAGGATATTGCATTGAGATTTGCTGTTTTTGCAGGTCATCCATAACCAGGATAATGTCTGCGTCACGCGCGATTGCATCGGTCAACATGCGTGCCCGGTGCGCGGAAATATCAACACCGACACCAGCCATGATCTGCACCGCAATCGGGTCTGCTCCATGACCCACCATGGCCGATAGTCCCGCCGAGCCTATTTGCACTTCCGGCATCACTTTCCCGAACAAACCTTCAGCCATCGGACTGCGGCAGATATTTCCAATGCACACGACCAAAACCCGCCGGATCATTGGAACCCGCGATTGACGATTGTAAGAGATTGTGCGGTCGGCAATATCAAACTGATGACACGGTTGAATCGCACCATTGACGTAGCATCGACATACACGACGTCCTTGGCTTTAAGTTTAAAACTTTCAGCCAGCGCAAACATAACTGGCGAACCTATATTAAGGTGGTAAATGATCGGCTGCGCATCATTTGCATTGCGTATCACATAGACCTGGGTGGCATCGGCAGTGAGTTGATTAACGCCCCCCGCTTCACCAAGCGCTTCGTTAAGGCTCAGCCGTCCATTGCGCATGGTCAATGCAATCGGCTTGGTCACCTCACCGAGGACAAACACTTTGTTTTCATCGCGCGAAATCACGCGCAGCATGTCGCCATTGCTTAACATGATGCGCGAAGGATCAATGCCATCCACCATCAAACGAATCATGTCTATCTGGTAGGTTTTCCCTTCGCGGGTGACTGTGATGCGGCTTTGATCTCCCTGGGCGGTAATGCCACCAGCACGATGGAGCGCTTCCGGCAGGGACAACGGGATATCATCGATCTGTACGATACCGGGAAGCTTGACTTCACCATCCACATATACGCGCTTACTACGATAACTCATGACTCTGAGTGTCACTTCAGGTTTTTTGATGAAGTGCACTAGGCGCTGGGCAAGCAAATCACGCGCTTGCAGTTCAGTCAGACCTTCAACTTTGAAGTCGCCCGCGTAAGGGAATTGAATTTTTCCTTCCGAGCTGACAGTGTAGCCCGCCGGAAGTGCTCCCGCTACCGTGGCTGTGGTTCCCGTCATGCTGTTCGCTGGCATCACCAGCTCTGGATGATCCCACACTGTTATCGCCAGATGATCACCTGCGCCGATTCTATAAGGCTGCGGTGGCATCATTATTTCGGAAAGGTTTGAGCTTGAGCGAGACTCGGTACTGGCAAGTTGCTGCTCTTGCTGTATCAGCCGTGGCGTGATGGTTTTGAGGACAGGGACAGCAGCAGAAGCCCCACTCGACCGGCTCGACTCTGGCGTTACGTTCTTAAAGTTCATCCCGGGAGCAAGCGCACAACCTGACAGAATTACAATGACAAAGCCAACAACATAATACTTACGTACAAGGGTATTGCCGAATAAGATTTTCATATTTTAAGTATCTAAACACATCGCGGAAACGGCTTAACATATGGCAAATTTAACGTGCTGACCCCAACAGTTTACCTCACCCACTGCAATTAATGTTACTACACTTTGCGGACGGCTGTAGCAGCAACAACGGTTCTGACGAGCGCGATATGGCGCGGGCTTACTATGAGCGGGTAGGCTACCCACACTTGAAGCGCTAAAGACGGGCACCCCTTCTCCTTTACTGATCAATCAAATCAGTTTTTTTAAAAGCCATGCTGCAAAAGTTGCTCTGAGTATTTCTGCCAAACGATATTCGAGACAAAATTCCTCCGCCCAGGACAACAACGGCGCAAACGTCGTGCAGTCACACCACATTAAATCGCGCCTAACCCCGCCGTACTGCTGTGCAGAACGGCCACACCTAAAGACATCAACAACTATTGATCCGGCCAGATGAAGTTTGAAGTTTTCATGCCGCATATTTTACGCGAGAATCTTGGAAGTATTTTTTGACACGCTCAGGTGATTTTTCCAATGTCAGCATGTGCTCGGTTGTTGCGGCTTTCAGTTTAGCCTTGGTGCGTA